>NZ_CP053939.1:1906934-2224757 GCF_013267835.1 Neisseria mucosa
ACAATCTCGGCGACAACCGAATCATTCATGTTTCAAACCTTTAAAAAAGAGTGTTGTGAAAGGGGAGAACGGGTTTGCCTTTTTCTTCCGCAAAAATTTCAGACGGCCTTCCGATTTAAAAGGCCGTCTGAAAATCTAAACTACCTTATTGTCCTTTCGGATACAGGTAGAACGTACCGTTCGGTACAACCGGCAGGTTTTGGCGGTAGAAGTCCAGATAGGTTTTCTCAGGGTTGAAATCCTTAAACAACTGCGGATAAATCGCTTTGGCCATAAACTGAATCGACGCGCTGTCGGACAGCGTGCGCGAGTTGGCGTGGTAGGCAGCGTAGAGGCGGTTGTTTTTAATCGCAGGCAGGTTGGCCCAGCCGGCGCGTTTGGCAAAACCGGCCAAGCGTTTTTCCGCTTCGGCTTTCGGAATGCCCCAGCCCATCACCATGGCGGCAGGGTTTTTCTTCAATTCGGTTTCACGGCCGGTAATCACGATAACGTCAGGTTTGGCAGCCAATACTTTTTCAGGATTGATCGGGCCGTAGAATTCGACCGAAGAGGCGGCGATATTGTTGCCGCCGACCAGTGTCGCCATCGAACCCCACATGCTCTTGCCGAAGGTAACGCTGTGCTCGGCAGGGCCTTTGTTGCCGAACTCGACATAGACTTTAGGCTTGGGCAGGTTGGCTTTTTGCACGCGCGCCTGGATGGTGTCGGCAACGCGTTTGTAGTCTGCCGCCAGTTTGTCGGCTTTTTGCTGCTGGCCGGTCAGCGTGCCGATGAGTTTGGTCGATTGAACGTGTTTGGCGACCGTTTGCGCGTTGTAGTCCAACACGACGATGGGGATACCGGCTTTGTTGATGCGGTCAAGATCGGAACCCAAAGCCTTGTATTGCCATTCGGCCAAAACCAGCAAATCGGGTTTCAGCGCCAATACTTTCTCAATCGAGAAAGTGCCGACTTCCACTTCGCCCACGTCGGTCAGCTGATTCAGTTTAGGCACGGCTTTGCTGAATGCCGCCCAGCTTGGCGGCGCCCAGTCGGCCCAAACTGCTTTGGAGAAACCGACGACGTTGTCCAGCGCGGTTTTACCGCCGATTGCCATGTAGTCTTGGTAGTAGAAGCCCAAAACCACGCGCTTGGCAGGCAGGTCGACGGTTACCTTACGGCCGACGGTATCGGTCAGCTGAACCGGTTTGGCAAAAGCGGATACGGAGCCGACTGATAAAGCTGCGGCGGCAATCAAAGCAGAAAATTGCGTAAATCTCATGAATTATTCCTTTAAAATATTATGATAACCATTATCTTTTTATAAATTTACAAGGTATTGAATCTTTTTTCAAGTGAAACGAGTGAGTAGACATATTTCGAAATAAAAAGTTGCATCATTAAAACAAATGGATAGTATTTATATAGGGCTTGGGTGTACTGAAGACCTAGTTAAAAGGAATGATATGGGGTACCTAAATCCATAGTGGACAGTAGCTGAAATGGATAGGCAAAGGGTTTTTTATTGCAAAAAATAAAAGGTATCCGGTTGAATACAGCAGGCCGTCTGAAACCTTGCGATTCGGGGTTCAGACGGCCTTTGGTGTGGGCATAAAAGTTTTATTTCACTTGCGCCCTATATTTTTCAGACGGCCTGTAAGCAGTGTTTGAAAAAAGTGAAAAAGGTTGGTTTTTGAAATGGCGAAATAGGGAAGAAGGGAGCTTGAGGGAGAATCGGGTGTAAGCCCAAAATGGGGACAAATAAAAGGGCGTGTATCGAAACACGCCCTTGTTAGAGGTTCAGACGGCCTGCGATTCCGCCTGTTCGCTTTGGTTGAGGATTTTAATCAGCTTCTCGGTTTTTTCCGGGTCTTCGCAGCGCAGGATTTTGGCGGCATCGTTTTCGAGATGGCCGGTGTGGCTGTGCAGGATGATGTTTTTAACCGAAAGCAGGTTGTTGGGGTTCATGGAGAAGCGGCGCAGACCCATGCCGAGCAACAGTCGGGTGAAGACGGTATCGCCGGCCATTTCGCCGCAGATGGATACGCCTTTTTCCATGCGGTTTGCCGTGCGGATGATGTGTTGCAGCGTTTTGAGAACGGCAGGGTGGCCGGGTTGGTAAAGGTGGCTGACGCTGTCGTCGCCGCGGTCGACCGACAAGAGGTATTGAATCAGGTCGTTGGTGCCGACGGAGATGAAATCGACGAGCTTGAGGATGCTGCCGACGGTCATGGCGGCGGACGGGATTTCAATCATGCAGCCGATGCTGACCGGGCCGAAGGCTTCGTCGCGTTCGGCGAGTTGGCGTTGGGCCGTGTCCAGATGGATAAGGCATTGGCGCACTTCGGAAATGGATGTAATCATCGGCCACATCATGCGCACGGGGCCGTGTGCGGCGGCGCGGAGGATGGCGCGCATTTGGGTGCGGAACATGACCGGCTCGGCGAGACACAGGCGGATGCCGGTCAGGCCGAGTGCGGGGTTGAGGCTGCCGTTGGGCGAGCTGTTTTGGCCGAACCAGCGCGGATTTTTATCGACACCCAAATCGACGGTGCGGATGGTGATGCTTTTGCCTTTCATCTTTTTCACAATCGCGCTATACACTTCGTATTGCTCGTCTTCAGACGGCATGGTGTCGCGGTTGAGATAAAGAAATTCGCTGCGGAACAGGCCGACGCCGTCTGCGCCGAAGTTGTGCAGGGCTTTGATGTCTTCGGCGGATTCGATGTTGGCGAGCAACTCAATGTTGATGCCGTCGGCCGTGGTGGCGGCGGTTTTTTTGATTTTGTTGAGTTCGCGCTTGTGGCTGCGGTATTCGCGGGCGAGGCGGCGGTATTCGTTGAGGACGACTTCGTCGGGATCGATGATGAGGGTGCCGTTGATGCCGTCGACGATGACGATTTCGTTTTCAGTGATGAGTTTGCGGGCGTTGTGCAGGCCGATGACGGACGGGATGTCGAGGCTGCGGCCTAAGATGGCGGTGTGGCTGGTCGGGCCGCCGGCATCGGTCACGAAGGCGGTAATGTGCTGCTCTTTGAACAATACGGTATCGGCAGGCGAGAGGTCGTGCGCGATGAGGACGGTGTCGTCAAACAGGTTGCCGGCGAGGTTAAGTTCGTTGCTTTGGCCGACAAGGTTGTTGTGGATACGGCGGACGACTTGGAGCATGTCCTGTTTGCGTTCGCGCAGGTAGTCGTCGTCGATGCTGTCGAACTGGGCGGCAAGCTTGTCGCTTTGCAGTTTCAAAGCCCATTCGGCGTTGATTTTCTGCTCGCGCAAAATGTCGATGGGTTCGCGCGAGAGGGTGACGTCGGTCAGCAGCATCAGGTGCAGGGAGATGAACGCGCCCAATTCGGTCGGGGCGTTTTCGGGAATCGCGCTGCGCAATTGTTCCAGTTCTTTGCGTGTGGCTTTGATGGCGTTGTCGAAACGGGCGACTTCGGCCTCGAGCTTGTCGGGATCGATGTCGTATTGGGGAACTTCCGCCGCGCCGCGCGTGATGAGGTGGGCGTGGCCGATGGCGATGCCTTTGCCTGCGGCCACACCGTGTAGGACGATGCTCATTATTCGCCCTCGCCGAAGTAGTCGTTGATGAGGTCGGTCAACGCCTGCATGGCGGCGGCT
Organism: Neisseria mucosa; assembly: GCF_013267835.1. Taxonomy (NCBI): domain Bacteria; kingdom Pseudomonadati; phylum Pseudomonadota; class Betaproteobacteria; order Neisseriales; family Neisseriaceae; genus Neisseria; species Neisseria mucosa. The sequence goes on from NZ_CP053939.1 coordinate 1,910,538, forward strand.
TCGTCTGCGCCGTCTGTTTCCAGCTCAATCACGGTGCCTTTGGCGGCGGCCAGCATCATCAGGCCCATGATGCTTTTGCCGTTGACGCGGTTGCCGTTTTTGGTGACCCAGACTTCGCTTTGGAATTGGGAGGCGGTTTGGGTGAATTTGCTGGAGGCGCGCGCGTGCAGGCCGAGTTTGTTGATGATTTCGATTTCTTGTTTGAGCATGGATTTCCCCTAATGGTTGTAAAGTGAATGGTTTCAGACGGCCTTAGCCGTTTTCTTTGCACACCAGGTCTTCGGGTGCGGATGTAATGGCGAAAATGCCCCGGATGGCGGCTTCTTTGACGGTTTCGGTGAAGTCGGAGAGGTTTTCGGCTTGTGATGAGTATTGGATGGCTTTAATCATCATCGGGGCGTTGAGGCCGGTCAGGATGGCGGATTTATTTTCGCGCACCAGCCGGCGTGCGGCGTTGCACGGGGTGGCGCCGAAGATGTCGGTCATGATCAGTACGCCGCGGTTGTCGGGAAATTCCTGCAAGGCGGCGATGGCGTTGTTGATGATGTCGTTTTGGTCTTCATTGGGTTGAACGCCGAGAATACGGACGTTTTCGGGAAAGCCGTTGGGGAAGAAATGGTGGGTCAGCCCTTGGTAGGCTTCGCCTATGGTTTCGTGCGTGATGATAAGCAGGCCGATCATGATGTGTTCCTAGTGTTGGTTTGAGGCCGTCTGAAAACCTTTCAGACGGCCTTGGTTTTATTTGTTGTTTAAGGCGTAGATTTCGCCGAGGTTGCGCCAGCAGCCGGCGGCATCCATGCCGTAGCCGAAGACGTAGCGGTTGGGCACGTCCAAACCGATATAGTCGGCTTGGGTCGGTTTTTCTTTGTCGATCAGCTTGTTGGCAAATACGGCCGCACGGCAGCTTGCCGCGCCCATTTCCAACAGTTTTTCCTGAATGGCGGCCATGGTGTGGCCTTCGTCCAAGATGTCGTCCAAAACGACGACATGACGGCCTTTGATTTGCTCGGGGTCGGGCATGCGTTTCCAGTTGAACGCGCCGCCTGCGAGTTTATCGCCGTAGCGGGAAACGTGGACGTAGTCAAAGTCCAGAGGGAAGCGCAACAGCGGCAGCAGCTGTCCTGTAAACACCACCGCGCCACCCATGACAGGCAGCAGCAGGGGATATTTGTCGGCCAAGTCGCGGGTGATGTCGTCGGCAACTTTTTGCAGGGCCGCGCGGCATTGTTCTTGGTCAAACAGCAAGTCGGCATTGTCCAGCATGGCTTGGGTTTCAAGGCGTTTGGTTTCTAAGTCGGTCATGATAGGTCGTGTTGGGTACGGTTAAAAACAAATTATATAGCGGATTCAATCAATTTTCGATACAGGCCGCAATGGCGCATGGGAAGGGAGGATTAGGGCCAAACGCGTTCAGACGGCCTTTTGCCCTTCCGCTTCGTCCACCAGCAAAAATGCCGCCAAAGCCAAAGCGGTCAATACCGCCGTCAACACCATCGCCCGTCCGTAATTGTCCGCACCGGCGCGCCCGAGATAATCGTAAATCAAGGTGGTCAGCGTCTGCCATTCGGGGCGAGACAGGAACAATGTGGCCGCAAATTCGCCGATACACGTTGCCGAAGCCAAAGTCAGGCCGCGCCGCAAAGCCGGTTTCAATAAAGGCGCGGTTACATAACAGGCCGTCTGAAAACCGTTTGCGCCCATGGTGCGCGCCGCCGCCGCGTAATCTTTGGGCAAACCGTCCCACGCGGCCAGTACGTCTTTGGCCACAAACGGATACGCCAACAGCGCGTAAGTCGCCGTCAGCAGCCACAGCGAAGCCGTCCACTGCGGATAGAGCAACAATACGCCGAACGCGATGCACACGGGCGACACCATAAACGGCAAAAACATCAGCGCGCGCAACCACGCCATTTGCCGTGCCGCCGCCGCATACAGCACGCCCAAAACCGTCGCCGCCGCCACCGCTGCCGCAGAGAAACGGATCGTGTTCCACGCAGCCGCCCACGTTTGCGCTTCCAGCAAAACCACCCACGAAGAGCCTGCCGCTGCCGCCTTGAGCCACACTGCCGCCAAAGGCAGCAGGCAGCACAGCACCAACATGGCCAATACCGTTGCCGTCAGCCATTTTTCCCAAGCCCGTACCGGCGCGCGCGGAGGCAAAGGTGAGACCGACTTATCCACCGCCACGCGCTTACTCCAATACGCATACAAACCGCCTGCCGCCGCCGTAGCCGCCAGCACCAGCCACACCAACACCGACGCACGCGCCATGTCCAACTCATACGCCACCAGCCGGTAGATTTCCACTTCCACCGTTGCAAAACGCTCGCCGCCGAGCAGCAAGGCCAGCCCGAAGCCTGAAAAACAATATAAAAACACCAAGCACGCGCCGCCGACGACCCATGCACGCACCACCGGCCATTCGACCCAGACAAACCGCCGCCACGCGTCCGCGCCCAACGATTGCGCCGAGAGCAACCGCGCCTGCGGCACACGCACAAATCCCTGATACGCCGAGCGCACCAAAACCGGCAGGTTGAAAAACACATTGCCGTAAATCAGCAGCCACGGCGTGTCCTGCCAACCTGCCGCCAGTATGCCGTGTGCGCCAAACAAGGCCAGTACGCCCATGCCTGCCACCAAAGTCGGCATCACAAAAGGCAGCATCAGCAGGCGCAAAACCGTGCGCCGTCCGGCAAAGTCCATCCGCGCCAGCACCCACGCCGCAGGTACGCCCAAAGCTGTAACCAAGACGCAGGTCAAAACTGCCTGCGCCACCGTCCAGCCCAAGCGCAGGCGCATATAGTCATCAGCCACCACTTCCGCCCAAGCGCCCTCGCCGTCGTAAAACGCCAGCGACAGCAAAGGCGCGGCCACCATGACCGCCAAGAAACCCAAAGGCAGAAGCAACAGCGCACACCGCCGAATCCAAACCTGCATCGATGCGTACCCGAGAATAAAAACGCCTATTTTAGCCCGAGTTCGGCATAGAAGGTGGTATTCCTGCCCTTGTTTTCAGACGGCCTGGGCAGCCTTACGGATAAAACCGCCGTTTCTTCAGATTTTCCAAACATTTACGAAATCCCTTCAAAAAGACAACATAATTGGTTGGGCATTTTTGTTACAATGTCGCCGATTCAAAAAAACAAACAAATCAAAAACAAGGAAACATTATGACCGCTACACGTCCACAAACCTACGATGCCGTCGCGCGCGCGTTGCACTGGCTGACCGTACTCGGTTTCATCGGCATCCTCTCCACCATTACCGTTTGGACCATCTACGATGGCGAAGAATGGGTCAAATCGCTCTTCGGCGTGCATAAATCCATCGGTTTCATCACGCTGCTGGTGATTGCCGTGCGTATTGTTTGGGCTTTGCTCAATGCATCCAAACGTCCTGCCGCCGACAGCTTTGCCGCCAAAGCAGGCCACCTTGCCCTTTACGTCCTCATGCTTGCCGTTCCCGTTATCGGCATGATCCGCCAATACGGCGGCGGCCGCGGCCCGTTGAAAGTATTCGGTGTCGAAGTGATGCAGGGTTCGCCAGAGAAAATCGAATGGATGTCCAACCTCGGCAATATGGCGCACGGCAAACTCGGCTGGCTGCTTTTTGCGCTTGTCGCCGGCCACATCGCCATGGTTGTTGTCCACCGCATTCAAGGCCACGACGTTTTGTACCGCATGATCGGCCGCCGTTCTTAAGTGTAAAACGGTAAACAGCCAAGGCCGTCTGAAAACAGTTTGACCAAGCAGAAACTGTTTTCAGACGGCCTTTTTGTATTTGTGTTAATCTGCAAAAGTAGGGCAGGCATTTTGCCTGACGTTGTCTAAATACTGTAAACCATACCGAGAAACACCATGACTGCTCCCATTCTCGCCATCACTTCCGGCGAACCGGCCGGCATCGGCCCCGACATCTGCCTCGATTTGGCTTTCGCCGACCTTCCTTGCCGCCCCGTTGTTTTGTGCGACAAAAACCTGTTGGCGCAAAGGGCCGAACAGCTTGGCAAGTCCGTCATCTTGCGCGACTTTCAAGCCCAAGCGGCTGAACCGTTGCCTAAGGGCGAACTCGAAGTCCTGCATATTCCTTTAGATGCCGAGTGTCGGGCAGGCGAACTCAATCCTGTCAATGCCGCGTATGTCCTCCGGCTGCTGGATACGGCGTATCAGGGCATTTCAGACGGCCTGTTTGCCGGTATGGTAACCGCGCCGCTGCACAAAGGCATCATCAACGATGCCCACGCAGGCAACGGCTTTTTCAGCGGCCATACCGAATACCTCGCCGAAAAAAGCCATACCGAACAAGTCGTCATGATGTTGACCGGCGGCGGCCTGCGTGTGGCGCTGGTGACCACCCATCTGCCGCTGAAAGACATTTCCGCCGCCATCACGAAGCCTTTAATCGAGTCGGTTGTCCGCATTCTTGAACACGACCTGCGCCATAAGTTCGGCATAGCCAAACCGGTCATCCTCGTTACCGGCCTCAATCCCCACGCCGGCGAAGGCGGCCATTTGGGACACGAAGAAATCGACACCATTATTCCGGCGCTTCATGCCCTGCAGGCCGAAGGCATAGACGCGCGCGGCCCTTATCCGGCCGATACCGTGTTCCAACCCTTCCTGCTTAAAGATGCCGATGCCGTCCTCGCCATGTATCACGACCAAGGCCTGCCGGTGCTCAAATACGCCGGTTTCGGCGAAGGCGTGAACATCACCCTCGGCCTGCCCTTTATCCGCACCTCCGTCGATCATGGCACGGCCTTGAATTTGGCAGGCACGGGCAAAGCCGATTCCGGCAGCCTGATGACCGCCGTCCTCGCCGCGCTCGATATGGCGCACAATATGCAGAAACAGGCCGTCTGAAACGTGGAGGTTAATTGTTTGCAGGCGTAATGTGTTCCTGTAACAGCATCATCAGGGATATTTGCCTGTCGGTTTGATGAAGCCGATAAATGTTTGGACAATAATCAGCGTTTTATTTGAAAAACGATATAAAAAAGGCCGTCTGAAGCTCCATGATTTGGGTTTCAGACGGCCTTTTGGTTTTTTGGTTTACCAAATTTCAGACAAAGTTTCTTTGACTTTGGCCTTCACTTCCGCACCGAAGCGGCGGCTGAGCATTTTGCTGAAATCGTCTTGCGGCGTGTAGTTGACCAGCTCGGGGGCTTTGACAACATCGCGGGCAACGCTGTAAATGCTGCCGAAGTCGTCAATCAGGCCGACTTGTTTGGCTTCTTTGCCGGTGTAGATGCGGCCGCTGAAAACGTCGGGATACTGTTTGTCTTTCAACCTTGCACCACGGCCGAGTTTGACGGCTTTGATGAATTCTTGGTGGATATCGCCCAACATGCTTTCCCAAATTTGGGTTTGCGCTGGGGTTTCAGGTGTGAAAGGGTCGCCCATGCCTTTGTTGCTGCCGGCGGTTTTCAGACGGCGTTTGACACCGGCTTTGTCCATCAGGCCGGTAAAGTCGAAACCGCCGCCGATCACACCGATGCTGCCGACAATACTGGAAGGGTCGGCGTAGATTTTGTCGGCTGCGGCGGCAATGTAGTAGCAGCCGGAAGCGCACATGTCTTCGGCAACGAGGTAAACAGGGATGTCTTTGTGTTCGGCTTTGAGGCGGCGGACTTCGTTAAAGGCCGTGTTGGACACGACAGGCGAACCGCCGGGGCTGTTGGCGCGGATGATGATGGCTTTGGCGTTGCCGTTTTCGTAGGCGGCTTCCATGCTGTCGCGCAGGATTTGGACTTGGTCGTCGATGTCGTTGCCGATTTCGCCGGTCAGGTCGATAACGGCGGTGTGTTCGCTGCGGGCTTGGACCGACGTGGTTTTTCCTTCTTCTTCCGCAAGGCCGAAAATCAGGCTGAGGAAGATGAGGACGGCGACGCCGCGCCAGATGTTGCGCCAAATGCGGGCGCGGCGTTGTTCTTGGTAGGCGGCGAGGAGGACTTCGCGCAGGGTGTTGCGCTCCCAGTTGTCGACGGGGGTGGAGGCTGAAGAGGGTGTGTTTTGGGCATCGCCTTCACGGTGGATTCGGTATTGCATGATGTGATGTACTTTCGTGCAGGCCGTCTGAATGTTCAGACGGCCTGATCGGTTTTAGTTGATGGAATAGCCGCGCAGGTATTGCGTGCGTTCGCGGGTCATGCGGGTTTCACACTGCAGGCGCAGGTATTCTGCTTGTGCAGCGTTGTCTGCAGACGCGGCGGCTTGTTGGCAGTTGAGTTTTTTGCTTTGAATCCAGGCGCGTTGCTCGCCGAGGATTTGTTGTTTGACGTCGCTGTCCATGCCGCCCCAGAGGTCGTTGATCTCGCCGTCCGCCTGACGGTTTTGCGCGCGCGCGTTGTCAAGTTCGCTTTGGCTGAGGCCGGGCGGCTCGTTGCGTTGGGTTTCATGGTCGGGGCGCAGGACTTCGTAATCTGAATCGTCGCCGTCATCGGTCAGGCCGGCAGCCTGGCTGGTGGCGTTGTTTTCAAGGATGTCTTGCGGATTGAGGGTGGGCGGTTCTTCCGTGTTTTGGTTTTGCAGCAGTTTGATGGCCTGCTCTTTGGACACGGGTTTGCCGTCTATCATGACGATGCTTTTCACGCCGTAGGGCAGCAGGGTGGCGGAAAGGGTTTGGGCGGTGGAACTCAGGGTATTGTCTTCGAAAACCGGTTTGCCGTCTTTGTCGGGGGTGTAGAGCAGGGTGGTGCTGAACGTGTTGTTTTCAAAGGTCAGGTTGCTGCCCATCAGTTTTTGTTCGAGCATGTCGGCCAACGGGGTGCTGCCGTAAATCAGCGGGCTGTTGTCTATGGCTGTTTTGAGGATGGTGTCGGGAATACGGATTTTGAGGTTGGCGCGGCAGATGGCTTTGCCGTCGTCTTCGGTTTCTTTGGGGTCTTCAAGCAGGGTTTCTAATTCGAGGCCGGCGGCGATGATTTTGTCGGCATCGACGAATTGGCGGTTGTCATTGCGGGCAAAGGAGCGCGCTTGTTGTTTGAGGGTGTCTTCGATGGTGGTACGGATGTTTTGCAGTGTGGCCGGTTGGGCGCAATCAAGTGCGGCTTTGGGCTCTTCTTTGCTGCATGCGGCAAGCAGAATCGTGCTTAAAATCAATACGGAAGCGGTTTTTTTGTACATGTGTACTCCTGAAGGTGACGGCCTTTCAGACGGCCTGACGTGCCTATCATAGCAAAAGCACTTGCTGCAAGTAAATGCGGCAAGTGCTTTTCTATGTCGGACGTATCAGCCTTTGATGACGCTGACGAAGCCGGAGAGGATGGCGGCGTTGAGCAGGTCAACGAAGAACGCGCCCACCATAGGCACAATCAAGAAGGCTTTGTGCGAAGGGCCGAAAGTTTGGGTAATGGACTGCATGTTGGCAACGGCAGTCGGGGTGGCGCCCAAACCGAAGCCGCAGTGGCCGGCTGCCAAGACGGCGGCGTCGTAGTCGCGGCCCATGAAGACGTAGGTAACGAAGGTTGCGTACAGAATCATCACGACGGTTTGTACGGCCAGGATGATGGTTACCGGGCCTGCCAGACCGGTCAATTCCCACAGTTTCAGGTTCAAAAGAGCCATGGCGAGGAAGAGCGACAGGGAGGCGTTACCGAATACGTCGATGGCGCGGTCGAACATATTGACTTTGAAGGTTGCAGTCAGGACGTTGCGGATGACCACGCCGGCAAACAGACACCATACGAATTTAGGCAGGTCGAAGAAGGCTTTGTCGTAGCCGTCGACGATTTCGGCAAAAGCCAAACATGCGGCAAACATCGCGAGTGTTTCGACAGCGGAGTCAGCCGTAATCAGACGGGTACGTTGTGCTTTTTCGAAGACGTCGTCGGTTTGGTCGTTGTCAACTGGTTTTTTATTTGTTTCCAGAGGTTTGCGACCCATTTTGTTGATCAGGCGACGGGCAACGGGACCGCCGATCAGGCCGCCGAATACCAGGCCGAAGGTGGCGGAAGCCATACCCAATCCGGTAGCGCCGGTCAGGCCGAATTTGCTTTCAAAGTCAGGACCCCATGCGCCGGCTGTACCGTGACCGCCGGTCAGGGTAATCGAACCGGTAATCAGGCCAATCAGCGGATCCAAGCCCAATGCGCTCGCCAAGCCGACACCGACGAAGTTTTGGACGATGATGAATGCACCCACCACGGCGGTAAAGATAACCAAAGGCAGGCCGCCCGCTTTCAAACGGGAGAAGTCCGCGCTCAAACCGATGGATGTAAAGAAGATGAGCATGAACGCATCTTGCAGCGGTTTTTCAAATTTGAAGCTGACGCCGTAGGCTTCGTGCAGGGCGAACAGGACGATAGCGGCAACCAGACCGCCGGCGACCGGCTCGGGAATATTGAAGTCTCGTAAGAATTTGATTTTTTGAACCAGAAATTTACCAACCAGCAACACGAGCGTGGCGGCAATCAGTGTGTAATAACTGTTGAATTCCCATTCCATGTTGTTTCACCTCCTAGAAATGTTTTTCCGAGTATCCGTTTCTTTCCGGATGCAGTGTGTTTCAACGCTTGGCGTTATCCGCCGAGTGTCATGGTATTGATGCGCGGACAAGGTGTTTCCGAAAAGAAATGAAAACGATGGCTTGTCCGTGAAAAATAACTGGCAAATATTAGGGGAATAGTTAAAGATTGTCAAAAAATGCGTGTGTAAATCTTTTCAGACGGCCTTTTTCCCGATGGCATGATGCGCTTCGCGGCGCCATTGTTCCAAGAGGGATGTTAATAACCCGGCCGAGGTATGCCCGTTGCCGATGGCGGCCTGCAGCCAGTAGCAGGCAGTCGGGACATGGCAGCTTACACCTTGCCCGTGATAGTAAAAACAGGCGAGGTGGTATTGGGCGGAAGGGTGGTTTTGTTCGGCAGCAATGGCGTACCAGTGGGCGGCCGCCCGAGGGTCTTGCGCCGTGCCGAGGCCGTAATGGTAGATGCGGCCCAAGGCTGCCGCCGCGTTTTTGTGGTGGAATTCGGCCGCTTCCATGTAATTTTTGCGCGCGGCATTGTAGTCGGCAGGACGGCCGATGGCGCGGGCCTGTGCTTCCGCCAAGCGATATGCGGTCTCGGTTTGTTGCTGTTGCAGGGCGGCTGTTTTGATTTGTTCGTATTGTTGCGGATGGTACAGCGCGGCATCGCTGACAAGTTTTTGTGCGGCGGCGGCAGAACCCAGCGTAGCGGCACGGTGGTAGTAATCATGTGCGACATGGTTGTCGGCTTTGATGCCGAGGCCGTAGCGGTAGAGGTCGCCCATGATTTTCAGGGCTTCGGGATGGTTTTTCTCGGCGGCGGCTTTGGCGTAGCGTGCCGCTTGGAACGGGTCTCGTTCGGAAAGTTCGCCGGTCAGGGCGTATTGGGCCAGCTTGGCTTGAGCTTCCGCTTGTTCCTTGTCGGCGGCACGACGATACCATTCCAAGGCTTCGGGTCGGCGTTGGGCGGCAAGAAGGTCGGCCAGCAGGGTTTGTGCGGCGATATGGCCGGCTTGCGCGGCTTGTTCGAGGTATTGTTCAGCTTGTGCGTGGTCGGGACTGATGCCTGTGCCGTAGAAGTAGATTTGACCGAGTTGCCAACAGGCGGCAGTCACGCCGAGGGCGGCCGCTTTTTCGTATTGTTCGACGGCTGTTGCAACGTCGCCTTGGCGTTGATGATGGCGCGCCAGATGGTAATACGCGGGCGCGGCATATCGGGCGGCGGCAAGCTCCGCCCAGTAGAGGGATTGTGGGTCGTTACGTTGCGCGTGGTAACGCATGAGGATTAATTGGGCTTCTGGGTGTCCCTGCTCACCCAGCCAAGCATATTCGTTGAGGAGCTGTCCGGTCGGGGTGCCGTTGTGTTCGCGCTGTTGCAGCAGGGAGAAGAGTGCTTTGGGATGGCGTTGGGCCGCGGCGGCTTCCAACCATGAAAGTGCCTGCTCCGGTTGGCCGTTTTGCAGCAGATGGTTGCCCAATACGAAAGCAGCTTCCGCATAACCCTGCTCTGCCGCCTGTTGCAACAGGGGCAGGGCTTGGGCGGTATGGGATTGTTCCAAAAGGGCGGCGGCTTGCCGGTAGAGGATTTCAGGAGCGGCGGTCATGGTTTGCGGGCGGATAAAGTGGAAGACGGGTGCTGCGGCATATAGGCGGCGATGCCGGTCGATGGCTTTGTAAAAAATAGGATTTGGCACAGTTTTGCAGTTGCCTTAGCGGTCTGCCTTTAAAGATGTTTGGCTTGTTGTATTATTTTCCTGGGAAAACATCTCTATTCAGTACGTTACAAAGCTTTCGGCTTGAGTCGGCATGCGTTCATGACAGCTTGGTCATTATACTGTTTTTGTAATTTATTGTTAATGATAAATGCGGTTTTTTATGGTTTGTTTACATGACGGTGTTAGGGGATTGATTGTTTCAGGCCGTCTGAAAAACATTTCAGACGGCCTGAATTATTTTTGCTAAGTCAGGTTGTCAGAGTGGAAGAGTCAGAGGTTTTTTTGTCAGGGAAAAACACCTGGCTGTAGAAGTTGCCGTTAATTTGGGTTACGTTGAGGTGGTACATACGGTAGGCATGGAACAGGTCGCTGTCAGGCGGCGTCGGATGATTCCAAAATTCTGCCAAGGTATTTTGGTCGGTTATGCCGGGAATGTCGTAATGGGCGCGGCCGAGGACTTTGACAGGCATGTTGTGGATCAAGCCGGACAGGCCGCTGGTGCTGTTGATGGTAACCATGCCGAGGCCGTGGCGCAGGAAAACGGGCAGGGGGACGTCGTGGACGTAAGTGATACGGCCTTTGAGTTTGGGGTGTTTTTTGATAAAGCGCTTGATGTCGCGCGAGTAGTCGATAAAGCCTCGGTCCATCGGATGATGCTTGATGATGAGGTTGGTATCGGCAGGCGCATGCGCGGCAAAGGAGGCTAAAACATGGAGCAGGAAGCTGCGGACACTGGAAAAGTCGCAATGGATACGGACTTGGCTGTCGTTGAATACCTGCAAGGGAACAATAAAAAATTTGCCGTATTTGCCCGCCTCCACGCGTTTGGCGATTTGGATGTCTTCGATATAGTAGTTCAAACGCTTGAGGATGGAGATCGACCACAGTTTGAGGTAATGGCCGGCATTGGATGCGCGGTGGTGGATGTAGTTCGGGTATTTGTTCGGGTTGCGGAACAATTCGATATAGTAACGGACGGCGTTTTTGGCCATGGGCGTAAACCCGCCGCGTACCGGTGTCGGCGCTTTGTATTCTTGCTGGGCCAGTTTGGGGAATTGTTCCAGAAAAAAGTCGGCACGGCGCGGCAACGGAGAAAATGCGTTGACGCCGTCTTTTTCTAAGGTGATGTAGTAGGGGCGGAAATAGCCTTCTTCAAATACCCAGAAACTGGCTTGGTTTTCGTTTGCAATTCGTTTGGCCAGGAGATGGTAGGGACGTGTGTCGCCAAAGCAGACAACGGCCTGGATGTGATGTTGAACGATGTATTTTTGCAAAAACTCAGGAAAGGCATCGTAGCTGTCGTTAAATGCAACGGTATGCGCTTGAGTAGGCGGATAAAAATAGTCGTCGCCTGCATTAAAGTTGAATTTATGTACGGTTTTACCGTTTGCGGTCAGCCAGCCGGCGAGGCGCTGAAAAAAATCGCCGACAGGGCCTTGAAGCAGCAGGATGTTTTCTGCGCTTTCAAGCAGGCTTTGCAGGTTGTTTTGGAGGACGGGCTGTTTCATGTCGCAATGTGATTTTGTTTTTTGTGTAATAGTTTTGGGTTGAACTTTTAAGCATACGCCAAGCGTATTAACGATGCAAAAGCAATGATGTCGCAATTGAAGCCGGTTTATGACATATTGTTAATTTTGATGGCATTTATTTAAAAGATCGATATAGTTGTTTGATTTTACCTAATTTTTTGGCAAAGTACCCACGATGTAATCCGTTGTTGTTTTTTTGCATATTTTTTTGTCGTATCAGGATTTGGGCTGCAGTTTCCGCATTGATGGCCTGATGGGTTTCGGGGTGGATGTAGTCGGGATAGTGGATGAGCGTGCCGGCAATCAGCTGCCAAAGCTCAAGCCTGCGGCTGCGGCGCGGAATGGGGAGCAGATCTTGGGTAAGCCCCCAGCCTGCGTAAAAAGGCAGACCGTAGCAGCTGACTTTTTTGCCGCGCAACAGGGCTTCAAAACCGGTCAGCGAAGTCATGGTGTGAACTTCGTCTGCGTGTTGGAGACAAGTCAGGATGTCGGCTTGTTCGGCAGTTTGGTCAGCATATCGTGCCGTATCTTCAGGGGAGATATGGCCGATACGGTTACCGCTGACTACATCGGGATGCGGTTTGTAGATGATATAGGCGTTGGGGTTTCGTTCGCGTACGGTACGGAGCAAATCCAGATTGCGGTAGATTTGGGGCGAACCGTAGCGGATAGACGCATCATCTTCAACCTGGCCGGGAACGAGGATTACGGTTTTGTCGGTTGACGGGGCGGTGAAGTCTGAGCTGCCGACGTTGTATTTGCTGATGTGGTTTTCGGTCAGCATTTTTTGCAGCTTCAAGGCCGTCTGAAAGTCTTGATCGTCGAAGTTTTGGTTTTGCAGGATGTGTTCAAGACGGGACGGGGTTTCGGCATTGAAATAAATGCCCATATCGTCGGTAACGAGCGACAGCGGCGGGACTAAATTAGAACCGAGTCCGACCGAGCGGATAAAGCCGTCTTCCATGCGCAGCAGGGGGATGTGGCGTTGTTCGGCAAAACGGACGATGGCCTCTTTGCCGTTGCCCCAGGCAAGGATGCGTGCATCGTCGGACAGTTTGACCCCGGCCAGTTTTTGGGTGGAAGAGATAAATTTCAGACGGCATGAAGGTACGTTAAAGAACGGTTTGGCAACCGCGCGTTTCCACAAAGACATGCCGACGCAATATAACTCGCCACGCAATTTGTCGTTTTTGCGTTTGACCGTCGCCAGATAGTCGATAACATCCAAGAGGCTGCCTGCTTCGCCGGTATTGGGGTTGAGATAGCGACTGTATTGCAGATAGGCTGCGGCGAAGAGTTGCAGCAAGTTGCGGGTGGCGCGGCGTTGGGTTTGGACAAGGCGGTTGATTTCAGGATGGCGGTCGTCGCTTACGCCCCATCCGGCATACCACGGCAGGCCGAAGGTGGTCAGCGGTTTGCCGCACAAAAGCGCCTCAAAACCCATTTGTGAGGTAACGCAATAAACTTTATCGACGTTTTGCAACAAAGAAATCGGATTGATGTCTTCTGCCAGAAGATGGACGCGGTGTTGCTGCGCCAGCCGGGTCAGATAGCCTTGTTTTTTGCCGCACAAAACATCGGGATGGGTTTTGACCCAGATATCGGCTTGCGGGTTTTCATTCAAGGTCGTCTGAAACATCAGTTCAAACGCAGAGGCGTCTGCGCTGCCATACTGGATAGCCATATCGCCGAAGGTTTGGTCGATGATGAGGACAGTTTCAGGCTTGGATGGGGAACGTAAAGGATGATCGTCTGAAAGTTCGGGCGCGTGGTTGTATTTGGATAGATGATGTCTCAGGATGAAATCCATCGCCTGCTGAGCCTGAGCCAAGGTTTCAGACGGCATGGTATCGGCGGCAAGAATCAGTTGTTCCAAACGCGAAGGACGCGTGGTGTCGTAGTAGATGCCGATATCGTCATAGACGATGGAGTAGGGCGGATAACCGACGACACCCAGTCCGACTGAACGTAAAAAGCCGTCTTCAAGATTGAGCAGGGGCAATCTTAAGATATGTGCTAATTTTCTGCGTTTGGGATGTTTCTTGCCCCAAAATACTGCGGTCTTATCCGTTGAAATTTTGTCTAAAAATTTGGTTAGCAAGAGACGTTGTTTAAATAGGCCGAATGTTGAAAAAATCATTTAAATTATTATGTTATCTATTAAATATCATTAATGTGAAAATTTATTTTGCCTCTATTTCAAAGTAAGTGTCCATAAAATTACGGAAATGTAGGGCATAGTTTTTATCCGCATTATTACTGCTTGAATCGTTAATGCAGAAGGAGTGGGGCATATGAAGGTATTTTTTCTTGAATAACAATTTCTTATATTGAGTCTGGGCGTGTGAACTGCGTATATTGAAATAGTAGCAAATTTCACGTTTCGGTGTGGCATATCCGTCAAGGTACATCAACCAAGGTACTAAAAAACTGGCCATATTGAGTTCAGAATTATAGCGTACCTTGTTATTTAGAAAAGAATTTATTTCATCTTCAAATAATGACCATGCTTTTTGAAAGGATGTTTTCCGTAGTGGAACGTAAGTATGTACCAACGGTGTATTGATATTAATTGTCGGATAATGTCTTTTTAAGAGCTTTAATGCGTGTTCTGATGCGGTCAATGTCGGTGTGATTAGACCCCGTTGACGCATTTTTTGAAAACTTTTATTGGCAACAAATAGGGAAGCCAAGCCATTATTTTCAAAAAAGTGGTTAGGCGTCAGTGGTCTTGCAACAAAAACATCATCATTGAAATAAATAAAATGTTCACTTAAATCTGGAATTTTATATAAGTTTGCTTCAATAACGTGGGAATTGAACGTTGGTAAGTATTTGGCATCAATAATTTGCGAATGATTGATTAATTTAATTTTAGAATGGGTGTTTTCATCTAACCATTTGGGTTTTTGATCCGCCGTTACAATAAAAATATTGCGGACCCACGGCATAAACTTCTGTACGGCCTGTACTGAATAAAAAAGTTCATTATGGTTGGAAAAGCGGGCAGGGTCGGTCGCATACAGGCCGATATCTTCCTGATCAATGGGTTGCAGGGTACGGTAATACTGTTCTTGCCATGCTTTATCGGTATTGTCGACCCAAGTAAAAACAACATCGATGGGAAAGTTTGGCAAAACGTTTTCTGTGAGTGATGCAAGATTGGCATCTGCATTGATCAGAGTGAATTCTTCAGTTTCAGGAATAGGCTGTTCTACATTATAAGGAGGAAAGCGTTTATTTAGAAAATCCCTAAAGAAAATATGGGGCTCTCTAAAAAATTTTCTAATTTTATTTAAATTCATTTGAAACTTTCTAATACTACAAAATAGAAACAGTTGATTCTGTTATGTTTTGAAGTTATCCAAACGTGACTGCTTCGGCCAATACTTTGCCTGCCAAGTCTTTAGGCGACAGGTTCGGCTCGCCTTGCAACGGCCAGTCGATACCGACGGTCGGATCATTCCAAATCAGCGAATGTTCGGCTTTGGGGTTGTAATAGTCTGTGCATTTATAGACGAACTCGGCTTCATCGCTCAGTACATAGAAGCCGTGCGCGAAACCTTCGGGTACCCACAGTTGGCGTTTGTTTTCTGCGGACAAGATCTCGCCTACCCATTTGCCGAACGTGGGGGAGTCTTTACGCATATCGACGGCTACGTCGAATACTTCGCCGACAACCACGCGCACGAGTTTGCCTTGTGTGTTTTCAGTTTGATAGTGCAGGCCGCGCAATACGCCTTTGCTGGATTTGGAGTGGTTTTCCTGCACGAAGGTGCGTTCGCAGACTTGGGTTTTGAACCACTCGTCGCGGAAGGTTTCCATAAAAAAGCCGCGCGCATCGCCGAAGACTTGCGGCTCAAGCAGTTTTACGTCAGGAATGGCGGTATCAATGATGTTCATCGTTTTATCTTTCATCTAAAGGCCGTCTGAAAAGTTTCAGACGGCCTCAAACATTATTTTTTTAACAGACGCAGCAAATATTGGCCGTATTGGTTTTTCGCCATCGGGCGCGCCAGCTCTTCCAGTTTTTCATCGGAAAGCCAACCGTTGCGCCAAGCGATTTCTTCCAGGCAGGCGATTTGCAGGTCTTGGATGTTTTGCACGGTTTGGACGAATGAGGCGGCTTCGTGCAGGCTCTCGTGGGTGCCGGTGTCCAACCATGCGAAACCGCGTCCCAAAAGTTGCACCGACAATGAACCGTCTTCCAAATACATTTGGTTGAGGTCGGAAATTTCCAATTCGCCGCGGGCAGACGGTTTGATTTGTTTGGCGAACTCGACGACGCGTTGGTCGTAGAAGTACAAGCCGGTTACCGCCCAATCGGATTTGGGCTGTTGCGGTTTCTCTTCGATAGACAGGGCGTTGAAGTTTTCGTCAAATTCGACTACGCCGAAACGCTCGGGATCTTTGACCTGATAACCGAATACGGTTGCGCCGTGGATCTTGGCGGCGGCCTGTTTCAATGTTTGCGTAAACGATTGGCCGTAGAAAATATTGTCGCCCAAAACCAAGCAGACGTTGTCGTTGCCGATAAATTCTTCGCCGATGATAAATGCCTGTGCCAAGCCGTCCGGACTGGGTTGCACGGCATAGCTGATGGAAATACCGAAATCGCTGCCGTCGCCGAGCAGGCGTTTGAAAGAGGCATTGTCTTCAGGCGTGGTAATGACCAAAATATCGCGGATTCCTGCCAGCATCAATACGGACAGGGGATAATAAATCATGGGCTTGTCGTACACGGGCAGCAGTTGTTTGGATACGCCGCGCGTGATGGGGTAGAGGCGTGTGCCGCTGCCGCCGGCAAGGATGATGCCTTTCATGGGTTCTCTCCTGAGTAGTGTGTGTTTGCATGATTTTCAGACGGCCTAATATGTGAACAGGCCGTCTGAAAACTTATTTCCCGGTGCCTAAACGCTCTAAACGATAGCTGCCGTTCAATACGTTTTGCCACCAGGTTTTGTTGTCCAAATACCATTGCACTGTTTTGCGGATGCCGGATTCGAATGTTTCCTGCGGTTTCCAGCCCAGCTCCCTGGCGATTTTGGCAGCGTCAATGGCGTAGCGCACGTCATGGCCGGGGCGGTCTTGCACGAAGGTAATTAAATCTTCATAACGCGCCACGCCGGCCGGTTTTTCGGGAACGAGTTCTTCCAGCAGGGCGCAGATGGTTTTGACGACTTCAATATTGGCTTTTTCATTGTGGCCGCCGATATTGTAGGTTTCGCCGACAACGCCTTCGGTAACAACCTGATACAGAGCGCGCGCGTGGTCTTCGACAAACAGCCAGTCGCGGATTTGCATACCGTCGCCGTAAACGGGCAGCGGTTTGCCGTCAAGCGCGTTCAGAATCATCAAAGGAATGAGTTTTTCCGGGAAGTGGTACGGGCCGTAGTTGTTAGAGCAGTTGGTTACGATGGTCGGCAAACCGTATGTACGCAACCATGCGCGAACGAGGTGGTCACTGGACGCTTTAGAAGCAGAGTAGGGGCTGGACGGCGCGTAGGGCGTGGTTTCGGTAAACAAATCGTCCGTGCCGTGCAAATCGCCATAGACTTCATCGGTAGAAATATGGTGGAAGCGGAAGGCTTCGCGCTTTTCAGACGGCATTTGTTGCCAATAGGCGCGTGCCGCTTCAAGCAGGTTGAATGTGCCGACGATATTGGTTTGGATAAACTCGCCTGCCGAATCGATAGAGCGGTCGACATGGCTTTCCGCTGCCAAGTGCATCACGGCATCAGGCTGGTGTTGTGCGAATACGCGGTCAAGTTCGGCGCGGTTGCAAATATCCACTTGCTCAAAAGCATAGCGAGGATTATCGGCTACCTCGGTCAAAGATTCCAAATTGCCGGCATAAGTCAGCTTATCGACATTGACGACAGAGTCTTGGGTGTTTTGGATAATATGACGGACAACGGCAGAACCGATAAAGCCCGCGCCGCCGGTAACAAGGATTTTTTTCATAAGTTTCAGAGGATAGTCAAAATAATATAAACGGATTATAGCAGACAGAAAGTGTGTTTTTCAGATAAAGAGGCCGTCTGAAAACATCTCTTTCAGACGGCCTGTATCAGGTCAACTTAATCGTCGTAGCCATTTGGGTTGTTGCTGACCCAACGCCATGAGTCTTCCATCATCTGTGCCAAATCGCGCTTGGTTTCCCAACCAGTCTGCGCTTTGGTGTAGGCAGGGTCGGCGTAGAAACAGGCCAAATCGCCATCACGACGCGGTTTGATTTGGAACGGAATGGTCAAGCCGGAGGCCGCCTCAAAGGCACGGATGATTTCCAATACCGAATAAGCACGTCCCGAACCCAAATTAAACAGGTGTACGCCCGAAACATCGCTTTTCGCCTGCATCGCCGCCACATGGCCTTCCGCCAAGTCCATTACATGGATGTAGTCGCGCATACCCGTACCGTCTGGGGTAGGGTAGTCATCGCCGAAAACCGACAATTGTGGCAGCTTGCCTGAAGCCACTTGGCAGATATAAGGCAGCAGATTGTTTGGGATACCGTTTGGCTGCTCGCCGATCAAACCGCTTTCATGCGCACCGATAGGGTTGAAATAGCGCAACAAAATCACGCTCCAGCGCGGATCGGCCTTTTGGATATCCGTCAAAATGCGCTCTACCATAGACTTAGACGTACCGTAAGGGCTGGTCGTATCCCCCGGTTGCATATCTTCCGTATAAGGCACTTTGCCCGGATCGCCGTAAACCGTAGCAGATGAGCTGAACACAATCTTAAATACGCCGGCACGCGCCATTTCTTCAGCCAAAACCAAGCTGCCCGACACATTGTTGTCATAATATTTCATTGGTTCGGCCACGCTTTCACCGACTGCCTTCAAGCCGGCAAAATGGATGACGGCATCAATATCGTGTTCTGCAAAGATTTGACGCAACACTTCACGATCACGGATATCCCCTTGGTAAAAAGGCACAGACTTGCCGGTAATCTTTTCCAAGCGCGGGAGGATGTTGGCAGACGAATTGCACAAATTGTCCAAAATCACGGCATTAAAGCCTGATTTCAACAGGGAAACAACGGTATGGGAGCCGATAAAACCGGTACCGCCGGTGATAAGAATAGTCATTAGTTTTCCTTAATTAAAATTGTGTTTGGAAGTCGTGAAACCGGTTGGCTGAAAATACAAACACGCTTTCAGATGGCCTGGTGTAAGTGTTGTCAACGAGGGATTGCTTTATTTGGATATTGTATATTTAGTTACCTGAAAAGTAAAAAAATATGGGATAATCACAGTGTTATGCACAGGGTGCAAAGCGTTATCATTTCAATTTAAATAAAAGGATCTTACCATGTCAGTATCTAACGAAGTTTTGGCGTTGATTTCACAAGTTGCACAAAAACAAGTGTCAGCAAATGAAGAATTGTTGTCTACAGGACTTATTGATTCTGTGAGCGCAATGGATTTGGTTATGGCCATCAAACAAAAATTTGATGTTGATTTGCCGTTTGAGCAACTGGTTGATATTTTGGCAAACTCAGCCAATATCATTCAATATGTTGAAAATAATTACAAAGGCTAAATCATGAAACAAATAAATGAATTCCAAAATCTTGATGATTTTTTGGAATACCGTTTCAGTCAAACTTCGGGAAAAGCGTTAGTTAATGATACTCAGGAATGTTCTTGGGAAGAGTTGCGCGTAAAAATAGCCACATTTATCGAGGCTTACAAAAGCATAGCAGATATTACCAAAAACATTCCTTTGGTGTTGCACGGCCATAAAGAAATTGATTTTGCAGTGGCAATTTATGCCTGCTTATTAAACAAAATCCCTTTTATTCCGGTGGATAGTATTTATCCTGAAAGCCGTCTGAACAATATCTGCCAACTGTCGAAAGCACGCTTTGTGTACCGTTCGGCAACGCAAACTTTTGAAAAGCAGACTGATGAAGAAGTAGAGCTGGCTGAAAAAGATTTGGCTTACATCATGTTTACTTCAGGAACAACCGGCGCACCTAAGGGTGTGCAAATCGGTCGTGAAGCTGTATTCAACCTGATGAAATGGATGAAAGAGCAGCTTAATTTAGCCGCACCTAATGTGTTTATGAATCAGGCTCCGTTTGCGTTTGATTTGTCAATGTACGAAATCTTTGGCAACTTGGCTTACGGTGGTTGTATTGTCATGAACAGTCGTGATGCTATTTCTAATCCTGCCACCTGGATTGATTTTTTGGCCAAACAACAAATTACTACTTGGGTTTCCACGCCTTCTTTTGCCATGCAGCAGCTGCTTAACCCTAAATGTAGTCAGGCTACTTTACCGAGTTTGAAAGAATTTTTGTTCTGTGGCGAAAAACTTGGCAAACCGGTAGTAAATATGATTTTTCAAAAATTTCCCGGTGTCCGTGTTATCAATACCTATGGTCCGACTGAAGCTACTGTAGCAACAACTTACGTTGATATTACACCTGATATGCTGGCGGCAGAAGAAGAGTTGCCTGTAGGCGTTGCCGTGCTTAATTCCAAATTAGAGATTGTTGACGAAGAGATTTGGATTAGCGGTAACCATGTGATGCGTGGCTATCTGAACAACGAAACTGAAAATGCTAAACGCTTGGTCGTACACAGTGCAGATAACCGGACTTATAAAACAGGTGACTACGGTTTTGAAAAAAATGGATTGTTCTATGTACAAGGCCGTAAAGACGAGCAGATTAAGCTCAATGGCTACCGTATCGAACTTTCAGAAATTGAAGAAAAAATCCTTAACCTTAAGGAATTTGCCTTTGATAATGTGGCAGTAGTGGCTTTGAAACGCAACACAGGCGCAGTATTGCGTTTGGTGTGTTTCTATACAGCCAAGCAAAGTGCAGATACTCAGGCGATCAAAGACGCATTAGTACAAAATTTACCGTCTTATATGATGCCGTCTGAATTTATTCACATTGATGAAATTCCAGTCAGTACCAACCACAAAACCGACAAAAAAGCATTGTTGGAAAAATATCAACAGGGTTTATAAAATGGATTTATATAAAATTCAGCAAAACATCTTACGAAAAGCCAAGATTGATCCTCAAAAGGTTAACGCTTGGATTTATAACAATCAAAGTATAGTGTTCGATTTTCTGTTGAACGACTATTTTGTCAGCGTCAGTTATACGGCAGTAGGACAAACCTTTAACTTTATTGAGCGTAATAAGAGCAAGGTTTCTAAGATTTCCGGCTTCCATAAATTTCTGAAATATATTTCAGAAATTTATGGAAGTTACCCACAATCGGTTAATCAAGAAAAGACAGTATTGTCTTTTAAATTTGCTGAAGCCGATTGGGCAAAAATCGAGGATAAATTTAGTGAGATTTTAGAAGTTACTTCCATTTATCTTGGCAGCGAACTGTGCTACATCCTGAATGTTGAAAAAAATAAAGGCATTAATTTAGCCGAGTATTTGGATAAGCCGGAAGTTGAATACATTGGTGTTAAAGGCGACAGTAATGAGTTTTTCCTAAGCTATGCTCGGAATCATGGTCTAAGTGATTATGTTTATGAGCTAAATAATAGAGGCTTTTTAGCTGTTGAACACAAAATGGGTGTAAGTGTGTTCCGTCGTGTGAACAAGCACAGTTATAAAGATCTTTTGGCTTATTTCCCAGACTCTTTCCATGAGTTGGAGAATGTCATTTATACTGTTGAAGCACCGAAAGTATTGAGTGCCAACAAGAAAAACCTATTGGTGTTGTTCTCTTATACCAATAAGAGCAATGAGAATATGGTTGACCGTTATTATAGCCACCCATTTCCATTTATCAGCAACAGCATTATGCCAAATACTTATATCATCCGTATGGCTGATGTATCGGACGCGTTTGGCAGTCACGGGTTGAATACAAAGTTTGATGAAAATATCGAAGACAATATCCAGCGTTTCATTAAGAGCCTGATGAGTATTTATGGCGTAGATAAGAAAAACGTAGTCATTTGTGGTGCATCATCAGGCGGTACAGGGGCGGTATATCACGGCTTAATTGGCGGGTACAAAACCTTTGCAATCGACCCATTTTTGGGCAACCATAAATACTATGGTGGCAAAGATCCATTGTATCTGCACTCTATCCGTACGCCGATTTTGGAGACTTTCAAAAAGCTACCAGATGTAATTGATCATAACCTTGAAAATCAAGTAGTCATTTCATCGGCTAAAGTATCAGAGTTTTATCCGGATATTAAAGAGCTGAAAGAAGCATTGCCTACAGTTGTATTATGCGAGTTTGACTTTGAAAAAATTCAAAAGCACATAGATTTTTCAGGCAATACAGTATTCTTGTCCAATACCATTATCAATAATTTGCTGTTGGACATCCATATTACTGATTCGGACATTAATCTGAACTAAATGCGAAGTAAATAGACAGTAAGTTTAAAATTTACTGTCTATTTTTTTAATATTTGAACCATATTTATCATGTTTGGGGAATGTAATGGTAGATAAAACGACTGAAGAATTTCAGCAAGAAATTCTTAAAAATATCAAATTAAAAAATACGTCTGTTGATATTTATTATCAGCAGAATGTGTACTGCAATTTCAAATCTGACCGTGAAACACCATTTTCTGTCAGTTTAAATTTAGTTTGGCAAAAGATTTTCCTGTTTTATCGTAATAAAAGTGAGATAGATAATATCGGAGAAATGTTTCCAAACTTCAGTTTATCTAAGCAGGATGGGGATAATGTATACATTTATGATGTCAGTGCTTTGGATTTTGCCCAAACCTGTGCGGTCTTTATCAAATTGGCCGAACGTGCGGAACAATATTTTTCTGAACGGCCAGTAGTTAACAGCCGCAAAAAAGAAGTGATGTCAGGTAATTATATCGACACCTCTGGAAATAAAATTACTGCACCTGATAATCTGCGAAACTGTCATTTCCAATTTCTAGGAGGAGGTGGGAATGAAGTTGTTATCCACCCTAATGCAAACTTGCGTAATGTATTTTTAGAATTTTTAGGCAAGGACAGCAAAGTCTATATTGGAGAAAATGTTTCTATGCAAGGCCAATGGTGTTTGGGAGTAGGCTGTACGATTAACATCGGTAGTAAAACTACCAGTACCAATCCGGTTTATATTACTGTTGCCGAACATACAACCTTGTCCATTGGTGAAGATTGTATGTTTGCCACTAATAATCAAATCCGTACTGATGATGCACACCCAATTTATGATGTTCATACTGGAAAACGTTTAAATGTTTCTAAAGACGTTACTATTGGAGACAGAGTGTGGGTAGCCTATGGCGCAACAATTTGGGGTGGCACAAAGATTGGTAGCGGTAGTATTGTTGGTGCATTTTCGGTAGTGAAAAAACATTTTCCTAATAACTGCGTTATTGCAGGCGTGCCGGCTAAAGTCATACGCAAAGATGTATTTTGGGAACGCAATAATGTTTTATATACAGATATAGATGAAGGTAAGGATTTGGCAGAAATGAATCATGTCACCTATATCAATTCAACAGTAGAACTTGATTAGTGCATCTAACAGTAAAGGCCGTCTGAAAACATAAAAGTTTTCAGACGGCCTTTTTTAAGATAAGACAAAGGTTATTCTAAACAAGCCAATTGTTTTTTCAGACACTCAGCCTGTAATGCCTTGTCACCTTTAGCTTCGGCTATTTCAGCTGCCAGTTTCCAATATGCTGCTGTGTCTTGTAGAGAGAGACTGTCAAAATAACGTTGTGCTGCCTGATGGTTTTTCAGACGGCATAAAGCAGTTGTATAAAGATACATCGTTTCCGGTGAGGCTTGTGCAAAATCAGCCAATATTTTGGTGACAGACTCCCAATCTTGGTTTTGGGCAAGTTTTTCAGCTTCATACAAGGCCAAAGACGGATTCTCGGGATATTTTTGGCGCAGTTGAGCCAATAGATATCTTTCGCCGTCAGTGTTACCGGCAGCGTACATTTTTTTCAGATAATCGACTGTTAAATCTTCAGGAATTAAGAGCAGATTTTCTTCAAAGGCACGGTTAAGCTGGGTAAATAGTTTTTCAGAATCACCGCGTAATTTTGCCAGTCTTGCAATGGCGATACGGCAACTTGGATCATTTTGAGTATGTTTTTCAAAAGCAACCAAATACTGATGCGCGCCTTGTAAGTTACCAAGTTTCATGCAGAGGTAAGAAGCCAACAGCTCGGGTTTGAGATAGCCTTTTTGGCGATCGTCCAAGCTATCAATATACGTTTTCAGTAAAGCCAATGCTACAAAATAATTCTGCTCCGATAGCTTTTGTGCTACGGTCAACAAAGGTTGATATGAGTCGGGTAAGTCTGTACCTATCCGGGCAAACAGTTTTTCAGACGACCTTTTTGCTTGGTGAAACGAGGCTGCAAGTAATGCGACAAGTAAATCATTTTGCGTTCCTATATGCTCGTTTTCAGCAAAAAATTCCGCCCCTTTAACAGCATTACCGATATATAAGTCCATTTTCGCATGCCAGTAACCTGCGGTATCGGGATAATCAGGTAACAGGTTTTGCAAAGTATCAAACTGGTTGCTCTCAAATAAAGCGTTCAGATAACGATGGCGATAATCAGCTGTTTCTTCCGCATTCAGACGGCCTGTATCAAGCAGAGTTTGGATACGGGTTGCTGCCAAGTCCCATGCATGATGATTCTCTGCTTGGGTAATCATATTCTGAATAATAGGCAGATTATCTGTAGTGTCAGGTTGGTCAAGTGCTGTAATAGACTGATAGACACGCTCACAATTATTCGAATCCCTAAATTGGAATGTCTTATCAATGCGTGTTTGATACAAATCTGGTACTTTAGCTTGGTTTTCTACTAGATCTTTTAATGCTGCCAGAAGTTCTGTTTCATTATAAGCAACTGCACCAAAACCATCTCGGTTATAGTCAAAATAACCTTTTTGATAGGTGTGATTTCCACTGGAGAATACTTCATCATAATCAAATTGATAATACAAAATAGCTTTATTCAAGTAGGCTACATCAAATGCAACAGATGAGTAGTCTGTAATCAAGATGCTAGTATTTTGGAAGACGGATTGGATGTTACCTTCTGAATAGCTATAGATTTTAATAAAGTCAGGCACAGTGAACTCATCCATGTATTCCTGAATACTTGGATGTGGTGCAAAGACGATTTGATAACCTTGATCATTCAGTTCTTTTAATATGGCGTGATTCATGAAACCATGCCAATGTTTGGCATAGTTAGTTTTCATGAAGTTAGGGTTTCTTGTTCGTTCTGTACCTGAAATATATGTGCCTACAATGGAGCTACGCCATGTTGGCATAATTAAAATCTGTTTAGATTCAGTATTGTTATTGATGAGTAAACGGTCATAACGAGGGAAACCTGTCAGTTTAACTTCTTTTTTACCAAATTTATAAGCAGTCGTGTTGTCCACAATAGAATGGTATTCTGGATTTGTCGCTGTAACGAAACAAGCAATTTTTTTGGTATTTAACCAACCTGATAAATCATCTTTCGTAATGCCATGTTGTAAAAAGACGTAGTCTTTATCTAATAGGGAATCATCTTTGAAATAATGTGTGATATATCCATCAACATGACTACTGATGATTTTTTCGCAGTCTTTTAATTTACTCTCAAATGCAGATGAGCCAAATTCAAGCAAATTAAACCCATCTTGTTCGAGCCTTTTCCAATCAGAGGAGGTTTTTTTCAGGGCAAAATAAATATCTTGTTCTGGATGATTTTCACTAATATAACGATATAAGTGTTCTGCATTATCATCGGCCTGATTGTCCCTATCCATTAAAATCCAGGCATTCGATTTAACCGTGGATTTTTGTTTGAATGAAGTGAATACTGTTTCGATTGGTAGTTTGTCAAATTGTTTTCCTGAGAATGTTAATTTGGCTCTTTTACCGGCTAGAAAAAGTTCTAAATCGCCCATGTCGTGACAAGGAAGCCATGTTCGGTATTCTTTAGTGTATAAACTGCCTAGAAAGTCATAGACAACTTCTTTTTGGTATTTAGGGAATATTTCCTTACCATTGATTACCCATTGTTCAACAATTGGAAAATTTGAAAAATATTTCACCAAAATCTGTTTCTTTTTCAAATCAAAATCTTCAATATAGGCAATTTGATTCTTAGGTGCCGTATTTTTAAATAAACCGAGCAGAGCTACTTTTTGGAAAAACCATGTCCCTGCTAAATTAAAGCGAAGAATTGTTGCTTCATCAATATATGAAAACATTTCATGTAATAAGGCAACGAAATGTTTTTTTTGCTCTTCACTTAGGTGTGACAATGCTGCAGGTTTGTTTACGATACGACCAAAATACCAGATGATATGGTATAGGACGATTCTTTGAATATGCTCAGGGACTTTTCCAAATTTCATTTTGGCTGTTTTCAAAATTTCAATACAGCCTTTTTCAATTACCCTAGAAAATAGTAATGGATTGTTCCATGCTCCATCTAACGTGGACGAACCATCAGAACGTTTTCGATAAAAATAACTGATTTTTGACAGAAAAGCAGCATTAGTTGAGGCATCAGTATTTAGAATATAATCGGTAACAAATTTTGCATCTTCAAAGCTAGGTTTCATTGCCTCATCAAAATAAATATGTGCATTACGGATATTATCAATTTTGAAAAAAGCAGTACTTGCAGATAATTGTAGGTGATCTTTTAGATTAGATAATGGAAGGACAACATCCCCTTTAGCAAAACGATATTTTAAGGGGTGTGTATCTTTCACCATGTCTTTATCTTCAAAGTAGAAGACTAATGGGCAACCTACTATGCTAATGTTGGCATTATTACTTAAGAAGTTATCTGTTTTGTAGAAGTAATCAGAAGAAACAAAATCATCTGGATCTATGAATGTTACCCATTCGGTTTTTACATGTTGCAAACCCAGATTGCGAGCCGAGGCCTGGCCGCCATTTTCTTTGTAAAAATAATGGATATTTTGGGGAAACTTGGCTTGCCATCGTTTGATGATTTCTGCCGAATGGTCGGTTGACCCATCATCTACTAGAATGATTTGAATGTGTTTTTTGAAATTCAAGCTTTGTTTGACGATACTGTCAAAGTATTCATCAAGGTATTTTTCGACGTTATAAACGGCTGAAACGATTGTAAATTGATTATTACCTTCGTATTTTAAGGGAAGGTATTTTTTGAGTTTCATTACGCGTTTGGCGTACATGTCGCGGAAAAAGAGTTTAGGGTCTCGTAAGAGCTTCCGAAATTTTTTATTGTTCATTTTTTTGACCTTTTATTTTTATTTGGTTTTGAAGTAATTTTCCAGCATTTGAATCAGTTTGTCCTGGTAGTTTTCAATCTGTTGCTGGCTGTGAAAATCGTTGGCACAAAAAGAGTGTGGCTGCCACCCATTTTTTTTATTTTCCAAGAGCTTGATATATTGGGCAGGCGCTTTGTTGGAGCGGATATTAAAATAATAACATATTTCATTACCTACTGTAGATTTCCTGTTTAAAAACATCAGCCAAGGTACGAGGAAGGTGGCAAGGTTGAGATCGTGGTTAGAACGGAAACGGTTGGATAAAAAGGCTTCAATCTCAGTACGGTAGTGCTGCCAAGCAAATTGAAAGCTGCTTTTATGCAGTGGGATATAGGTGTGTACTAACGGACGGTCGATATGGCAGTCGTAGTGCTGTTGTAATAGTGTGATACAGTTTTTTGAGGCGGAAAGAGTTGGTGTGTCGGTTCCTCTTTCGGACATTTGTTTTAGGCTTTTGTCTGCAATAAAAAGTGAAGCAATGCCGTTGGCGTGAAAAAAATGTTCCTTCGGTAATGGTCGGGCAACAAATACATCATCGTTAAAATAGATGAAGTGTTCATTTAGATTGGGAATGTTGTGCAGGTGTGCTTCGATTACATGCGAATTGAAGGTGGGCAGGTATTGCGGGTCAATGATTTGACTGTGATCTATTATGCTGACATTGGGATAGTCGGCAGGATTGAGCCAGTCGGGGCGTTGGTTGTCGGTAATGATGTAGATATGGTTGACCCACGGCAGGAAGGTACGCACGCTGTGAAGTGAATAGTAAAGTTCGTTGTGGTTGCTGAAACGGGCTTCGTCATTATTGTGGAGTGCGTTTTGTTCGGCAGTAGGGCTATGTTGGCGGCGGCGTTGCTGCCATTTGGGATCTTGGTTATTTACCCATGTGAAAACGACATCAACTTTAATAGGGGGAAGATTGATACTATTTTCAAGTTCGGCTAAATACAGGGTGTTGTCGATAATGACCGGTTCGTCAGACTCTGTTGTACGCTGTTCGGCATTGCGGACAGGGTATCTTTTATTGAGATAGTCGCGGAAGAATACACCTGGTTGTCGAATCAGTTTTTTAAGTTTTCTCATGACGGTATTCGCTGTAATGTGATGTTTTTTGATACTTATGTCAGGTTTTCAGACGGCCTAATATTTCATCAGGTGTTATAATGGTCGTGCTTAATTAAAAGTATAGTGAGATTTAATCAATGTTGAAAGCAGAATGTCTTACCCGCAGGGGCATGTTATTGTTGTGTGTCAGCCTGTTGGCCGCATGCTCTTCTCTTCCTAATTCCGGCCCAAGTACACGAAATGTTGTTGCTTTGGGGCAACAGCCGGCTACAGCCGAAGTGCCGGAGGTGGAATTGATTGATGTGAATGGCGCGGTGGCTCAGTCACTATATCAAGCGCAAGTTAATCAGTCATTTGCTCAGTTGGGCGATGGTACATCATCAATAGGAGCTATCAATATAGGCGATGTACTGGATATTACGATTTGGGAAGCTCCTCCGGCTGTGTTGTTCGGTGGGGCTTTGTCGTCTACCGGTTCGGGTAATGCGCAGCAAACGAAGCTGCCTGAACAGATGGTCAGCTCTTCAGGTACGATTTCTGTGCCGTTTATCGGCGATGTGTCTGTCCTCGGTAAAACACCGGTTCAGGTGCAAAATATTATCAAAGGCCGTCTGAAAAAAATGGCGAACCAGCCGCAGGTAATGGTGCGTATGGTGCAAAATAATGCGGCGAATGTATCGGTTATCCGCGCGGGTAACAGTGTGCGTATGCCTTTGACGGCTGCAGGCGAGCGCGTGTTGGATGCAGTGGCTGCCGTGGGCGGTTCGACTGCGAATGTTCAGGATACGAACGTACAGCTGACACGTGGCAATGTTGTCAGAACGATTGCTTTGGAAGATTTGGTGGCGCATCCGCGTCAAAATATTTTGTTGCGCCGCGGTGATGTGGTCACAATGATTACTAATCCGAGCACATTTACTTCTATGGGTGCGGTCGGTCATACGCAGCAGATTGGTTTCTCTGTGAAGGGCTTGTCTTTGGCTGAGGCTGTGGGACGTATGGGCGGCTTGCAGGATTATAGTGCAGATGCGCGCGGCGTATTTGTATTCCGTTATGCGCCTTTATCCGAGCTGCCTCCTGAGAAACAATCTAAATGGGTTGAAAAGGGGTATGGCGATCGTGCGGAGATTCCTGTGGTCTACCGTTTGAACCTGGCAGATGCGAATTCTATGTTTTGGATGCAGCGTTTCCCTGTAAAGGATAAGGACGTGGTGTACGTATCGAATGCGCCGATGGCCGAAGTACGCAAGTTCTTGTCATTTGTGTTCTCGCCTGTGGTTAGCGGTGCGAACAGTATTAATAATTTAGTGAACTAATGGGGAAAATAATGTCTGAGCAAGTTTCTGCAAATGTGGATGTGAAACCGGAACAACCGGCTCCCGAAAAGAAAAAGGCCAAAAAGTCTTGGTTGCGTAAGATTAATCCGTTGCTTTGGGTAACGGTTATCGTGCCGACTTTGTGTTCCGGTGTGTATTACGGAATATTTGCTTCCGATCAATTCACATCCCAGTCCAGCTTTGTGGTGCGTTCTCCTAAAAGCCAATCGTCTTTGAACGGCTTGGGCGCTATTTTGCAGGGGTCCGGTTTTTCTCGTGCGCAAGACGATATTTATACCGTGCAGGAATATATGCAGTCGCGTTCAGCTTTGGACGCGTTGCGTAAGAAAATGCCCGTTCGTGATTTTTATGAAAAAGAAGGCGACATCTTCAGCCGTTTTAATGGTTTTGGCCTGCGTGGCGAGGATGAGGCGTTTTATCAATACTACCGCGATAAGGTATCCATCCATTTTGACTCTGTCTCAGGCATTTCCAACTTGAGCGTTACATCGTTTAATGCCGGTGAATCTCAAAAGATCAATAATGCTCTGCTCAAACAGGGTGAGGTATTGATCAACCAGCTGAACGAACGTGCGCGTCAGGATACGATTCGTTATGCTCAAGAAGTGGTTAATTCTGCTGAAGAACAAGTTAAAGAAGCTTCGGCTCAATTGACCAAATTCCGTGTGTCCAACGGTATTTTTGACTTGAAGGCGCAATCTGATGTGCAAATGGGTTTGGTATCCAAATTGCAGGACGAGTTGATTGTCATTCAAACCCAGCTTGACCAGGTAAAAGCCGTTACGCCTGAAAACCCGCAAATTCCGGGTCTGATTGCGCGTGAGAAGAGCTTGCGTAAAGAAATTTCGCAACAAATGAAAGCGATTTCCGGCGGTGGCGAGGGTTCGTTGTCCAATCAGGCGGCGGAATATCAACGCGTGTATTTGGAAAACGAATTGGCTGAGAAACAATTGGCTGCGGCGATGACTTCTTTGGAAAGTGCAAAAGCGGAAGCAGATCGCCAGCAATTGTATTTGGAAGTGATTTCCCAGCCGAACAAACCTGACTTGGCACATGAGCCAAACCGTTTGTACAACATCGTGGCAACGTTTGTCATCGGTTTGATTGTCTATGGCATTGCCGTGTTGCTGTCTGCAAGTATCCGTGAGCATAAAAACTGATGAAAGAGCTACATAAAACATCGTTTTTGGAGTCGCTGCTTATCCAAAAAAGGGTAATCGGCGCACTCTTAATGCGTGAAATTATTACTCGCTACGGTCGTAATAACATTGGTTTTTTGTGGTTGTTTGTCGAACCTTTGCTGCTGACTTTGGTTATGGTGTTGATGTGGAAATTTTTCCGCATGCACAACGTGTCAGCTTTGAATATCGTGGCATTCACGCTGACAGGCTATCCGATGATGATGATGTGGCGTAATGCTTCTAATCGTTCTATCGGTTCGATTTCGGCCAATACAAGCTTGCTGTATCACCGAAATGTACGCGTTTTGGATACCATTTTTGCGCGTATGTTGTTGGAGATTGCCGGCGCCACCATTGCGCAGGTCGTGATTATGTTCGCATTGGTCATCATCGGTTGGATTGATGTACCGGCAGATATTTTCTATATGTTGTTGGCTTGGCTTTTGATGGCAATGTTTGCCGTTGGATTGGGGCTGGTCATCTGTTCGGTGGCGTTTCACTTTGAGCCGTTTGGTAAGGTTTGGAGTACCATCAGTTTTGTGATGATGCCTTTGTCCGGCGTGTTTTTCTTCGTACACAACCTGCCTCAGCAGTTGCAACATTATGTATTAATGCTTCCGATGGTGCATGGTACAGAAATGTTCCGTGCCGGATATTTTGGCGACAGCGTTACGACTTACGAAAATCCTTGGTATATTTTGTTGTGTAATTTAGTTTTGCTGCTGCTTGGTTTGGCGATGGTGGCGAGATTCAGCAAAGGGGTTGAGCCGCAATGATTTCAGTTGAACACGTTTCCAAACGCTATCTGACCCGCCAAGGTTGGCGGACAGTCTTGCACGATATCAACTTCAAAATGGAGAAGGGCGAGAAAATCGGTATTCTCGGCCGCAACGGTGCAGGTAAATCGACGCTCATCCGTTTGATTAGCGGCGTTGAGCCGCCGACCACGGGCGAAATCAAGCGGACGATGAGTATTTCTTGGCCTTTGGCATTCTCCGGTGCATTTCAAGGCAGTCTGACCGGTATGGACAATTTGCGTTTCATCTGCCGGATTTACAACGTCGACATCGATTATGTGAAGAACTTTACCGAAGAGTTTTCCGAGCTGGGTCAATATCTTTACGAGCCGGTTAAGCGTTATTCTTCAGGTATGAAGGCGCGTTTGGCATTTGCTTTGTCGTTGGCGGTAGAATTTGACTGCTATCTGATTGACGAAGTGATTGCGGTTGGCGACTCGCGCTTTGCCGATAAATGTAAGTACGAGTTGTTTGAAAAGCGCAAAGACCGTTCCATCATTTTGGTATCGCACAGCCACAGCGCCATGAAGCAGTATTGCGATAATGCGATGGTGTTGGAAAAAGGACATATGTACCAGTTTGAAGACATGGACAAAGCCTACGAATATTATAATTCGCTGCCTTAAAGCGATTGTTTTTTAAATCAGGCCGTCTGAAATTTCAGACGGCCTGTCCGTTGGAATTCTATTGATGAACATTACTCAAATTCTTTCCCAAGAACTCTCCGCCACTACCGCGCAAATCAATGCCGCCATTGAGCTTTTAGACGACGGTGCGACCGTGCCGTTTATCGCGCGTTACCGCAAGGAAGCCACGGGCGGGCTGGACGATACGCAGTTGCGCCAGCTTGCCGAGCGGCTGCAATACCTGCGCGAGTTGGAAGAGCGCAAAGCTGTTGTTTTAAAAAGCATTGAAGAGCAAGGCAAGCTTTCAGACGACCTCAGGGCGCAAATCGAAGCCGTCGACAACAAAACCGCGCTGGAAGACCTGTATCTGCCCTACAAACCCAAACGCCGCACCAAAGCGCAAATCGCGCGCGAACACGGTTTGCAGCCGCTGGCGGATATGTTGCTTGCTGAGCAGCCGCAGGACGTGGAAGCGGCCGCGCAAGGCTACCTGAACGAAAACGTTCCCGACACCAAAGCCGCGCTGGACGGCGCGCGCGCGATTCTGATGGAGCAGTTTGCCGAAGACGCGGAACTCATCGGTACGCTGCGCGACAAGCTGTGGAACGAAGCCGAAATCCACGCGCAAGTCATTGAAGGCAAAGAAACCGAAGGCGAAAAATTCAGCGATTATTTCGATCACCGCGAACCCGTCCGCACCATGCCCAGCCACCGCGCGCTGGCGGTTTTGCGCGGCCGCAACGAAGGCGTGTTGAACATCGCGCTCAAATACCAACCCGATGACACGCCGATTACCCAGCAAAGCGAATACGAGCAACTCATCGCCCGCCACTTCAAGGTTTCAGACGGCCACAAATGGCTACGCGATACCGTGCGCCTGACTTGGCGCGCAAAAATCTTTTTGTCGTTGGAACTTGAAGCCCTAAATCGTTTGAAAGAAGCCGCCGATACTGATGCGATTACCGTGTTCGCCCGCAATCTCAAAGACTTGCTGCTCGCCGCGCCTGCCGGACGGCTGACGACTTTGGGTCTCGACCCCGGCTACAAGAACGGCGTGAAATGCGCCGTGGTGGACGACACGGGCAAGCTGCTGGATACCGTCATCGTCTATTTGCACCAAGAAAACAATATGTTGGCAACGCTGTCACGCCTGATTAAACAACACGGCGTGAAGCTCATCGCCATCGGCAACGGCACCGCCAGCCGCGAAACCGACAAAATCGCGGGCGAACTGGTGCGCGGAATGCCGGAAATGGGGCTGCACAAAATCGTCGTCTCCGAAGCCGGCGCGTCGATTTATTCCGCGTCCGAACTGGCGGCGCGCGAGTTCCCCGACTTGGACGTTTCCCTGCGCGGCGCGGTGTCCATCGCCCGTAGGCTGCAAGACCCGCTCGCTGAACTGGTCAAAATCGACCCCAAATCCATCGGCGTGGGCCAGTATCAGCACGACGTGAACCAAAGCCAGCTCGCCAAATCGCTGGACGCAGTGGTCGAAGACTGCGTGAACGCCGTCGGCGTGGACGTGAACACCGCTTCCGCCCCGCTATTGGCGCGGATTTCCGGTTTGAATCAGACCCTTGCCCAAAACATCGTCGCCTACCGCGATGAAAACGGCGCATTCGACAGCCGCAAAAAATTACTGAAAGTGCCGCGTTTGGGCGAAAAAACCTTCGAGCAGGCGGCGGGCTTTTTGCGGATTAACGGCGGCAAAGAGCCGCTGGATGCGAGTGCCGTCCACCCCGAAGCCTATCCCATCGTCGCCAAAATGCTGGCGCAACAAGGTATTACCGCCGCCGAACTCATCGGCAACCGCGAGCGCGTCAAGCAAATCAAAGCGTCCGACTTCATCGACGAACGCTTCGGCCTGCCGACCATTCTGGACATCCTGTCCGAACTGGAAAAACCCGGCCGCGACCCGCGCGGCGAGTTTCAGACGGCCTCCTTCGCCGAAGGCATCCACGAAATCAGCGACTTGCAAGTCGGCATGATACTCGAAGGCGTGGTCTCCAACGTCGCCAACTTCGGCGCATTCGTGGACATCGGCGTCCATCAGGACGGCTTGGTGCACATCTCCGCCCTGTCCAATAAATTCGTCCAAGACCCGCGCGAAGTGGTGAAAGCCGGCGACGTGGTGAAAGTGAAAGTGCTGGAAGTCGACGCCGCACGCAAACGCATCGCGCTGACTATGCGCCTGGATGACGAAGCGGGCGGCGCAGCCAAAAGCAACAGGCCGTCTGAAACCCGACATCAGGAACGCCGCGACCGCAAACCCCAACGCAACGAGCGAGCCCCGACCAATTCGGCGATGGCGGATGCGTTTGCGAAGTTGAAGCGGTAAGGTAGAAAACCAATTGAAGGTCGTCTGAGAAGTGATGTTCAGACGGCCTTTATCGTATAGGACGGATTAGATAATTGATGGAGTGGATATAGTGCTGCGTCTATTGAATCTTACCGATACATTTTGTAGTAGGCACATGCAAACAAGCGTATAGTTCCAAATATTACAAACCCATCATCACAACCTTAGGAGTTCAAACCATGAAACCTGTTTTGTTTGCCGCGCTGATTTCCTGTTTCTCCGTTGCGGCCTATGCGGCCTGTACCGACAGCCAGCAGCAGTGCGTGATTTATAAAAACGGTAATGTTGCGACAGAAGGCGGCTGTACGGTCAGTAAGTGCCAAAGTGCCGATGCGCAAGTGTTGAAATGGAAGCTGAAAAACGGTAAAGGCGTAACCGTTGAAATCGGTAAAAACGGTAAGGTTTTGGTGAACAAAAAACCGGGTGCGAAAGCGAACAACAGCAATGCGTCAGGCATGGGTTTGACATGCTATGCCGCCGATGCGGACAAACGCGAACAGTTCTGCTCGACCAATTATTGATTGGATTGTTGCTTTGATTAAAGGCCGTCTGAAAAGTGTTTCAGACGGCCTTGATGTTTATCCTTCCGATATTTTTTCATTGAAAAAGTCGATAAAGCTGCGCACTTTC
The DNA here is from genome assembly GCF_013267835.1 of Neisseria mucosa. Classification (NCBI taxonomy): domain Bacteria; kingdom Pseudomonadati; phylum Pseudomonadota; class Betaproteobacteria; order Neisseriales; family Neisseriaceae; genus Neisseria; species Neisseria mucosa. The sequence continues at coordinate 1,945,523 of NZ_CP053939.1, forward strand.
GCGCTGAGAAAGGCCCTGTCGACATAGGTGGCGTTCAGTTGGTCTGTCCAGATGGTGTAATCAGGCAGGAGTTGGACCAATGTGCCGTCCTTCAATTCCTGCTGGACCGCCCAAAGGGGCTGATAGCCTATGCCTGCGCCTGCTTTAATCAGCTCGCGTATCATCAGCGTGTTGTCGCTGCGGATAACGGGGGAGAGATGGAGAATGGCTTTTTCTCCGGTTTGGCGGTGGGTAATTTCCCAGTTTTGTTGACTGGTATAGGAAGGCAGGATGGCTTGGTGCCGCATGACGGCTTCGGGTGTATCGGGTGTACCGTGCCGGGCAAGGTAGTCGGGTGCGGCAAGTAGGACGAATTCGATTTTGGCCAGTGGTTTGACGATCAGCGAAGGGGAGGGGGTTTTGGAAACGCGCAAGGCGAGGTCGAAACCTTCGGCGATGAGGTCGATATGGCGGTTGTCGAGGACGAGGTCGAGCGTGACTTTGGGATAACGCTGGCGGTATTCGGCCAACCATGTGCTCATGTTGCCGCCTGCAAACCACAAGGGCATGGTAACGCGCAACATACCTTGCGGCGTGTCGGCACCGCCTGCCGCTTTTTGGGCGGCGGTGTCCAAGGTATCCAGCGCGTAGCTGCATTGGCGGTAGTATTCTTCGCCTGCTTCGGTTAGATGAAGGTTGCGGCTGTTGCGGTGTAAGAGCTTGGCTTGTATGGTGTTTTCCAGATGGCTGACGTGTTTGCTGGCCATGGCTGTGGAGATGTCGAGCTGATCAGCGGCACGGGTAAAACTGCCGCTTTGAACAACTTGGCGGAAAACTTTCAGGCTGAATAGGGTGTCCATGATTTCTTATTAGGAAACGTTGTATCAATAATTCGAGTATATATCTCTTACTGAGAATTATCTATACTGCACTTATTGAAATTGCTCCCTACCTCTTTCAGGTAGCCATTAAAATAAGGATTATGAAGATGTCAGCCCTCAAATCATTCCAACCTGTTGTATTGTCCGTCTTGCGCATTGTGACGGCGTATCTGTTTTTGCTGCATGGCACGGCCAAGTTTTTCAGTTTTCCGATGTCCATGGGCGGCGCGCCTGAAGGTTTGATGCTGGTGGCCGGTATTTTGGAAATTGTCGGCGGTATCTTATTGATATTGGGCCTGTTTACGCGTCCGTCCGCGTTTGTTTTGTCCGGCCAGATGGCAGTCGCCTACTTTATGGCGCATGCGTCTTCTGGTAATGTATTGTTTCCATTGGCCAACCAGGGTGAATCTGCCGTTTTGTTCTGTTTCGTGTTTTTGTATCTGGCAGTAGTCGGCGGCGGAGCGTGGGCTTTGGATAGCGTTTTTGGTAAAGATAAAGATTAATTTAAGGAAAAGATCATGACTTATTCTGTTTTGCAACAAGCTGCTGAAACCCGTCGTTCTATCTATGCATTGAACAACACCCTGCCTCTGTCCAATGAGGAAGTCACCAAAATCATCGAACACGCCGTTTTGCATACGCCGTCTTCTTTCAATTCGCAATCTGCCCGAGTGGTCGTATTATTTGGCGAAGAACATGCCAAAGTGTGGCATTTTGTTGAAGAAGCGTTGCGTGCGGTTGTTCCTGCCGAGCAGTTTGAAGCCACTGCGCAAAAACTGAGCTTGTTTAAAGCAGGCGCGGCGACAGTTTTGTTCTTTGAAGATCAAGATGTTGTCAAAGGCTTGCAAGAGCAGTTCCCATCTTATGCGGCCAATTTCCCGATCTGGGCGGATCAGGCAAATGCTATGGTTCAATATGCTGTGTGGACAACATTGGCGGCTGCCGGTGTCGGCGCCAATCTGCAGCACTACAATCCGCTGCCTGATGCGGCCATTGCCAAAGAATGGAACCTGCCGGAAAGCTGGTTGTTGCGTGCGCAAATGGTGATTGGCGGTATCGCGGTTCCTGCCGGCGAAAAAGCCTTCCAACCAATCGAAGGCCGTCTGAAAGTATTCGGCGCATAAATGAAATGATGTTTTAAATAAAGGGTGTTTTTTGAAATACCAAAATTAAAAAGGCCGTCTGAAAACAGTTTCAGACGGCCTTTTATCTATGCCATGAAATCAACCGCGGCGCCAAGTTGTACCGCCGGCGTTGTCTTCCAGAATGATTTTGTGTTCGTTCAGAAGGTCGCGGATACGGTCGGATTCCGCCCAGTTTTTATCCGCACGTGCCTGTTTGCGGCGGGCGATTAAGTCTTCGATTTCTTCGTTGGAGAGGCCATCTGAAACCGCACCACCTTGCAGAAACTCAATCGGATCACGTTGCAGCAGGCCGATGATGCCGCCCAAAGCTTTCAGGCAGCCGGCAAGGTTTGCATCATTGGTTTTGTTCACTTCGCCTGCCAGCTCAAACAACACGGCAACCGCTTCGACCGTACCGAAATCGTCGTTCATGGCAGCGTAGAAACGGCTGGTGTAGTCGTTGGCGTTTTCAGATAAATCAAACTCAGCCGCCGGTGTGTTTTTCAACGTGGTGTACAGGCGGGTCAGCGCGCCTTTTGCGTCGTCTAAATGCGCGTCGGAGTAGTTCAGCGGGCTGCGGTAGTGGGCGCGCAGGATGAAGAAGCGCACGACTTCGGGGTCGTATTGTTTCAACACTTCGCGGATGGTGAAAAAGTTGCCCAACGATTTGGACATTTTTTCGCCATCCACGCGGATGAAGCCGTTGTGCAGCCAGTATTTGACATGGCTGGCAATGCTTTGACCGTGGTGGGTTTGCGCGTGGTCATGGCCGCAGGTATGCCCTGTCGCGCCGACACTTTGGGCGATTTCGTTTTCGTGGTGCGGGAACTGCAAATCCGCGCCACCGCCGTGGATGTCGAAAGTATCGCCGAACAGGTTTTCACTCATGGCAGAGCATTCGATGTGCCAACCCGGACGGCCATTGCCCCACGGGCTTTCCCATGCCGGCTCGCCTGCTTTGGCCGCTTTCCACAACACAAAATCAAGCGGATCGCGTTTGAAACCGTCCACTTCCACGCGCTCGCCTGCGCGCAGGTCGTCCAACGATTTGCCCGACAATTGACCGTAAGCGGCAAACTCGCGCACGGCGTAATAAACGTCGCCGTTTGCGGCAGGATATGCCTTGCCGTTTTGAATCAGGGTTTCAATCATGGCAATCATTTGTGGGATGTTTTCTGTTGCCTTCGGCTCGATGTCGGGACGCAACACACCCAAAGCATCGGCATCTTCGTGCATAGCCTGAATGAAACGCGCAGTCAGATCGCCGATGGTTTCGCCGTTTTCAGCCGCACGGGCGATGATTTTGTCGTCGATGTCGGTAATATTGCGCACATAAGTGAGCGGATAACCGCACTCGCGCAACCAACGGGCAATCATGTCAAACACAACCATCACTCGGGCATGGCCTAAGTGGCAATAGTCGTAAACAGTCATGCCGCAAACGTACATACGCACGTTTTTAGGATCGATGGGGGAGAAGGGTTCTTTTTGACGGGTTAGGGTGTTGTAGATGGTGGTCATGGTGTTTGGTATTGGATAAAAAAGTTATGCATTAGGGCATTAGAAGTATGCTTTATTGAAATGGGAAAAACAGATAATTTATTGTTTCTTTGTTGGTAATGTGATTTTTTCAGTCGGCACATTATGCTTTTGTGCATATTCGCACGCAATAGCATGTGATTTTTTTTTCAATGATAATGGTAGTTTAGATTCTGTTAGCGTAGAGTTACCTCTGAGTAAAGGTTGCTCATATTGCGTAGCTAATCCTCCTAAAGAGGTTAGCTGTGGTTGTTGGCAATCTTCGATAATCATATGGGAAGATAAAGAATGGATTTTTCCTCCCTCATTAAAATGCGTAATAACTATTCCACTTAAATAAACAACTGTTTTATTGTTTGGTAGAGTGAGTACGGATTTTTCTAGGCTTTCCGAGAGTAAATATGCAGGTAGATTGTCATGTGTATCAATCAGTATCCAGTTTTTGGGCGTTACAAAAGTATCGCCGTTGGCTTGATATGAATTTGTTTGTAAGATAGTTGAGCAAGCAGCTAATAAGCTTATCGGAATAAAAATAGAAATTTTTTTTAACATAGTTTTCCTTTGTTAAATGGCTTGGGCTGTTATACCTCATTAAGTAATATTTTTGTATCTTGATCTGCATGGTAGGTTTACACCCACACGATACGGTTGATATGTTTTCAGACGACCTTTCTATCCAATAGACCGTCTGAAATTTTTACTCCGGCTTAAACACGCCAGTATCTGTTTTAGGCTGCTGCTCGGCAATTTCAGCTTTTGCCGCTGCCTGTTCCGCTTCTGCTTTTTCGGCTTCGATGCGTTTTTTCTCGGTCAGGTATTGGTTGATTTGGTGTACTAATTCCTGCGTACCTTGGTGGGTCAGGGCGCTGATTTGGAAGAGGCGCGGGGTTTCCATGTCGAATTGGAAGCGGTCGTCTGGTTTCGGGTAGTCCCAGCCGATGGCTTCGAGGAAAGCGGCTGTACGCGCTTGGGCTTCTTCTTCGTCAAGCATGTCGAGTTTGTTCAGCACCAGCCAGCGCGGTTTGTCGTAGAGTTCTTCGTCGTATTTGCGCAATTCGTTGATGATGGCGAGGGCTTCTTCGGCGGGGTTGACGGTTTCGTCGAAAGGGGCCAAATCGACGACGTGCAGCAGCAGGCCGGTGCGCGATAAGTGTTTGAGGAAGCGGTGGCCGAGGCCTGCGCCTTCTGCCGCGCCTTCAATCAGGCCGGGGATGTCGGCCATGACAAAACTGTGGTTTTCGTCGATGCGCACGACGCCCAAGTTTGGATGCAGGGTGGTGAAGGGGTAGTTGGCGATTTTGGGGCGTGCGGCGGATACGGCGGTAATCAGGGTAGATTTACCGGCGTTGGGCATGCCTAATAAGCCGACATCGGCGAGGACTTTAAGCTCGAGTTGCAGGGAGCGGGTCTCTCCTTCTTCGCCGGGCGTGGATTGTTTTGGGGCACGGTTGACGGAGGATTTGAAGTGGATGTTGCCCAAGCCGCCTTTGCCGCCTTTGGCGAGGCAGACGCGCTGGCCGTGATAAGTGAGGTCGGCGACGATTTCGTCGGTGTCGAGGTCGCGGATAAGGGTGCCGACGGGCATTTTGAGGACGATGTCGTCTGCACCTGCGCCGTAGCGGTCGGAGCCGTGGCCTTTTTCGCCGTTTTTGGCTTGGTAGCGTTTGACGAAGCGGTATTCGACGAGGGTGTTGGTGTTTTCGTCGGCTTCTGCCCAAACGCTGCCGCCTTTGCCACCGTCGCCGCCGTCAGGGCCGCCGCGGGGTACGAATTTTTCGCGGCGGAAACTGGTTGCGCCATTACCGCCTTTGCCTGCGGCGACTTCGATTTTTGCTTCGTCGATAAATTTCATGATGTTCTCTTATGGGTATTCGGTTGTTTCAGACGGCCTTTGTTAATAGAGGAGCTTGGTGTCTGAACGGATAAAATGTTGCTTATTATAAAGGATATTTCGGTTTTAGGCCGTCTGAAATATGGTTTCAGACGGCCTTGGATTTATTGGGCGAGGGCTTGGTCGATTTCTTGATAGAGTTGGGAGAAATTGGGTTCGCCGACGTAGGTTTTGAGGATGTTGCCGTTTTTGTCGATCAGGACGGAAGTCGGGTAAACCTGTGTGCCAAAGGCTTTCGCGGCAGTTTTGTCGGCATCGTACATGACAGTGAAGGGAAGGCCGTAGTCTTTGACGTACTGATGGACGCTTTCGATAGGGTCAATGGGTTGGGCGATGCCGAGGACTTGGAAGTTTTTGCCTTGATAATCTTGGGCGGTTTTGATGATTTTAGGCATTTCACTCACGCAGCCGGGGCAGGAGGGAAACCAGAAGTTGATGAGGGTAACTTTGTCTTTTAAATCGGCGTTGGTAATGGTTTTGCCTTGCAGATCGGGCAGGGCGAAATCAGGGGCGGCTTTGTTGCTGGGGATAAGGACGAAGGTAAGAAGCGCGCCAATCGTGGCAACGATGAGGAGTGTGAGTATTTTTTTCATGATGTAAGGTTTTGAATTGCGTGTGCTAAGGTTTGGGGAACACTGATGCTGCGGCCGCTTTCGCTGCTGACGGGCATAAGGGTAACTTCGGCTTCAATGGCGGCTTTGCCGTTGGGCAGGGTCGCGGTTTGGCTGAGGATGATGTGGCGTGTGCCGATGTCTTTCAGACGGCCTGTAAAGGTTAAAACATCGCCTTCAAGCGACGGGCGGCGGTAGCGGATATCAACGCGTGCAACAACGAGCATGATGCCTTTGAGTTCGGACAGAAGGTCATGCTCTTGAAAAAACGTCCAGCGCGCTTCTTCGAGAAATTCGAGGTAGCGCGCATTGTTGACGTGGCCGTAGCCGTCGAGGTGGTAGTTGCGGACGGTCAGTTTCATCAGTTGAGATTGATGGGTTGGAACTCTTCACGTGCGATGGGTTCGTGTTCGAGGTCGGTAATCACGGTGGAGAGTTGGATGTCGAACCATTCGTTGAAAATGTCAGCGTCCAAGTCCGGCCATTCGCTTTCGTCTTCGCACCAGTCGGCCAATTCGGCAGCAAAAATGTCTTCAAAGCGCGCTTCGATTTCGTCCCATACTTCGTCGGCAGTTTCGCACGGGCGAACGAGGTAGGAATTGGCATCAGCTTGGATATCTTCAAGCGTCAGGCCGTCAAGGTGATTGCCGGGTAGGGATTTCAGCCAGTTCCAAAAAGGATCGAGGGGGATAAGCAGGAAGACGCTGCGGTTGACTTCGTACATGGTGTTTTCCTTGGTTTCTGTATAGTTGAATGATATAGCAAAGGTGGTGGACTGGCTATCTTTTGGGGGATAAAGGCCGTCTGAATTTCAGACGGCCTTTATTTTTGGGAGCAATCAGAGGTTTTCTGATGGTGTTTGATACAGGGTTTGGGGATTGGCTGTATCGGGGATTTCTGCCGGAGCGGATTGGGGTGCTGCTACCGGTTCGGAAGTGGTGTTGCTGTCCACCAAGTCATCGATGTCGATATTGTCGTCTTCGCTTTGAGGGAGCGTGCCGCCGGTTTGTTGGGTGCGGACTTTCATGTAAAGGTCGCGTGTGTAGCTGTATTTGTCGATGGCTGCGCCTTCGAGGCTGTCGGTCAGGTCGAGCAGTTCTTCACGGGTGTTGATGGCCTGCAGGCCGATTGTGCCCCAGCGTCCTGCTCTGGTGTGGAAGACGGCGTTTTTAACTGGGTAGACGGTGGTAACGGCGTTGCCAATGGTATCGCGTACGGTAGATGGGCCGAACAGGGGGACAACGAAGTAGTTGCTGTTTTTCCAGCCCCATGAGGCGAAGGTGTCGCCGAGGGTGTTTTTATTGCTGGGTACGCCGCCTGCACCGGCTACGTCGATTAAACCGCCAAGGCCGAAGGTGGTGTTGATGCCGACGCGGACGAGGTCTTCGCTGGCGCGTTTGACGTCAAGGCGCAGAACATTGCTGCCGAAGCTGACGACATCGCGCAGGTTGTTGAAGAAGTTGATCACGCCGGTACGCACTGGTTTGGGCGTTACTTTGCGATAACCGCGTGCGACAGGGGAAAGGACGTATTTGTCTGCTTTGTCGTTGAACTTGGAAACGGTACGGTTGTAGCCTTCATAAGGGTCGGCCGGATTGCGTTCGGCCAGTGCGGGCGCGGAGGCAAGGCTGATGAGAAGGCAGAGGGAAGCGGTGGTTTTTTTCATGATTGCAACCAGTCTTTGATTTCGTAAAGTTCGGCCAGTGCGCGGACGGAATCGGGAATATTTTGAATGGTCGGTTTTTTGTCTGTCCGGCGCAGAGCGTTGAGCAGCAGGGAAACGCAGGCGGAATCTGCTTTGCCTACTTGGCTGAAGTCTATGCTGTCTGTTTCTTTCAGACGGCATTGTTGTTCGTAGCGCGCAAAGGCGGAGGCAGTCAGGGTTTTGACGGTAACGTCGCCGCTGATGTAGAGCGTGCCGTTGCGGATTTCTGTTTGCATGGTGTTTTGATGATGTAAGGCACCATGCCGTCTGAACATCAGGCGGCATGGTGTGGGGTGGATTATTTACCGCCGTTTTTGGCTTTCAAATCGGCAATCAGGCCGTCGATGCCTTTGGCTTTGATGGTTTCGCCGAATTGGTTGCGGTATACGGTAACCAAGCTTGCGCCTTCTACTGCGACATTGTATGCGCGGTATTTGCTGCCGCTTTGGTAGGTGGTGAAGTCCATGTTGACCGGTTTTTGGCCGGAAACGTTGATTTCAGCGCGGACGACGATTTCTTTACCGCCTTTGTTTACGACCGGGTTGTCTTTGATGTTGACCTTGGCGTTTTTGAATTTCAGCATGGTGCCGGAGTATGTGCGGATCAGCAGGGTTTGGAACTCTTTGGTCAATGCTTGTTTTTGTGCGTCAGTCGCAGTGCGCCATGGGTTGCCGACGGCCAAAGCGGTCATGCGTTGGAAGTCAAAGTAAGGGATGGCGTAAGCCTCGGCTTTTTTACGTGCGGTATTGGCATCGCCGCTGTTGAGGATTTTCAGCACTTGAACGGAATTTTCACGGATTTGGTTAACTGCGTCTGCAGGTGCGGCAAATGCCATGCTGATGCTTAATACGCCGATGCTTAATGCGCTGATGAAAGAAGTTTTTTTCATGAGAGTGTCCTGAATATTGAGTGGATATGTGTTTATTGTTTGTTTTGACCGGCAGATTCACCATCTGCGTTTTTCTCGGCAAAGCTGGTCATGAATTTGCCGATAAGGTTTTCCAAAACCATGGCGGAGCTGGTGACGGTAATGGTGTCACCTGCCGCCAAAGAATCGGTATCGCCACCTTGCTGCAGGCCGATGTATTGTTCGCCCAACAGGCCTGAAGTCAGGATTTGTGCGGAAACGTCGCTGCTGAACTGATATTGGCTGTCCAGATTGAGGGCGACTTTTGCCTGATAGGATTTAGGGTCGAGCTGAATAGAGGCAACGCGGCCCACCAGTACGCCTGCGGATTTGACCGGCGCGTTGGTTTTTAAGCCGCCGATGTCGCTGAAATCGGCATAGACGGTGTAGGTTTGAGAGGATTTGCCGAACGATTGTCCGCCGGCGGCGCGGAAGGCGAGAAAGCCGATGGCGGCCGCGCCCAATAAGACAAACAGTCCTACCCAAAATTCCAAAGCATTTTTTTTCATGTGCTATTGTCCTTGTTTCATTCTTTTTAAGTGTCGTTTCAGACGGCCTTTAGTCGGTAAACATCCATGCGGTCAAGATGAAGTCGACGGCGAGGATGGTCAGGGCGGAAGACACTACGGTGCGTGTACTGGCGCGCAAAATACCTTCGGAAGTCGGTACGCAGTGAAACCCCTGATGTACGGCGATTAACGTAACGGCTACGCCGAAAGCGGCGGATTTGATTAAGCCGTTGAGTACGTCGTAATGGAAGGTAATGTTGTTTTGCATTTGCGACCAGAAAATACCGCCGTCCAAACCCAGCCATTCGACGCCGACCAAATACGCGCCGTAAATGCCGGCAACGTTGAAAATCGACGCCAGCAAAGGCATGGAAAATACGCCCGCCCAAAAGCGCGGCGCAACCACGCGCGCCACGGGGTCGACCGCCATCACGTTCATCGCTTCAAGCTGCTCGGTGGTTTTCATTAAACCGATTTCGCTGGTCATGGCACCGCCCGCGCTGCTGGCAAACAGAATGGCCGCCAATACGGGACCCAATTCGCGCAACAAGGAAGCGGCAACCATATAGCCCAAAATATCGGCGGATTTGAATTTTGCCAGCTGCGTATAGCCTTGCAAGCCCAATACCATGCCGACAAACAGGCCGGAGACGGCGACAATCAGGACGGACAACACGCCTGCAAAGTAAATCTGGCGGATGCTCAGGCGCGGACGGGCAAACGCCGTGCCTGATTTGGCCAGGATCTGCAGGAAAAACAGCGTAATGCTGCCCAGCGATTGGATGAAGCCGAGGGTTTTTGCCCCGACGGAACGGATAAAATTCATAGGTTTCAGTTAATTGGTTAAATGGTTTTCAGACGGCCTGGTTTAAGTTTCAGGCCGTCTGAAATCAGCCCAGCAAGTCTTGTTTTAAAGTCGTTTGCGCCGGATAGCGGTAGGCGACGGGGCCGTCTGCCAGTCCGCCGACAAACTGGCGCACCCAAGGCGAGTCGAGTTCGCGCATTTCTTTGGGCGAGCCGGAGAACATGATTTCGCCGTGTGCCAAGAAAATGACTTGATCGACGATTTCCAGCGATTTTTCGATATCGTGCGTTACCATCACGCTGGTGGAGCGCAGGGCTTTGTTGGCGCGGCTGATGAGGTGGGCGATAACGCCCAGCGAAATCGGGTCGAGGCCGGTGAAAGGCTCGTCATACAACATGATTTCAGGGTCGAGCGCAATCGTACGCGCGAGGGCGACGCGGCGCGACATACCGCCGGAAAGCTCGGAAGGCATCAGGTTTTCAATGCCACGCAAACCGACTGCATTCAGTTTCAGCAATACTAAATCGCGAATGACTGCTTCGGGCAAATCCGTCAGCTCGCGCATGGGGAAGGCGATGTTGTCGAAGACGGATAAGTCGGTAAACAATGCACCGTGTTGGAACAAAACGCCCATGCGGCGGCGGTGTTCGTACAGCTCCTGCGCCGAAAATGCGGCCAAATCTCGCCCTTCAATCAGCACTTTGCCCGATTGCGGGCGGATTTGACCCGTAATCAGGCGCATCAGCGTGGTTTTGCCGCTGCCCGAACCACCCATTACGGCGGCGAAATTGCCTTGTGGAATGCTGAAGTTGATGTTGTTCAGAATCGGACGGTCGCCATATGCGAAGGCAACGTCTTTCATTTCGATGAAGGGTGTGGAACTCATGCAGGAGGGGAGTGTCGAAAAATGTATTTTAATTACGGGTATTGTAAAGGGTATTGGATATTCGGGCAATTTTCAGACGGCCTGCGCTTAGGAATAACGGGTAAAAACGTGTGAAAGAATGCAGAAGTGTTGGCGCTACGGTCGTTTTGCAGCGTGTTGTGTTAAACATACAGACAGCTGTGTAGGTATATTTGTATAGAAATATAAAAAACAACTGAATCAAATCCAATAAAAATATTTTTATCATCAAATATCAATACTTTTTTGGAGACGCTTATACAGGATACGGCTAATCCAATATCTATATTGAATTCTTTGTGAAAAGAAAGAATAAAACATCGATAAATCTCCTTTCCTCTCTCTTGCAGAATAATACATTTTTGATAGGTTTTTATTAAATAGTTTTCTAACTCTTTTATAGAGTTAGAAGGATATTTCTTTAATTTTATTATTTTGCTCCACGCCTAAAGCGTCCTATTGGTCCATATATTTCACCCGTTATGAGTCTATTTTCATCCATATGGTTTCAAGTTTAGTGGGATACGGACTTAGCTAATGGGCTTAAATCAACGAATAGAAGGAACTCCTCCATTTTTAGAAACAAATATAGGCCAATTTCCAATAATAGATTTGTTTATATCCATTGTTTCTAAATATTCTTTTGACTGATATGGGAAAACCCACCCATCATCATTTTCTCGTACATGAGATTCAACTATTAACAATGAAATCCCCATTTCTTGCTCTATTTGACTTAAAAAAGATACTGCGATTTTCTTTGCTTCTTGATAAGTAATTACCATGGAAATACTCCAAATTGAAAATGTTTGAAGATAGTAAAATTGACTTCTCCTCCTTTTTATATTTGCCCATCAATATACCTTTTTGGATAATTGCGCTTTACGGCCTGCTGGATCGATGGCGTTGAACAAAGGCCGTCTGAAACGGTTTTTCTGTTTTTAGACGGCTTCTTAGCTCAAACCTTGAGAACCGCATGCGTGCGTTCCATACACATCCTACTTGTTGAGTTTAGATTCCATATGGGCTACGGCTTGCTGATTTCAGACAATTTTTTTTAATTTAGTTGGGTTTTCAACTCAACCTACACACTTAATCTGAAAGTTCATATAGCATATCCAAAAAGGCATCAAAACTATCTGCAATATGGCTAGTTACCATTTTCGTATCTCCATTCTCATCTTCATAAAAATCATCATGATACATCAGAATGATACATGGATTTTCATTGCATTTTCTGTAATCAAAACAGATATAATCGCCATTAGCTGAAATCCCAAAAGCAATCACTTTTTTTGCATACCCATATTCATCATCAATACATGAATAGCTATAAATATCTTCATAGCCTAAATTTTGCTTATACCCTAAAAATGAAATGTCCCTTTCATCATTTTCACCGTATTGATTGATAAAATTGAAAATATTTTCTTTAGGGTATAAATGATCATGTTTGCTAAGAAGTGATACATATGAAACAGGAAAAACGACCCCTATATCTTCAGCAAATTGTTGAATTGTTCTTATTGGAACCAATCCCTCATCTGATAATATTGATAGTTTTCTCATTTTTACTGACCTTTCTTTAACGATTTTTGACCGGTATGCCTAACAGCTTTATGAATACTATTAGGAATTAACTGCATATTATAAAGAGGCGGGCAAATATGCCCGCCTTGTTTTTAATATTTCTGCAAACCTTCTACCTTGATTTCTTTGGCATTGGCATTGATGAAGGCTTGAGTCGCTTTCATCGTGGCTTGGATGCGCGGATCGTTCCAGCGCACGATTTGGTTGTTTTCATCACGCTTGTCCGACCAGATAATCACGCCGTCGGTGTATTTTTTGCTGATTTCGAGCATTTTGCGCCAGCGGACTGGGTCGATGAACTGTTTGAAATAAGGGCTGTTGGTGGCTGAATAATATTGCGGCCAAATGTAGCCGATGATTTTTTTGTTGGGAAAGCGTTGATGGATGTCGTCAACGGCGGTTTTCACGTCTTTTTCCCATTGCACCAAATCGGGGGAAGTGATGTAGAACACAGGATTGGCATAGTCGCTGATGGCGGCGGTAGGCGCACGGCGTTTGCTGACTTGTCGCCATTTGGCCAAGATGGTTTCGTTGTCAACGTTGGGGCGGTAGTGGCGGATGCCGTGCAGGTGTTCGGAAGGCATGCCGTAGTTGCTGATGAAGGCGCGCGGGTTTTCTTCTCTGAAGATTTGGTACATCCGCGCAAAGTCGGTTCTCAATTCGTCGGGTGTCAGCAGTTGGCCGTCTTTTTCGGCAAACCAGCTTTCGATGTCGGTGGAAATGGTGCGGTAGCCTTCGCGGCGCGATTGTTTGGCCAATTCACGGATGCGCGCTTCGTTGAGTACGCCGTGTTTGCGTTTGCCCGTCGGATCGGGTTTGACCAGCTCGCTTTCGTAAACCAAGAACACTTTGGAGAGTTTGTCGGCGGTCAGGTCGGGTTTGCCGACGTAGTCCATGCGGTCGTAGATGATGAAATCTTTGGCATGGGCGGAGAGGGCGGTCAATAAGAGGACGAGGGGCAAAAGGCGGTTGGGTTTCATGTTTTTAGGCAGATAAGGGAAAAGGGTCATTGTACGGGAAGCGGCGTTAAAGTAAGTCAAAGGCCGTCTGAAAGGATAAAAGTTCTTTCAGACGGCCTTTGTTGAACGGAGAATTTCCGGTTTTGAGGCTGGTGTGATTTACTGCGCCGCAGTTTTTTCCAGCAATAGGAAAGTTTCGGCTTTGTTGCGCGGTCTTGCGCCTTGCCACAAGGTTTGCCAACCTGAAGGTGCGCCGATGTTGGCGGCTTGGCGGATGAGGTGGTAGCGGCAGGTCGGGTTGTCGGTCGTGGTTTTAATACGGCTGTATTGTGTCCACGCGATGCGTGTGCGCTGGTCTTGGCCGTCGATATTGATACATTCGAGGCCGTCTGAAAGTTTCTGTTTCAATTCGGCAGAAAGCGCGGCTTCCATTTGGTGTACAACCGGCGCATGGCTTTTGGCGGCGTTGAGCCACGGTAAAAACAGGGTCATCAGCAAAGCCCAAGCCAAGGTAACGCCGGATGCCCAGTTGGTGACGGCTTGGCGGCCGCGGATGTTTTTACGCGTAATCGCCCAGAGCCACAACGGGGTAAACAGCAGGGCGACGGCCATCGGAATCGGGTCGATGTCGGGGATATAATACGGGCTGAAATAGGCGGCGCGTTCGGCCAGTTTGGCGGGCCAGCCGTAGTTCATGGCGAAGAAACCCAGCCACAGGAAGACGGCAATCAAACCGAATGCCATGATGCCGAACCAGTTGATAAATGCCGCCGCGCCGCGACGCAGGCCGTCCAGTTGTGCTGCGCCGAGCAGGGCGAGCGGCGGCAGCAGCCAAACGAGGTTGTCTTGCAGGCGTTGCGGGTTGATGGCGAGCAGGGCTGTCATGATAACCAGCCACGACAGGCTCAGAATGCCCCAGTTTTTATCGTGGATACGCGTGCGGCTGAGCGTCCATGCCGCCAGCGGCCAAGCAGGCAGGGCAAACCACAGCAGGTTTTTCAGATAATAGGGCAGGTTGAAGGCCGTCTGAATTTGATGGAAGCCGCCGAATACGCCTAAGGAATAATGGTTGAACCAAATATCAAACCATTCGGGATGGGTTCTGGATAAAACCAGCGGATACAGAATCAGCAGGGGCAGGGAAACGACGATGGCGCCAATCAGGGTCAGCAGATAGCGTTTGCTCTGCCAAGTGGAATGGAACGACAGGGCAAGTGCCAAAAACATCATGGCCGCGGTCAGCAGATAGCCTGAGGAAAGGGAGAGTGAAACCCAGCCGCCGCACAACAGCAAAATGGCAATAATGACGCGGCGGCGTGCCAGTGAAAAGCCGCACAGAATCAATCCAAATGCGGCAAAAGCAGCCGACATAGGATTGAGGAAGTGGGCGATGGGCAGCAAACCGATGCTGCCGATGAGGATTAAGACAACGCTGCGGCCGTGGTGTCTGCCGAGAAAGTTGAAACCGGCAAAACCGCAGGCGGTCAGTCCGACGGCGGTGAATACCACGCCGGCAAAACGTGCGGCATCATAGGCATCGGCCGCCCAAGGCGAAAACAGGGTTTGGAATGCGGTTGCCGCCCACAAAAAAGCCGGGGAGATGGTAAAGTCGGGTTGGCCGAAGATTTGTGCAACCAGCAGGCTGCCGCCGTTTTTCATGGATTCGGAGGCGGTAAAGAGGGAGGGTTCGGCAGGGTTCCACAAGTCATGCGAGAACACGCCCGGCCACAGCCAGGCAAAGGCCATCAGCAGTAAGAGCCACGGTTTTTCATGGGTTTTTTGGGGGCGGCGCGGATCGGGCGGTGTGTAAGTCAGCATGGAAGGTCAAAAAACGGTTGGTTTGAATGGTAATGGTACAGGGTTTGACAGGTTTGCGCGATATGCCGGACCGGAGGGCTTTGTAAAATAATGCTTACGGCTCGTTTTTATCGGGTGTTTGGAATGATATGGCATTCGGTTGATGCCAAAAAGCTCAGTCCGTCTGAAAGAAATGTTTCAGACGGCCTAAATGCAAAAAAGACTGCACAAAGCAGTCTTTTTGACAAAGCGGCAATTAGCGTTTGAACAGGTTGCCGAATTTGTTGTTGAATTTGTCCACGCGACCGGTAGTGTCGACGATTTTTTGAGTACCGGTGTAGAAAGGGTGGCACAGAGAGCAAACCTCAACGTTGAAGCTGTCTTTTTCCATTGCGGATTTGGTTACGAATTTGTTGCCGCAAGAGCAGGTAACGTTGATTTCGTGGTAGTTCGGGTGAATACCTTGTTTCATTTGATTTCCTTTCGATTAAGCGGGCACAGGGGTTTTGCCTGTACTTCAGTTAAGCGTGGGATTTTCGCTATTTTTGGCTGTTTCGTCAAGCGGATATTTTGCGTAGCGGGCAGTTTCGCAACAGGCGAGAACAGTTTAGAATAGAGTTTCAAACTAAATATTGTGTAATCGGGCTGTAGTCCAACCGAAAAGAGGATGTAAAACCTCTTCTAGATGTGAAACTTTAAGAAAAATAATAGTCTGATTAATATTTACGCTTTTACGAACAGGAGACGGAATCCATGCAAAAAAGGATATTGACGCGCATTTTGCGTGTCTGGGGAGGAATGTTGCCTCCGTCTTATTGCAAACCCTTCGGCCGGATTGCGCAAAAATTCCGCGCCGCTTTGGCTGCGTGCATTTCCCCAAACATCGGCAAAAACGTCAATATTGAAAAAGGCGGATATGTTTTTCCGGATACGGTAATCGGCGACAATTCGGGTATCGGCGTCAATTGCGAAATCTGCCACGGCCTGACCCTCGGCAAGAACGTGATGATGGGGCCGGAATGCCTGTTTTATTCGACCAACCACAAATTCAACCCTGAAACCCGCCGCTTTGAAGGCTATACGGACATTCGCCCGATTGTGATTGAAGACGATGTTTGGATCGGCCGGCGTGCGATTATCATGGGCGGCGTTACCATCGGCAAGGGTGCGGTAATCGGCGCAGGTTCGGTGGTTACCAAAGATGTGCCGCCTTATTGCGTGGCCGCGGGTAATCCTGCGGTTGTGAAGAAAAAACTGCTGGATGAGCAAGAACTCACAGCTGAATAGCGTGAACGAAACCATAAACAAAAGGCCGTCTGAAAGATTTCAGACGGCCTTTTTTCAATAGTGCTTAAGCGGCAATTTTTTCGCATTCTTTAATGCAAGCCAAGCAAGATTCGTAGCAGGCTTTGCATTCAGCGTGGTGGCCGGCGTGTTCTTTGCAGGCGGCAGAACATTGTTTGCAGGCTTCGATGCACACTTTTGCCAAAGACGGAGTCAGGCGTGAATTTTGGGCGGCGAGGTTCTGCAAGGTGCCGCACAGTGCCAGCATTTGATTGACGCCGGCTGCGCAGTCTTTCATGGAGGTATCGCCTTCGCTCAACAGGGCAATGCAGTGTGCCAAACAGATTTGACCGGCTTCAACGCAATGTGCGGCGGCTTTGCGCGCAGCTTCGTAGGCGCGCGGTGCAGAATGCGCGTGACCAGCATGACCGGTATGGTGTGCATGGCCGGCATGGTCGTGAGCGCGGGCGAAAGAAGCGGCGGCGGTGAGGGAAACAGCAGCAGCGCTGCCGATAAATTGACGACGGTTCATAAGATAGAGTCCTTTTTGCTTTGTAGAAATATCGGACGAATTATTTCATCCATTATTAAAAGGTTATCATGTTATTCGTTTTTAAACAACAGGCCGTCTGAAGGTATCGATAATACGTTCAGACGGCCTGTTGTTAGGTATGATATTTGTTTAAATCAATCACAAATCGGATAGCTGAAATACGGCCAAGTGACTTTTTGCCGAGAAAATAGTCGGTTTATTCCGCCAACAATTCTTCCGGTTTGACTTTCTCGCCATACACGGGCAAGAGGGTTTTTTCATAGGCGGCTTTCAGACGGCCGTCTTTTTTCATGGCGGCGATTTCGCCGTTGACCCAGTTCAGGAGGTCGGTGTTGCCTTTTTGAACAGCCGGGGCGATGAATTCGGCAGGGCCGAGGTTGCCGATGGCGACTTCAAAATTCGGGTTTTCTTTTGCCCATGCCCACAGCAGGGCGTTGTCGTGGGCGAGTGCTACGCCGCGGCCGTCTTTCAGTGCGTCGAAGGTTTCGGTATTTTGGTCGAATTTCAGCAGTTTGACTTCAGGATGGCTTTTGGTGAAGAAGGCGTCGGCGGTGGTGCCTTTGTTGACCAGCAGGGTTTGGTCTTTCAATTGTGCAACGTCGGTAATCGGTTTGTCTTTGGAGGAAACCACGCCCAAGGCCACTTTCATGTAAGGATCGGCGAAATCGACGGCTTCGGCGCGTTCGGGTGTTTTGGTGAAGTTGGCGAGGATGAGGTCGACTTTGCCGGAACGGACGTATTCGACGCGGTTTGCGGCCTCGGTCAGGACGAATTCGACTTTGTCGGGGCTGCCGAGCAGGTCTTTGGCCAGGTCTTTGGCGATTTCAACGTCAAAGCCTTGGTTTTTGCCGTTGGCGTCAACATAGCCGAACGGAGGTTTGTCGCCGAATACGCCGATACGGATAACGCCTTTTTCTTTGATGGCGGCAACGGTTGCCGCGCCGCTGCTTTGTGAAGATTGGGCATCACCGGAGCCGCCTCCGCAGGCAGTCAGGCCGACGGCGATGGCGGCGGAGGCGAGGAGGGCTTTGAATTTGGCATTCAATTGCATGAGTGTTTCCTTTTCAAATGTTTGGTTGAAAGTGGAGGCCGTCTGAAAAAGGGTTTGGACGGCCTGAAAATAAAATCAGTAGTCCATGCCTGCCAAGAATTGGCGGGCGCGTTCGCTTTTCGGGGCGGAGAAGAAGGTTTCGGGATCGGTCGATTCGACGATGCCGCCTTTGTCCATGAAGACGATGCGGTCGGCAACTTTGCGGGCAAACCCCATTTCATGGGTTACGATGAGCATGCTCATGCCTTCGCGGGCGAGTTCTAAAACCACTTCCAAGACTTCGCGCACCATTTCGGGGTCGAGTGCGGCGGTGATTTCGTCCAGCAGGATGACCTCCGGGTTCAGGCACAGGGCGCGGACAATGGCGATGCGTTGTTTCTGGCCGCCGGAGAGTTCGCGCGGATAGGCGTTTTTACGGTCGAGCAGGCCGACGCGTTCCAACAGTTTGTCGGCTTGTGCCTCTGCTTCGGCACGGTTGCGGTTTTGTACTTTCACCGGGCCTAAGAGGATGTTTTCGATGACGGTCATGTGGGCAAACAGTTCATAGCTTTGAAAAACCATGCCGACTTTTTGCCGGGCGGTTTGCCAGGAAACGTCTTTACCGAATTCGCCGACACCGTCCATCACGATGCTGCCGCCTTGGTGCGGCTCCAAACCGTTGACGCAGCGCAGGAGGGTGGATTTGCCGCAGCCGGACGGGCCCAGCAGTACGATGACTTCGCCTTTTTCCAAGTCCAAGTCTAAGGATTGAATGGCGGTTACGTTGCCGTATTGTTTGTGCAGGTTGCGGATGCTCAGTAAAGCCATGTCAGTGTTCCCATTTTTGTTCAAGTTTTGCCGCCAGCAGCGACAGCGGCCAGCAACAGAAGAAATACAGCATAAAAATCAGGCCGTAAACCCAAAATGAAGCATTGGGTTGCGTCAGCAGCGAGTTTTCGATGATTTGCTGGCCGACTTTGACGACTTCGATGACGCCGATAAGGGAGGCGAGCGAGCTGGTTTTGATCATGCGCGTAAACAGATTGACGGCACCGGGCAATACGCGGCGGATGCTTTGCGGCAGCTCGATGTAGCGGAATACCTGCCCGCGGCTCAAGCCGAGTGCCAGGCCTGATTCGACCTGGTGTTTTTCAATCGATTCCAATGCGCCGCGGACCAAATCGCCCATTTCGGCGATGCCCCACATGGTGAATACCCAGACGCAGACCCAAAATCCGTCGATGTGGATGCCTGTCCAGACGGATAGGCCGAAATACAGGCCGAACAGCCACACCAAAATCGGCACGATTCGGATGGTTTCGAGATAAAACCGTCCGATAAAGCGGATGAGCCGGTTGGGCGAACGTAAAACCAAGCCGAACAGCGTACCCAATACGCAGGAGGCGGCAACGGAGGCCAGGGAAATCTGCGCCGTCAGCAACAGGCCTTCGCCCAAGCGTGCCGCGTTTTGTCCTTCAAACAGCCAGTCAAACACCATATTTTGCACTCCGTACGCGGTTTTCGGCCCAGCGCGCCAGAAGCGAAACGGGCAGAAGGATGATCAGGTAGCTGGCAAACAGCAGGAACAAGGCTTCGTTGGTTTTGTAGTCCATGCCGATGATGTCTTTGGTAACGAACAACAATTCCGCAATGCCGACCGCGCTGACGATAGATGTTTCTTTCATCAAAAACAATACGTTTGCGCCGATGGCAGGGACGGCGACCGCCCATGCCTGGGGCAATTCGACATAGCGGAACACTTGAAAGCGGCTCAAACCGATGGCCTTGCCCGCTTCGATCTGCCCTTTGGGGACGGCCAGAATACCGGCACGGATGGCTTCCGCCATGTAGCTTGCGCCCAAGAAAACCAGTGCGATTACGCCGCAGGTGAAACCGTCCCATTTAATGCCCATTTTCGGCAGGCCGTAATACAGGAAAAACAATTGGATCAGCAGGGGCGTATTGCGCGACAGCTCGATATAGGCGCGTGCCAATGCGTAGAAGGGGCGGATTCGGTATGCCGTAACCACGGCAACGGGCAGGCCGAACAGCAACGACAAAACGACGCCATATACCGACAATTCCAGCGTCAGCTTTGCCGCATCGACGAATTTGGGGATGGCATCGATCAGATAAGACCAGTTCATCAGAGTCAGACAATCAGCATAATAAAGGCAGTATTTTAACGGGTTTGTAAGGGAGTGTTAAATAATGGATAGGAATATCGATTGTGGATAAAACACAAAAAATGGAATAAGGCAAAGGCCGTCTGAAACGTTTCAGACGGCCTTGAAATGCCAAGGTTTCCGCGTCAGGCGGCAGCCGCTTTCCGTTCATGAATCAGTAAATTCAACAGGGCGGCCGCACCTGCCAAGACTGCGTCGGCGTACCACATCCAGCCGTAATCGTTGAAGCGCGTAATGACGATGCCGCCGATGTACGAACCCAAAAAGCCGCCAATTTGGTGGCTCAACATGGTCAACCCGAAGAGGGTGGCCAAGTAGCGCGTGCCGAAAAGTTTGCCGGTAATGGCGGCGGTGGGGGCGACGGTTGCCAGCCAAGTGAAACCGAGTCCGGCGGCGAAAAGATAGAAGTTCAAATCGGTTTTAGGTGCGGCCAGATAAATCAATATCATGGCGACACGCGAAGCATATAAACCGAAGAGGACGTATTTGCCCAAAAATCTGCCGGTACACCACCCTGAAAAAATACAGCCGGCAATGTTTGCCAAACCAATAATGGCAATAGAGGTCGAAGCGACCGTAGCAGGGAGGCCGCAAAGTGAAATTTCGGTCGGCAGGTGGGTAACCAAAAAGGCGATGTGGAAACCG
Source organism: Neisseria mucosa (assembly GCF_013267835.1). Taxonomy (NCBI): domain Bacteria; kingdom Pseudomonadati; phylum Pseudomonadota; class Betaproteobacteria; order Neisseriales; family Neisseriaceae; genus Neisseria; species Neisseria mucosa. The sequence continues at coordinate 1,966,422 of NZ_CP053939.1, forward strand.
CAGGTAAAGAAACCCAAATGCAGCAAGATATAGCTGCGGTTGGCGAAAGCCTTGCAGACGGCCTGCTTCAGGGTTTGGCCGCCGTCGTCTGTGTGGACGGTATGAGCAGCATGTTTGCCGCCGGCCAGCCACCAAGAAATCGGCAAAATCAAGATGGCGATGACTGCCCAAACATAAAATGTCCCCGTCCAGCCGACGTGGGGCAGGGCAATCAAACCTTGAACCAGCGGCGCGAACAAAAATTGCCCTGCGGACCCGCCTGCATTGACCAGGCCGGAAGCCAAGCCGCGCCGATGAGGCGGCGTTTTGGCGGCGACCTGTCCCATAATGATGGAAAATCCGCCCGAACCCGTACCGAATGCCAACAATAAACCGATACCCAGCATCAGCCCCCAATAAGTCGGCATTTGCGGCACCATCAGACAGGCGGCAATCAACAGAACTGTACCGCCGGCTAAAACTTTAAACGCGCCGAAACGGTCGGCCAACGCGCCGGACAAGGGTTGCGATATGCCCCACATCAATTGGAAAACGGCAATAATCAGGCTGAACTGGGTCATGCTCAATTCGGTCGAGTTGACGACGGGCAGGACAAAAAGCCCTAAAGTCATCCTCATGCCGATGGTAATCAGCAGGATGGAGGCGGCAGCGGCAATCAGCAGCCACAAATTGGGTAATTTGGCAGAAGAATCGGTCATGATGTTTGTGTGTGTAAGGGGCAGGGAATAAAAGCTATTTCTGCCGCTATATTATTTATTTGATTTCTCGGCGGGCCGATATATAAACGCGCGATTCTAGCATTGGGCGGAAAACGGCATAAATAACCGTTGGTTCTTTGGATATGGTAAAAAGTAATATGGCTTGAGGATGAGTAGAGAATGAAGCGGCCAAATATTCTTCGTTTGGCTCTGACGGAGCAAGCAAATTGCCGTCGAATTTTCGTTTGAGAAGAAAGGCCGTCTGAAAAGTTTCAGACGGCCTTTGTTTGACTGACTTACATCAGATGATTTCCAAAATGAAATACTGACGCAGTTTTTCGTACACATTATTTTGTACGTTGATACAACCATTGGTTATGATGCGGTCGGCCACATTGGGAGAAGCGATGCGTTCCATGCGCCTTTCCTGCGGCTTGAGCGTCCATACCCGGTGTAACGCAAACAGAAAGTCATTTTCTTCTTTGAAGCCGATAACCTCGCCACCGTAACCCGGTTTGCTGGTCATCATCGGCGTCATATTGAATTTGCCTTTCGGCGTGGTCTTACCGATCAATACCGGATGGCACTGACCGTCATCGGCAAAGCAAAGCTCCGCCTTGGCTGTATTGACCACAACTTTTTTGCGTTGGATATAGTCGCTGACAGCATCGGCAGCGGCCAAAGAGTTCAGGCCTACTGCCAAGGCTATACCCAATAGGATCCGTTTCAAATTTGTCCTTATTGACGGATGCGTTTAGGAGCTTCTTTAACGATCTCGCGGATGATCACTTGAGGCTCTTGTTTAGGTGCTGGAGGAGGACATACGGCATCTTTAGGGAATACTGGATTCCAGAAGAAGCTGCGTGCAAATTTGTCTTTATCGAAGATCACTTTGTATTGGCAAGTAGTGATGCCTTCAACGCCGGAAGTGTTTTCAGGGTCAACGCCTACGCCCGGGGTGTAGAAGTGGAACAGGTAGTCCCATTCACGCACGCCAACCATGCCTTCGTCGTAGTGAGGACGGCCGAGGATTTTGTAGATGTCGTCTTTGGTCAGGCCAGGACGCATTTGATCCAACTCGTCAAAAGTCGGGAATGTACCGCGATCATTGTTGAAGGTCAGGGAGTAAGGTTTAGGGAAGCGAGGCTCGTCGGTAGTGCCTTCAGGAGTGATTTTGCTCTTAGTAGCACAGGCGGCCAGCAGGCCGGTAGCCAGCAGGGCAAAGCCCACTTTTGCGATTTTTTTCATTTGATAATCCTTTTATTGATTTTACCAGCCGAACTTTTCAGACGGCCTGTTAGTGCCGGCAGCGAGTTTGCCGGTTTACCCAAATAATGTTGTGCTTCTTAAAGATGTACCCGACGGTTTGACAAACAGAACATCGGCACATTCCGGCAGGGCATTGCGCCTTATCTCCGTTGTATCCGCCTGAATCGGCAGAACCGTTCAGACGGCCCGACTGACATTTATTGTCACTTTGTAACAATTTCACTGCGAGTCAGGCTTGGGGTTTGGAGATGTCCGGTTTTCGATAAATCAGGTTGTATTGCGTAATACCTTGTTATCTTTGTGCTTTAGTTCATTTTGGCATTTGCCGGAGATTAGGTACTTAATCTTTCGGGTGTTATCCCTGCAAATTGTATGCCAGTTTTCCTTTATACGCATAATCTGTGTATGCCAGAATGTTGGCTTTATACAACATTCATATTAACGAACCAGAAACGGATTGTACCTTTTCTCATGCCCGATGCTGGTCATGCGGCCGTGTCCGGCGATAACTTGCGTGTTTTCGGGCAGGGTTAATAGTTTAGCGCAGATATTGTTTATGAGGTCATCATGATTGCCGCGCGGAAAATCTGTGCGACCAACGGTCTCATAAAATAAGACATCGCCTGCGACTAAAAGTCCGTTTTCGGCGTTGTAAAAAACGACTTGGCCGGGGGTGTGGCCGGGAATGTGGAGGACTTGGAAACTGTGGTTGCCGACCTTGAGCGTTTCCCCTTCTTCCAGCCAGCGTGTCGGCGTGAATGACGGAGAAACGGGGAAACCGTATTGCGCCGTCGTTTGCGGAAGGGCTTGGAGCAGGAATTCGTCGTCTTTGTGCGGGCCGAGAACGGGTACGTCGCAGGTTTTCAAAAGTTCAACCACGCCGCCTGCATGGTCAAGATGGCCGTGGGTCAGCCAAATGGCGGTCAGCCTGAGGCCTTTGTTTTGGACTTGTTGCAATAAATAGGGTACGTCGCCGCCGACATCGGTCAAAACGGCTTCTTTGGTTTCATCATCCCAAATCAGCGTGCAGTTTTGACGGAAGGGGGTAACGGCGTTGATTTCAAATTGGAGTGCCATGGGTGTTCCTAGGAAAGGCTTATTTAATGTTGTTTACGTTTCAGACGGCCTTGGATCTATTTAGAATTTAGGTAGTGAACAACCTTCGTTAGCAACGATTTTGCATTCAGGAAGTCCTGATGCTCGACATTTTTGTAGCGCTTTAGCTTCAGCTTTACCTAATTCTGTTACTACTGAGAAAAGCTTCCATTTCTTGCCTAATTTACCTTGTGCAACGGCAATGCAGCCATTTTGTCCCCAAACTTCTATTTTACATGGCGCATTACTTCCTCCTCGTTCACAGGTTTTAATGGCTTCTCTTTCTGCTTCCTCACGAGAATTCATATCAAGTGCACCACCTGCAATGCCAGTTTTAGGATTAAATGCCCAAGCCCCGTGTTTTGAAGGAACATTGATGTTGATAATTTTCGTAGGTTGTCTTTGTTGACGTTGGCCAGATGAGCCACAATTGGAGTTGTAGCCGTATTGGCATAAGCCAGGGTCATTTTGCAACGCGCCTCTGGTTGCATCATAAGTAGGATTAGCAACGCAGACATTAAGGCTTGCCAGCCCCAATAACACAAAAAACAATTTTTTCATTTCAAATCCAATCTATTAGTTATCTAAATCTGTGTCAGTTGACGCACACCGTCATTCATAAGGTTTCCAATACATCGGGCAATTCGGCCAAGCTGTTGAGCATGGCGACATGGGGCAGGGCGGAAAGTTGTTGGGCGGTGTGCGCGCCGGTGGTAACGGCGATGGCGCGGATTTTGGCATTGGCGGCCATTTCTAGGTCGTGGGTGGTGTCGCCGACGACGACGGCCTCTTCCGGTTTAACACCCAGTCGGTCGCAGAGGGCGAGTACCATATCGGGCGCGGGTTTGGACGGATATTCGCTAGCGCAGGCGGTTTCCAGCCAGAAGGCTTGGGTGCCGGTTTGCTCGATGGACCTATCCAGTCCGCTGCGGCCTTTGCCGGTCGCTACGGCAAGCCAATAGCCTTGTTGCTTCAAGCGTTGTAGGCAGGGCAGGGTTTCGGGGAACAGGGTCATGTTGCGGTTGTTGGGATTGAGGTAGTGCGCGGCATAGATCTCAATCAGGGTTTCCTGAACGTGTTCGCTGACGTTGTGGGCAAGGCGGTGGATGATGCCGGAGAGGCTGTATCCGATGAGCGGGCGGATTTGGTCGGCTTCGGGAACGGGCAGGCCGCAATCGGCAAAGCTTTGTTGGAAGGTGTGGATGATGGGGTTGGTGGTGTCGGCAAGCGTGCCGTCCCAGTCGAAAATGATGAGTTTGGGTTTCATGGGTTTCCTTTCAGACGGCCTTTTCCTGATTTTCCAACATTAAAACGAATTGCGCCAATTCTTGCGGCAGGGGCGCTTTCAGAATCAGTTTTTCGCCGGTCAGCGGATGGGCGAGGTGCAGCTCGGAGGCGTGCAGGAACATTCTTTTCAAACCGAGTTTCTGCAGGCGTTTGTTGGCTTGATAGTCGCCGTAGCGTTCGTCGCCGGCAATGGGGCAGTCTTGCGATTGCAGGTGGACGCGGATTTGGTGGGTGCGGCCGGTTTTCAGGGTGGCTTCGACAAGGGTCAGGTCGGATAGGCCGACTTGGTGCAAAAGGCCGTCTGAAAAACGGTTTAACACGCGGAAGATGGTGTGGGCGGATTGGCCGTCTTCGCTGACGCGCACCATTTTTTCGTCTTGTGCGCCGGTGTATTTGAACAGGGGGAGCTTGACGTGGAAGCGGTCGTTCGGCAGCCTGCCGACACCCAGCGCAAGATAGATTTTTTTCGGATGGTCGTTGCGGATGGCTTCGTGCAGTTTCACCAAGGCGCTGCGTTTTTTGGCGATCATTAAAAGGCCGCTGGTGTCTTTGTCGAGGCGGTGGACGAGTTCGAGATAACGCGCTTCGGGACGGGCGCGGCGGATTTGTTCGATGACGCCGAAGCTCACGCCGCTGCCGCCGTGGACGGCAACGCCGGACGGTTTGTTGATGACCAAAAGCGCATCGTCTTCGTAAACGATGTCAAATTCGCGCGCGGGCGCGGCCTGGCTTTCAGACGGCCTTTGTTTTTCGGCGGTGCGTATCGGCGGAATGCGGACGGTATCGCCTGCCTGAATGCGGTTGTCGGGTTTGCAGCGTTTTTTGTTCAGCCGCACTTCGCCGGCGCGGATGATGCGGTGGATATGGCTTTTCGGTACGCCTTTGAGGATTTTTATCAGATAGTTATCAAGGCGTTGGCCTTCCTCGTGTTCGGCAACGGCAATCAGGCTGACTGAATCTTTGCGTATTGCGTGCATTTTCTCTATAATCCCAAACGTCCGTTTCGGGACCCGAACCTGCCGTCGCAGGCCGTCTGAAACGGATTTATTGTTAAAACGAGATTTTATATTAAAAACGCACTCCGCAAAGCATTTCCTTGTGTTTGTTCAAAGCCGGCAAACGCAATCCCGTAATTAAGTTTGAATTGAACCTGCCGTCCGGCCGGGCGTAAGACGCAGTCCGCGCAGTACCGTCCGAAATTACCGGCGCTACGATAATAAGAAGATGTAGGCTGCCTTCATTTTGTCCGAAACATCAGCATTCGGACGGCAGCGGAACCATCAACCTTTCCGCCGCATTGTTCTTTATTTCCTTCTTTATCCGAATCCGTCCGCACATGGCTTGAGTTCAAGCATGCAACCTTGCGGATTTCAAATCAAAAACTGGTTACACAGGGGTTCCCCCATCTTGCCTTTGCAGAGTGCCAACCGGACAGACAGGCCGTCTGAAAAAGATATTCACAAATCAAACGGCCGCTGTTCACGAGGTGACTATGAAAAGAATGTTATTCAACGCAACGCAGGCCGAAGAGCTGCGCGTTGCCATTGTCGATGGCCAAAACCTTTTGGACTTGGACATCGAAACGCTGGGCAAAGAACAGCGTAAAGGCAATATCTACAAAGGTATCATTACCCGCATCGAGCCGTCGCTGGAAGCGTGTTTCGTCGATTACGGAACCGACCGCCACGGCTTTTTGCCGTTTAAGGAAGTGTCGCGTTCGTATTTCCGCGACTACGAAGGCGGCAGGGCGCGTATTCAGGACGTGCTCAAAGAGGGCATGGAAGTTATCGTCCAAGTCGAAAAAGACGAGCGCGGCAACAAAGGCGCGGCGCTGACCACCTTCATCAGTCTGGCCGGCCGCTATCTGGTATTGATGCCGAACAATCCGCGCGGCGGCGGCGTATCCCGCCGTATCGAAGGCGAAGAGCGCCAAGAGTTGAAAGCCGCCATGGCAGAACTCGACATTCCGAACGGCATGAGTATCATTGCCCGCACCGCCGGCATCGGCCGCAGCGCGGAAGAGTTGGAATGGGACTTGAACTACCTCAAACAGCTCTGGCAAGCCATTGAAGAAGCAGGCAAAGCACACCATGACCCTTACCTGCTCTTTATGGAAAGCTCGCTGCTGATTCGTGCGATTCGCGACTATTTCCGTCCCGACATCGGCGAGATTTTGGTGGACAATCAAGAAGTTTACGACCAAGTTGCCGAGTTCATGAGCTACGTCATGCCGAGCAATGTAGGCCGTCTGAAACTCTATCAAGACCACACGCCGTTGTTCTCCCGCTTCCAAATCGAACACCAAATCGAAAGCGCATTCTCACGCAGCGTCAGCCTGCCGTCAGGCGGCGCGATTGTGATCGATCACACCGAAGCCCTGGTTTCCATCGACGTCAACTCCGCGCGCGCCACACGCGGCTCGGACATCGAAGACACCGCGTTCAAAACCAATATGGAAGCCGCCGAAGAGGTCGCCCGTCAAATGCGCCTGCGCGACTTGGGCGGTTTGGTCGTCATCGACTTCATCGACATGGAAAACCCCAAGCACCAGCGCGATGTTGAAAACGTCCTGCGCGACGCGCTCAAAAAAGACCGTGCCCGCGTGCAAATGGGCAAACTTTCGCGTTTCGGCCTTTTGGAATTGAGCCGCCAACGTTTGAAACCGGCTTTGGGCGAAAGCAGCCATGTTGCGTGTCCGCGCTGCGCCGGTACCGGCGTCATCCGCGGCATCGAATCCACCGCCCTGCACGTTTTGCGCATCATTCAAGAAGAAGCAATGAAAGACAACACCGGCGAAGTACGCGCACAGGTGCCTGTCGATGTTGCCACCTTCCTGTTGAACGAAAAACGCGCCGAGCTGTTTGCGATGGAAGAGCGTTTGGATGTGAACGTCGTCCTGATTCCAAATATCCACTTGGAAAACCCGCACTACGAAATCAACCGCATCCGCATCGATGACGTAGAAGAAGACGGCGAACCGAGCTACAAACGCGTTGCCGAGCCGGAAGAAGACGAATCCGCCAAACCTTTCGGCAGCGAAAAAGCCAAAGCGGCCCGTCCTGAGCCTGCCGTCAAAGGCGTGCGCCATACCCAGCCTGCGCCGACTGTCGCCCCTGAGAAAAAAGCCTCTTGGTGGGACAGCTTCAAAGCCTGGTTGAAACGTATTTTCGGCGGCGAGCCTGCGCCTGCCGCAGTCGCTCAAGAGCCTGCCGAAAAACGCACGGCAAACAACCGCGGCCAAAACGGCGACCGCCGTTCGAGCAGCCGCCGTCAAAATCCGCGCCGCAACAACAAACACGACGGCAGCAAAGTTGAAGTGCGCGAAGTGAATGCCGAAGCCGCCGACAGTAAGTTTGAAGAAAGCAAATCAAACGAAAGCCGCAACGACGAGCGTAAAGAAAGCCGCCGCAGCCGCAACCGCAACAACCGCCGCGATGAGCGCAACAACGATCGCAACCGTGTCGAGGAAGCGGTTGAAGACGTAAACGTTCAAGAAGTGGCCGCACTGGCTGAGATGCCGTCTGAAAACCAAGCGGAACAAAACGGCAATAAACGCCGCCGCAACAACGGCCGTAACGAGCGCAACCGTAACCAATATGCGGAAAGCCATGTTGAAGACGCAAACGTTCAAGCCGATAGCGAACAGGCGCAAGCGGAAGCGGACGACAATGCCCGCAGCGAAGAGGGTGTGAAAAACAACGGCCGTCAAGGACGCGAACGCAACAACCGTCAGCGCAACAACCGCAACGACCGCCGTTCAAACAGCAAAAAACGCAATATTCCGTCTTCGGCAAAAATCGAGCAATACCTGAACATTACCGACACCGCCGACAAAGTCCTCTTTGCCGTGGCGCATGTTTTGGGTTTGAACGAAACGGTTGAAGCTGAAAATGTACCTTTGCCGCAGGAAGATGATCATGCCGAGCCGCTGGTGATTGTGGTATCCGAGCCTGAAGTTACCAGCGCAGAGCCATTCGTATTTGCCATTGAAAGCGAAGACGAGCCTGCCGTCGCGCAAACTGAAAGCGCCGATGCCGAACAAGCCCTGCTTGCATCTGCCGTCAGCAACGTCAAAGAAGCTATTTCCGCGGTATTGTCTCCGAATGAAACTGCCGTTGCAGAAGTCGCAGAACCGGTTGAAACAGCAACTGAAACTGTGGCGACGCAAACTGAGGCCGTAGCTGAAGCAGCGCCTGTTGCCGCTGTTTTGCCGGAAGGTTTGGGCGATTTGATTTTCGTTGAAACCGATCCGCAAGCCGTTGCCGCTTTTGCCGCGCAGCCGCAACCCGAATCGGTTGCCAAAACACGCCGTTCGGATGTGCCTAAAGTAGAAGTGGAAGACGTAGCAGTCGAAATGATTTTGGTGGAAACACGCAAAGACTAAGATTGGTTTTCCAGTTAAAAGCCCGATGTTGAACGCATCGGGCTTTTTTACAGGAGAAGTGCTACGACTATAGGGAATAGTTAAGAAAAGGAAATTTCTTTTGAGGAGGGTGAGAAGTATGAAGCATCAAGAAGTTGGAGTTCTCGATATTTAGAGCTCAGAATCATTGCTACCTTGAAAGACTTAGCCTTTACATAGGGTTGGTCCTGTATAAAAAATAAGATCATGGAAGTATGAATATGAAATTAAGATATTTTGAATTAGATAGACCTTATGTGGAAAATCGCCAAAGGATCGAGGAGTTGATGGACTCAGCTTCATTAAGATACGAGGAGGCCAGGATAGAGGACTACAATCAAAATTGGAAATGCCATAGAAAAGCGTTTGTATATGAATCGAAGTGTATGACATCTATGTTGGAGCGACTCTTCAAGCCTGTTCCAACTAAGGATTGTTGGAAAATCATCATAGAATGCATGGATAAGGTCTGCAATCCTTGTATCATAAACTTACTTGGTGTCTATACTGTTCAGGTTCCATTTGATTTTTGTACCTATGAAGCTTTAGATCCTGTTGATAAGAAAAAGATGCTCTTGGCTGCTTTAGTTGAAGGGGCAAACCGTGTGTTTCATAAGCTTTCTATTCCATTCTGCTTACTTGGGGATGTAGTGAATGAAATAGAAAGAAACCATTATGAAAATAGTTGGGTATGGAAAAAGAAAAAGATTCAATCCACCACTTTTTCCATTCAAGTGGAACATCAGATCGATAAAGTTGACTTGTTTTTGAATATTGAAAATAAAGACAAGAGTATTCGTCATTTGATTAAAACCTGTCCTGCTCATGAAATGGATTATGGCGTTTATCTTGGTAAATTAGAGGTAAATGATAATTTCCTTTATCTATTGGGTAAAAATAATGAGGTCGTAAGCAAGGTTTCTATAAATAAATGAAGGATAGCTGCTTGTAGTTTTTCTTAAACAGCCAACTATGTCAGAGCGATGGAGTTAGAAAAGGCCGTCTGAAATGGTTTCAGACGGCCTTAGTTTGTGTGTATGTTTGGGTATTGTGATTATTTTTTGTTCAGAGAGTCACGGATTTCGCGCAACAACAGAACTTCTTCGCTAGGCTCTGCCGGTGCTTCTTCAGCAGGAGCTTCGGCTTTTTTTACGGAGTTGATGGCTTTAACCACGCAGAAGATGGCAGCGGCGATGATCAGGAAGCTGATCACGGTGTTGATGAACAGACCGATATTCAGGGTAACGGCACCGGCTGCTTGGGCGGCTGCCAAGTTGGCGTAACCTTCTGCAGGAGCGGCTTGTGCGCCGTCTTTCAATGTAATGAACAGGTTGGAGAAATCAACGCCGCCGATCAATAGGCCGATAGGGGGCATGATTACGTCGTCAACCAATGATTTGACGATGCCGCTGAATGCTGTACCGACAACCATACCGACTGCGAGGTCGATCACGTTGCCACGCATAATAAATTCTTTAAATTCTGAAGCGATTGACATAATTAATCTCCTGTATGTGTTTGAGTCAAAATCAGATGTGATTCAATAAATCGGCAGGCATATTAACGCTTTATCGGTTAAGAAAATTTCAATAATGTTAAATTTTGTATTTCATGCTAAAAATGCCCGGCTTCTATGCCTTCTGTATGAAAAACAGGCCGTCTGAATTTTTTTTGTTACTTTTTTGCACCACTTTTATCTGTGGCTAAGTATCAGATAATATGAATGTTATCTTTAGAATCAATGCTCTATCGAATTTTTAGGTTAAGGTGGAATGATAATATAATAATGTTGAAAGCATAGCCGTTGAAAGCCTGTAAAGGTAATGTTTCGTATCCGTATTTGACTTTCAGACGGCCTTTTTTGTCATGCAGTTATTCAAACCATAATGTAATGGCCATAAAAAACGCACTTTCATGATGAAAGTGCGTTTGGTGTGTAAACCGTTTAGTTCTCTTCGTCATTCAGCGCGTTAATGCTGTAACCGCCGTCAACGTAGGTAATCTCGCCGGTAATGCCGGAAGCGAGGTCGGACAAGAGGAAGGCGGCGGTGTTGCCGACTTCTTCGGTGGTCACGTTGCGGCCCAGTGGGTTGTGGGAAGCGACGTGGCCTAAGAGTTTGCTTAAATCGGCGATGCCGGAAGCAGCCAGGGTTTTGATCGGGCCTGCGGAGATGCCGTTGCAGCGGATGCCTTCTTTGCCCAGGCAGGCGGCAGTGAAGCGGATGCCGGCTTCGAGGCTGGCTTTGGCCATGCCCATAACGTTGTAGTTAGGAATGGCACGAACGGCGCCCAAGTAACTCAGGGCAACGATTGCGGCGTTGCGGCCCTGCATCATCGGACGGGCGGCTTTGGCCAGCGCAGGCAGGCTGTATGCGGAGATTTCGTGAGCGGTGTTGAACGCTTCGCGGCTGATGCTGTCGAGGAAGTCGCCGCTCAAAGCTTCTTTAGGGGCGAAACCGATGGAGTGAACGAGGCCGTCCAAGCCGTCCCAGTGTTTGCCCAAGTCAACGAAAACTTGGTTGATTTCGTCGTCGCTAGCAACGTCGCAGCGGAACACGAGTTCGGAGCCGAGTTCGGCCGCCATTTTACGGACGCGCTCTTCCAGTTTGTCGACAACGTAGGTGAATGCCAATTCCGCGCCTTGTTCGCGGCAGGCTTTGGCGATGCCGTAAGCGATGGAACGCTCGGAGATCATGCCGGTAATCAGAATTTTTTTGCCTTGCAAAAAGCCCATTTTCTTATCCTTTAGCAGTGGTATTGCGGTTGCATTAAACTGCGCATTATAGCAAAAACCGCTGTTTCGGCATAGAAAATAACGGATAACCCTTTGTCTTGCCTCAAATAGGGATAAGGTTTTCTGTCAAGGCCGTCTGAAACCTGACGGAACGTCGGCAAAACGTTATACTTGATGGTGTTAATGACCGATGTTTCAGGAGTGAACCATGCCCGAGCAAAACCGCATTCTCTGCCGAGAACTCAGCCTGTTGGCGTTTAACCGCCGTGTACTGGCTCAGGCGCAGGATACGAAAGTTCCTTTGTTGGAACGTTTGCGTTTTCTGTGCATCGTGTCTTCCAATTTGGACGAATTTTTTGAAGTGCGCATGGCGTGGTTGAAACGCGAAAATAAATTGCGCCCGCATCAGCCGCTCGACAACGGCAAAACTGCGGCCGAAACCATCGAAGCGGTGGCAAAAGAGGCACAGGCCTTGATTCGCGAGCAGTACGATCTGTTTAACAAAGTATTGCAGCCTGCACTCAGCCGCGCCGGTATTCATTTCTATCGCCGCCACAAATGGACGGCCGCGCAGAAAAAATGGATTGAAAATTATTTTGACAACGAGCTGTTGCCCATTCTCACGCCCATCGGCCTTGATCCTTCGCATCCGTTCCCGCGCCCGTTAAACAAATCGCTCAACTTTGCCGTCGAACTCGAAGGTACGGATGCGTTCGGCCGTCCGTCCGGAATGGCGATTGTGCAGGCGCCGCGCATTTTGCCGCGCGTCGTTCCCATGCCGTCTGAAATTTGCGGCGGTGATGCAGGCTTTGTGTTCTTGTCTTCGATTTTGCACGCCCATGTCGGCAAACTTTTTCCCGGTATGAAGGTTAAAGACTGCCATCAGTTCCGCCTCACGCGCGACAGCGATTTGACGGTTGATGAAGAAGATTTGAAAAACCTGCGTGCCGCGATTCAAAACGAATTGCACGACCGCGAATACGGCGACGGCGTGCGCTTGGAAGTGGCGGATACTTGTCCGGCGCATATTCACGACTTCCTGCTTGCCCAGTTCAAGCTGACTTCTGCCGAGCTGTATCAGGTCAAAGGACCGGTCAATTTGGTGCGCCTCAATGCCGTCCCCGATTTGGTGGATAGGCCGGATTTGAAGTTCCCACCGCGTAATGCAGGCCGTCTGAAAGCCTTACGCAAAAACGGCTCCGTATTCAAACTGGTCAAACAGTCGCCGATCTTGCTGCACCATCCGTATCAATCTTTCGATCCGGTTGTCCAAATGATACGCGAGGCAGCGGCCGATCCGGATGTGTTGGCCGTTAAAATGACCATCTACCGCACCGGCAGCAATTCCGAGCTTGTGCGCGCATTGATGAAGGCCGCACTGGCGGGCAAACAGGTTACCGTCGTGGTCGAACTGATGGCGCGTTTTGACGAAGCCAACAACGTCAACTGGGCGAAGCAGCTGGAAGAGGCAGGCGCGCACGTCGTGTACGGCGTATTCGGCTACAAAGTTCATGCCAAAATGGCTTTGGTTATCCGTCGCGAAGACGGCGTACTCAAGCGTTATGCCCACCTCGGTACCGGCAACTACCACCAAGGCACATCGCGCATCTACACCGACTTCGGCATCATCACCGCCGACGAACAAATCACTGCCGATGTGAACACTTTGTTTATGGAAATCACAGGATTGGGCAAGCCGGGCCGTCTGAACAAGCTCTATCAAAGCCCGTTTACCCTGCACAAAATGGTCATCGACCGCATCAAGCAGGAAACCGAACACGCCAAAGCAGGCAAACCGGCGCGGATTACCGCCAAGATGAACTCCCTCATCGAGCCGAGTGTAATCGATGCGCTGTATCAAGCCAGCGCGGCAGGCGTGCAAATCGATCTGATTGTGCGCGGTATGTGTACCTTGCGCCCGGGTGTCAAAGGCTTGTCCGAAAACATCCGCGTCCGCTCCATCATCGGCCGCCAACTCGAACACTCGCGCGTGTACTGCTTCCATAACAACGGCGCAGACGATACCTTTATCTCCAGCGCCGACTGGATGGGTCGCAACTTCTTCCGCCGCATTGAAGTCGCCACGCCGATTACCACGCCCGAACTCAAAGAGCGCGTGATCCGCGAAGGCTTGGAAATGGCTTTGGAAGACAATACCCAGGCTTGGCTGATGCAGCCTGACGGCAGCTACGTCCGCACCCAGCCGAAAGACGGCGAGCCTGCGTTTGGTTTGCAGGAAGGTTTGTGGAAAATATACGGGCGTTGAGTTGAAGAATGTTCAGGCCGTCTGAAACGCAGGTTTCAGACGGCCTTTTTTGATTTTGCCGTTATAATCCCATTTCCCAATCTTTCAGACGGCCTTTTCTATGAAATCCTACCCCGATTCCTATCTCCATTTTGAAAACCTCGAATCTCCCGAAACGCAAAATTTCGCCGCCGCGGCGCATGCCGAAACGCGCAAGCGTTTTTTAGAAAACGACAAGGCGCGCGCGCTGTCGGACGGGATTTTGGCGCAGATGCAGGACACGCGTCAGATTCCGTTTTGTCAGGAACACCGCGCGCGGATGTACCATTTCCATCAGGACGCGGAATATCCGAAGGGCGTGTACCGCGTATGTACCGCGGCGACTTACCGTTCCGGCTATCCAGAGTGGAAAATCCTGTTTTCAGTGGCGGATTTCGACGAGCTGCTCGGCGACGATGTGTATTTGGGCGGCGTTTCGCACTTGGTGGAAAAGCCCAACCGCGCGCTGTTAACCTTGAGCAAATCGGGTGGCGATACGGCGTATACGCTGGAAGTGGATTTGGAAGCAGGGGAATTGGTAGAAGGCGGTTTTCACTTTCCGGCAGGCAAAAACCATGTGTCGTGGCGCGATGAAAATAGCGTGTGGGTGTGTCCGGCTTGGGATGAGCGGCAGTTGACCGAATCGGGCTATCCGCGCGAAGTGTGGCTGGTGGAGCGCGGCAAGAGTTTCGAGGAAAGCCTGCCGGTGTACCAAATTGATAAAGGCGCGATGATGGTGAACGCGTGGCGTTACCTTGATCCGCAGGGTTCGCCGATTGATTTGATTGAAGCGTCGGACGGTTTTTATACCAAAACCTATTTGCAGGTGTCGTCTGAAGGCGAGGCGAAGCCGTTAAACCTGCCCAATGATTGCGACGTGGTCGGCTATCTGGCGGGGCATCTTTTGCTGACGTTGCGCAAAGACTGGAACCGTGCGAACCAAAGCTATCCGAGCGGCGCGCTGGTGGCGGTGAAGCTGAATCGGGGCGAACTCGGGGCGGCGCAGCTTTTGTTTGCGCCCGATGAAACGCAGGCATTGGAAAGTGTGGAAACGACCAAGCGTTTTGTGGTGGCGAGCCTTTTGGAAAACGTACAAGGCCGTCTGAAAGCGTGGCGCTTTAGCGATGGCAAATGGCAGGAAGTCGAACTGCCGCGCCTGCCTTCGGGTGCGTTGGAAATGACCGACCAACCGTGGGGCGGAGACGTGGTTTACCTTGCCTCCAGCGATTTCACTACGCCGCTGACGCTGTTTGCGCTGGATTTGAACGTGATGGAACTGACCGTCATGCGCCGCCAGCCGCAGCAGTTCGATTCAGACGGCATCAACGTGCAGCAGTTTTGGACGACTTCGGCCGACGGCGAGCGCATTCCTTATTTCCACGTCGGCAAAAACGCTGCGCCCGACACGCCAACGCTGGTCTATGCCTACGGCGGTTTCGGCATTCCTGAATTGCCGCATTATCTGGGCAGCGTCGGCAAATATTGGCTGGAAGAGGGCAACGCCTTCGTGTTGGCGAACATACGCGGCGGCGGTGAATTCGGCCCGCGCTGGCATCAGGCGGCGCAAGGCGTAAGCAAACACAAAAGCGTCGATGATTTGCTTGCCGTCGTGCGCGATTTGTCCGAACGCGGCATGAGTTCGCCCCAACACATCGGTTTGCAGGGCGGCAGCAACGGCGGCCTGATTACCGCCGCCGCCTTCGTGCGCGAACCGCAAAGCATCGGTGCGCTGGTGTGCGAAGTGCCGCTGACCGATATGATCCGCTATCCGCTGCTCTCCGCCGGTTCAAGTTGGACGGACGAATACGGCAATCCGCAGAAATACGAAGTCTGCAAACGCTGGCTGGGCGAATTGTCGCCGTATCACAATCTTTCAGACAGCATCAATTATCCGCCTGCGCTCATTACCACCAGCCTCAGCGACGACCGCGTCCATCCCGCCCACGCGCTCAAGTTCTACGCCAAACTGCGCGAAACCTCGCCGCAATCTTGGCTCTACTCGCCTGACGGCGGCGGCCATACCGGCAACGGCACGCAACGCGAATCCGCCGACGAACTCGCCTGTGTCTTGCTGTTTTTGAAAGAGTTTTTAGGGTAGAAGTAAGCAGCAGGACTGACTGTTTTGTAAAGTTGAGAAACAAAATACTCTTGTTTCGGTAAGTGAAAAGAAGGCCGTCTGAAAAACGAATATTAAAGTTTTCAGACGGCCTTCTTTTCTTTTAACTTTCAACATATCCCGATAAAATGGACACTTTGTAAGTGATCATTGATGGAAGACGCAATTATGGCAACCGAACCGAAAAATTATACACGATTTAGAAAATAATTTCAAACAAAACAATATATTAAAACTCAAACAAATCTTTCCCGAAGTCTGTTGCGAAGACCAAATCGACTTTGAGAAACTCAAACTCGTCCTTGGCACAGAAAACCTTGCCGGGGTGGGCGACGTTATCAACTCGATGCTGTAGAAACTAGTAGCGTTGTTTACAGTATTTCCAGGAGAATACTGAAACATGAACATGCACAAAAACACCCGTCTCACCCCGTCTCTGGATTTGGATATCCTCAACGGCATCATGCGCCAAGCCGTGTTGCAGCAGCCGCAAACCTACTTGGGCGCGGACGTAGTCATCGAAACGCATATCACCCGCGACATGCTCGAGCGCGCAGAAAAAATCCGCCTCTCCAACGCCTTGAGAGGCGTGTTTGAGGCGGATTTGGTGTACTAGGAACAATCAATGATTTCTCGGAAATGGATAAAGCCTGAAGGCGATTATTCGTTAGACGGTTTATCTGTCTGAGACTTGTGCGTTTGCAATATGCGCACTACCTTACCCTCATAACGCTGGCGTAACCACGCCTGTATCCGCTCGAGATCTTTGGCGGGCAATGGCTGCTCCAATTCGAGAGAGACAACGACGATATCGTCATATGTATCTGTCTTCAGTTCTACGTTTTTTTGGCTTTCAGACTGTTCGGAAACAGGCGTTGTTTGCGCTTTATCCCAAGCCAAGCCGCGTCCGACAACGATTTTTTCCGCTTCCGGATATTGGGCTTTTAATTCCTTGAGTACCGCTGCATCGTCGATATCGGAGGCTTTGCCTGCCAGTATGGTATCGATATAGGCCTGCTGCTCTTTCAGCTCATTTTGCTGCTGAACCGGGTTGTTTCGGCTTGCCAGCAATTCTTCGATTTTGGCATCGTTCCCTCCCGCATAGACCACGTTGACCTTCGGCTCTTTCACCCCCGACGCGTTAAGGCTTTTCACCAGCAAGGCGGAAATTTTCTCGGCATTGCCCGTTCCATTGACAATCAGACCGACTTTATTTTCTCTGTGGTTCAACATCTTACGCAGCACGAAAAAACCTTCCTGTTGCTGCGCAGTGGCAATGGCGGCATTGGCTCTGGTGTTGAAGATCTCCTGACGCACCAGTCCTGATGCCATATAGCCGCTCGGAATCATCACAGCCAACACGACGGCAGTAATAATGATGCTTTGCAACCGGCGTTTGGATTCCGTTATCAACCCCCTGCGCGACAGCTTGAGCAGCTTGGAAAACAACAAGGTCGAAAAAGCGATGAACACGCAGTTGATGGCAAAAAGATATGAAGCACCGAGAAAGTAGTGCCAGTTGCCATGTGCCAGTCCGTAGCCCGCAGTACACAGGGGCGGCATCAATGCGGTAGCAATCGCCACACCCGGTATGGCATTGCCTCCTTCTTTTCGAGTCAGCGCCACAATACCCGCACTACCGCCGAAGAAGGCAATCAACACATCCCAAAGGGTCGGCTGAGTACGCGCCAAAAGCTCGCTTTGCGCCTCTTTAAGCGGGGTTAACAGGAAATACAACGTAGCGGTAATCAAGCTGATGACGACGAATATAATAATATTGCGCACGGCTTGACGGATCAGCGCAGTATCCCCTACCGCCAAACCGTAACCCATACCGACAATCGGCCCCATCAACGGCGAAATCAACATCGCGCCGATCACTACCGCCGTGCTGTTTACATTCAGACCGATACTCGCCACGGCAATGGCAAACATCAATACCCACATATTGGTTCCGGACACCCGAGTATTGGCGCGGATGACGGCATCAATTTTATCGGGATGGGCCTGGTCATGCGCAAGATTGAACACATCTTGCAACTTGGTCATGGCACCATTGTCTTCTTTTGGCTGATTTTCTTGTATTTCCTGATTTTTACTTTTTTCCTGATCTTGCATGTGCGTATCCTAAAGTTTTAATAGTCTATTTTAAACATCTAATTCATAAAGAATTTTTGAGTAATGAAATAATGCTTTGCCATTACGGCTAAATCTGACAGGCACACTTCCCGCAGTATATAATATATTAGCATACGTCCACAAACTTCCTCCGTTAGATGAAGGAAGGGCAAAGTTGCCGTTACAGCAAGCCGTAACGTGGGCTTTACCCACGAGATGAATGCCAAAATGAAAGTCTATGTGACTGTTGTCGGATTTAGTTGTTGGATGGTGGATTTCGTGGGCAAAGCCCACGCTACTTGGGTTATCCCAAATCTGCCTTGATTGAATAAAAGGTCGTCTGAAAACGGGGAAATCAGTTTTCAGACGACCTTTCCGCTTATTAACTTATTGATACCAAAGAAAAACAAATTCCCGCTTGTAGGTTAAAATCAGCCTATGCTAATATGCGCAACAACAGGTTTTTCCAGAATAATCTGTGCTAAAATGTAGGATTAGATGGAAAACTCTATCCGAATTCGGTACAATACCGACGAATTATTTCTCTTAAACAACCTGCCGCAAGGCGAAAAGGAACGACTGACATGTCAAACATCGAACAACAAGTTAAAAAAATTGTTGCTGAACAACTGGGCGTAAACGAAGCCGAAGTGAAAAATGAATCTTCTTTCCAAGACGATTTGGGTGCTGACTCTCTGGACACCGTGGAACTGGTGATGGCTTTGGAAGAAGCTTTCGGCTGCGAAATCCCTGACGAAGACGCTGAAAAAATCACTACCGTACAATTGGCTATCGACTACATCAACGCCCACCAAGGCTAATCGGTCGCCTCAAACATCCAGCCTCTGCTGCGCCATCGCAATAGAGGCTTTTACCTTATTATCAAACCCCTGAAATTTCAGACGGCATGAGTTTTGCCCGTTTTCACGAAGAAAAAGAGCAAGGCTGCCGCGAAAATCCCGACAACCAACAGCGAGATTATCATGAGTCAGAGAAGAGTAGTCATCACAGGTCTTGGCCAAGTATCACCGGTCGGCAACGACGTCGCCACCGCATGGAGCAATCTGCTCGCAGGCAAAAGCGGCATCGGACGGATTACCCGCTTTGACGCATCCGACATCAACAGCCAAATCGCCGGCGAAGTGCGCGATTTCGATATCGGCCAATACATCAGCGCTAAAGAAGCGCGCCGCATGGACGTGTTCATCCATTACGGTATCGCCGCCGCCCTGCAAGCCATCAATGATTCAGGCTTGGACGATTTGGAAACCCTCGACAAAGACCGCGTCGGTGTCAACATCGGATCCGGTATCGGCGGCCTGCCGAGCATTGAAGCGACCGGCAAAGCCGTACTCGAAGGCGGCGCGCGCAAAATCAATCCTTTCTTTATTCCGGGCTCGTTGATCAACCTGATTTCCGGCCATGTTACCATCCTTAAAGGCTACCGCGGCCCGAGCTACGGCATGGTGTCTGCCTGTACGACCGGCGCGCACTCTATCGGCGACTCTGCACGACTGATTAAATACGGCGATGCGGATGTGATGATTGCCGGCGGTGCGGAAGGCGCGATCAGCACTTTGGGCGTGGGCGGTTTTGCTGCCATGAAGGCACTTTCCACCCGCAACGACGATCCTGCCACCGCATCCCGTCCGTGGGACAAAGGCCGTGACGGTTTCGTTATCGGCGAAGGCGCTGGCGTGCTGGTGTTGGAAGAATTGGAACACGCGAAAAAACGCGGTGCGAAAATCTACGCCGAAATCGTCGGCTTCGGTATGAGCTCCGATGCTTACCACATTACCGCTCCGAACGAAGAAGGCCCTGCATTGGCGGTTACCCGCGCGCTGAAAGATGCTGGCCTGAACCCTGAAGACGTTGATTACGTCAACGCACACGGTACGTCCACTCCGCTGGGCGATGCCAACGAAACCAAAGCCCTCAAGCGCGCACTGGGCGATCACGCGCACAAAGTCATCGTCAACTCTACCAAATCCATGACCGGACACTTGCTCGGCGCGGCAGGCGGCGTGGAAGCGTTGTACAGCGTGTTGGCGGTACACGAGCAAAAATCTCCACCGACCATCAACATTTTTGAACAAGACGTTGAAGCCGGTTGCGATTTGGATTACTGCGCCAACGAAGCGCGTGATGCGAAAATCGACGTCGCCATCTCTAATTCCTTCGGTTTTGGCGGTACCAACGGCACATTGGTATTCAAACGCTTTACAGGCTGATATAGCTTTTAAGCCAGATTGGAAAGGCCGTCTGAAACTTGGTTTTCAGACGGCCTTTATATTGTCCGTATTATAAATATTGTTGATAATCTATATCATTTATAGAATAATATGGTTTCGTCTAAGATTTGTCTGAGTTTTTCGGATAAATAGTCTAACCATATTCTACATCAGGAGTAAGCGATGAAACGCATCGGTATTTTGACATTGGCCGCTTTGGCCGCCATACCTGCATTTGCGGCTGATTTCGGCCATGAACAAGCATTAACCATAAACGGCAAACCTGCTTATCTGGCAGAAACATCGGCCCGTATTTTGGCAAATGAAGATTTGACTGCGCCGCAGTTGGTTGAAGATATTGCCGATGGGTTGGGTTCGAAAAAAATTCCGGGCTATAAATTGATGATTATGGGCCGTACTTATTCGGTGGCGGCGGAAACCAAACCGCCGAGAGAGGGCCAAACTCAGTGGCGGGACAATACGTTCATTCATCGCGGCGTAAAACTGTTTGTCGGTATTCCGGTTAAAAACGGCAAGATGGACTTGGCAGCTGCCCGATTGATTAATATCGGCGTGGTTGACGATAACGGTGGTGCCGCGCCTCATGATGAGGGTGAAAAAATCCGTCCGGTCGGCAAACAGCTGATGTCTCCCGATACCAAAGTGGAAAATGTGAAACTCAATATTGCCAAACTGACGTTCCCAAATATGAAATTGGGCGAAACCAGTGGCGGTGGCGTAAAATTGGAAGCATCGGCAACATTAGACGGTAAACCGATACAAACCAAAATTGACAGCACTTTCTCCCGCTTCTATTCGGCCAAACCAGCCGCTACACGGCCGTTTATGGCAGATGCACGGTTTGTGAAATAATCGCAAAGGCCGTCTGAAATCCAGTTTCAGACGGCCTTTTATTCATAAAAGCAATTTAATACCGAATCATCTTGGCATCGATTTGCTCCGCCCAAGCATCAATACCGCCTTGCAGGTTGTAGAGGTTTTCAAATCCGGCGTCTTCCAAATACATTGCCGTATGCAGGCTGCGGATGCCGTGGTGGCAATAGACAACAATGGGTAAATCATCGTCGGGCAGCTCGTTTTGGCGCAGGGGGATGAGGTTCATCGGAATATGAATGGCAGCGGGCAGGGTGCAGATGGCGCGTTCTTCATCGGTGCGGACGTCGAGCAGATGAAATGCACGGCCTTCGTCCTGCCATTGTTTCAATTCGGTGGGCGGGAGTTGGATGATGTCGGTCATAGGGTAGGGGATGAAAGCATGAGGCCGTCTGAATTTTCAGACGGCCTGTTGTTTAAAAATCGAAATCGCCGAACGGATTGGCCGATTTGTCTTCCAAGTGGGCCACTACGGTGTCGAACAATACTTTTTCGGAAAACTCATTGCCGTTGCGTGTCAGCAAAAGCGCGTGTTGTACCGGTTTGCGGCCGACAATGATGACCATGCGGCCGCCGTCTTTCAATTGCTCTTTTAAGATTTCAGGCACGCTGTCTACTGCGCCGCCCACATAAATCGCATCAAAAGGCGCGCCTTGCGATGCTTCGGTCAGGCCGTTGTTTTGCACATAATCGACGTTGGCAAAGCCCAATTCGTCCAAGACTTTTTTGGCACGTTGCTGTTGCTCGGCATCGATGTCGTCGGTAATGACTTTGCCGGCCAGTTTGGACAGCAGGGCGGTTGCATAGCCTGAGCCTGTACCGATTTCTAAGACGGTTTCGTCTTTTTTCAGTTTCAAACCTTGAGCCAGGCGGGCAACGACTTTGGGTTCCAACATCTTATGGCCGTTGGCCAGCGGCAGCTCCATATCCGCATAGGCCAAGCCTTGAAAAGCCTCGCCGACGAAATGTTCGCGCCCGATCTCCTCCAAAGCATCCAAAATGTCGAAATCCAAGACATCCCACGGACGAATCTGCTGTTCAACCATATTGAAACGCGCTTTTTCAAAGTCCATATTTGTGCTCCGTTCAATTCTTAATTTTATCGAAACATACATTATAAATCCTTGTCGGAGAGTGTGCCATCTTTCAGACGGCCTCGAGGCTTGTTAATAATTGCCAAGCGCACATATATCCACTAAACTTTCACATTACACCACGCTACAACAAGCAACAACCAACACACGGAGCAATAAAGATGTATCACCAAATCGGAATGTGGGATCAAAAATGGGTTATCGGCAACTGGAAAATGAACGGCCGACTCCAAAACAACAATGCACTTATGCACCGCTTCCGCGTCATGCCAACCGCCGAACGCGTATTAATCGGCCTGGCTGCCCCGACCGTGTATCTGTTGCAACTGCACAACGCCATGCAAATCGTTTTGAACAACCGCATCTTGACCTGTGCGCAAGACGTGAGCCGTTTCCCGAATAACGGCGCGTACACCGGCGAAGTGTCCGCCGAAATGCTTGCCGACATCGGTACAGACATCGTCCTCATCGGCCACTCCGAGCGCAGCCTTTATTTCGGCGAGAAAAACGAAATCCAACGCCGTAAAATGGAAAACGTCCTCAACGTCGGCCTGATTCCATTGTTGTGCGTCGGCGAAAGCCTGGAAGAGCGCGAAGCCGGTAAAGAACACGAAGTCATTGCCCATCAGCTTTCCATCCTGCAAGGTCTGAACACCCAAAACATTGCCGTTGCCTACGAGCCGGTTTGGGCGATCGGCACAGGCAAAGTCGCCACCGTCGAACAAATTGCCGACATGCACGCATTTATCTACAAAGAAATCTTGTCTTTGTGCGGAAGCGATGTTAAAATCCGCGTTCTTTACGGCGGAAGTGTGAAAGCGGATAACGCAGCCGACATCTTCGCAGTACCTCATGTAGACGGCGCATTGGTTGGTGGCGCGTCATTATCCTATGACTCCTTTACCGCCATCATCAACGCAGCACAAGCCTCGTAGAAAACATATGGAAGCCTTTAAAACCCTTATTTGGATTATTAATATTATTTCCGCTCTATTCGTAATCGTGTTAGTATTGCTGCAACACGGTAAAGGTGCGGATGCCGGCGCAACATTCGGTTCCGGCAGCGGTAGCGCGCAAGGCGTATTCGGTTCTGCCGGTAATGCCAACTTCCTCAGCCGCTCGACTGCCGTTGCTGCAACATTTTTCTTTGCGACCTGCATGGCAATGGTGTATATTCACACCCACTCCAATAAGCACGGTTTAGACTTCAGCGATGTGAAGCAGACCCAACAGGCTCCTAAGCCTGCAACGCCTGCCCAAAACGATACAACTCCTGTTGCTCCGAATCCTCAGCAGCAGTAAGACAATTTGATTTATGCCGACATGGTGGAATTGGTAGACACGCTATCTTGAGGGGGTAGTGGCCGTAGGCTGTGCGAGTTCAAATCTCGCTGTCGGCACCACATTAGAAAATCTAACCGCTTTTTAGCGGTTATTTTTTCGTCTTGAGAATCTGCCTTTCCTTTATTTTTAGGCCGAGACAGGGAAATACAATGAAGCGTTTGGTTGTCGGCATCAGCGGTGCCAGCGGTTTTCAGTATGGCGTGAAGGCTTTGCAGCTTTTGCGTGAGCATCAGATAGAAACGCATTTGGTGGTTTCGCAAGGGGCGGAGATGACCCGCGCTTTGGAAACGGATTACACCAAAGAAGACGTTTATGCTTTGGCGGATGTCGTGCATTCTGTCCGTAATGTCGGGGCAAGTATTGCCAGCGGTTCGTTTTTGACGGACGGAATGTTGATTGCGCCGTGTTCAATGAAAACTTTGGCTTCGGTTGCTCACGGGTTTGCCGATAATTTGCTCAGCCGTGCGGCGGATGTAACGTTGAAAGAGCGGCGCAGACTGGTGTTGATGGTGCGTGAAGCGCCGTTAAACTTGGCACACATCGACAATATGCGCCGTGTAACAGAGATGGGCGGCATTGTGTTTCCTCCCGTTCCGGCTCTGTATCAGAAGCCCGAATCCATTGATGATATGATTACGCACAGCGTGTCTCATGCTTTGGACTTGTTCGGTATTGTTCAAACCGATGCGCCGCGCTGGCAGGGCTGATGTTTCAGACGGCCTGAAAATAAATTTAATACACTGAGAAAGAGGATAAAAATTATGCAAGCGATTCCTGCCAATATTGTTAAATTTTTGAGCAATCATCATGTCGTCAGTATTGCTGCGGTGGCAGATGGCGAAGTTTGGGCGGCTTGTTGTTTTTATGTGTTTGATGAAGCCAATGCCCGCCTGATTGTGCTGACTTCTTTGAAAACAAAGCATGGCGGACTGATGAGCCGTTCTGCCAAAGTAGCCGGCACCATCGCCGGTCAGCCTGACAGTATCACGAAAATCAGCGGTGTTCAGTTTGCGGCGACTGCCGCTTTGATTGAAGATGAAGCGGATTTGAAAGCGGCGCAGTCTTTATTTTACAAAGCGCATCCTGCCGCCAGGGTGATGAAAAGTGATGTCTGGGCGTTGAATTTGGATAATGTAAAATTCACTGACAATAAATTGGTATTCGCACAAAAAACGTATTGGAATCGTGAGGATTAAGAAAAGGCCGTCTGAAAGATGAAATTTTAGACGGCCTTTAGCTGTATGATTTCGTATTTAATATTATTGCCAAAGTTTTTCAAATTCTGATGGGCTGATGTACTCGCTGTATGATAAATCTAAATCGGTTAATTCCCCATGTAATAAGTTGTCGCGTTCGGAGATGTTTTCGGTATGCCCATCTGCATGTAAATAGATTCGGCGAGTGTTGATGCCGTCAATGTATTCGTCAAACTGCCATACGGGGACAGCATCTAATGTTTCGGTGTTGAAGAATTTGGTATAGATATTTGTTTTGTCGTTAGATGTCATTGCGTAGCCAAATAGTCTGATGACGGTTTTCCATAAAGTAAGTGGATTTTTATTCCGAAAATATCAGAACAAAAATCCACTTAATTGAGTCAATAACTACTCGAACTTAGATTTTAATCGTGTCCGATGTCTACGGTTTTTTCTTTGTAACGTGTGTCGGGAATCAAAACAATTTTATCGTCCACTTTGCCGATGGCTTTCACGTCTTTGCCCGGATAGTCCAGCTGGTGCAGGAAGTAGCGGATACAGTTCAAACGTGCGCGTTTTTTGTCGTCGGAGCGGATGATGACCCAAGGCGCGTCGCCGGTGTGGGTGTGGAAGAACATGGCGTTTTTGGCTTCGGTGTAGTCGTCCCAGCGGTCGAGCGACTGGATGTCCACAGGGGACAGTTTCCAGTGTTTCAGGGGGTCGTCACGACGGGAGATGAAGCGGCGGAGTTGTTCTTCACGGGATACTGAGAACCAGAATTTGAACAGGTGGATGCCGCTGGCAACAAGCATACGTTCCAATTCAGGGGTTTGACGCATGAAGAGTAGGTATTCGTTAGGTTCGCAGAAGCCCATGACGCGTTCTACGCCGGCACGGTTGTACCATGAACGGTCGAAGAATACCATTTCGCCTGCGGTCGGCAGGTTTTGGATGTAGCGTTGGAAATACCATTGGCCGCGTTCGGTCGTGGTCGGTTTTTCCAGTGCGACAACGCGTGCGCCGCGCGGGTTCAAATGTTCCATAAAACGTTTGATGGTACCGCCTTTACCGGCTGCATCGCGGCCTTCAAATAGGCTGACGATGCGTTGGCCGGAATCTTTGACCCAGCTTTGTACTTTCAATAATTCGATTTGCAGTTTCTGTTTTTCTTTTTCGTAAACAGAACGGCGCATACGTTGTTTGTACGGGTAGTTGGCAGGAAGCGGTGCGCTGCTGGAATCTTCGTCTGAACCGCGTCCTTCGTGTTCCAAAACAGCCTTTTCGAATACTTGCAGCTGGTCTTGTTTCTCGCCCAGTTCAACATTCTCGAACGGTTCTAGTTGGTGGTCTGCCATAAAGTCTCCTTATCGATTAAGTTTTAAATGATATAGTGTGGTATGGTTTGATTCTACCCTTTTATGCCTCGTTCGACTACATAAAATTACATTTGAGTGCTTTTTTTGAATTTGTCTGCTAACTTATGTAAAAGCAGCGTATAATCAGCCTATTTGTACAGCAATCATGCCTTATTTCGCCCTGTTTGACGATGCCGTGAGCGGCCGAGCAAAACTCTATCAAAATCATGTAGAAAGCCATCGGTTTTATCATAACGAACTGGATTCGTTAACAAGTATTTTGCAAGCTGGCTGGAAAAAGGGTTTGCATGCAGTGTTGTTTGCAGACTACGAATTCGGATTGCCGCTGATGGATATTCCGTCTGGCCACAGTGGCAGTCTGCGTTTGCACTGGTTTGCCGATTATTCCGAAATCGATGCCGAAAACTGGCTGGCCAATCATTCAGACGGCCTTGAGGCAGGTATTTCTATTCCCCGATTCTCCGTATCCGAAGCCGATTATCTCGAGCATATCCGTCAAATCCACGAAGCCATCCGCCGCGGCGATACCTATCAAATCAATTACACCGTACGCCTGCACCTGCAAGCATACGGCAATCCGATCCAGCTTTACCGCCGCTTGCGCCAGCCTGTGCCGTATGCCGTTTTGTCTTGTCTGCCCGACGGGGTAGGGCAGGACGCGTGGACTTTGTGTTTTTCTCCCGAACTTTTCCTCAGAATCGATTCAGACGGCTTGATTACAACTGAGCCGATGAAAGGCACTGCGCCGATTCTTCACGATGGGCAAGATGAACGCCGCGCCGTTGAATTGCAAAACGATCCGAAAAACCGCGCCGAAAATGTGATGATTGTCGATTTGTTGCGCAACGACCTCGGCAAAATCGCGCAAACAGGCAAAGTACGCGTGCCTGAACCGTTTAAAGTTTCCCGTTTCGGCAGTGTTTGGCAGATGACCAGTGCCATCGAAGCGCAGGCGCTGGCTGGTGTTTCGGTTGCCGATATTCTCCGTGCAGCCTTCCCGTGCGGCAGTATCACCGGCGCACCCAAACGCATGAGTATGCAGATTATTGAGTCCCTTGAATCCGAACCGCGCGGTTTGTACACAGGCAGCATCGGCTTTTTGCATCCGTGTGATACGGGTTTGGGGTTTGAAGGCGTGTTTAATGTCGTGATCCGCACTTTATCTCTGAAGCCGGTTTCAGACGGCCTTTATCAAGGTGTTTATGGCGTGGGTTCGGGGATTGTGATTGATAGCGATCCGGAGGCCGAATATCGCGAGTGCGGTTGGAAGGCGCGTTTTCTCAATGACTTGCGGCCTGATTTCGGTATTTTTGAAACCATGCGCGTGGAAGACAAACAATGCCGTTTGCTTGATTTGCATTTGGGCCGTCTGAACAGCTCGGCGCAAGCGTTTAACCTGCCTTGGCCTCAAAATGCAATAGAGCAAATCCAACATTATATAGATGCATTGCCAAATGGGTTGTTTAGAGTCAAAGCAGCCTTGTTTTCAGACGGCCTTGCATTGAGCCATGCGGCTGTTTCTGAATTGGATGGGCAACAATATGTCATCCTGAGTGAACACACATTAAGCCAACGCGATTATCTGCGCCGTTTTAAAACCACACGCCGTGAAATTTTTGACCAAGCATGGAAAACGGCAGAAGGGCAGGGCGCATTTGACAGCTTGTTTTTCAATTCAGACGGCCTGTTGTTAGAGGGTGGAAGAAGCAATGTGTTTATCAAATATCAGGGACAATGGCTTACGCCGTCTTTGGATTTGGATATTTTGAACGGAGTGATGCGCCAAGCGGTATTGAAGCAGCCGCGGCTTTTAGGTGCGGATACAATCAAAGAAACCCGCATCACGCGTTCTATGTTGGAAAATGCGGAAGAAATCCGCTTGAGCAATGCTTTAAGGGGCGTGTTTGCGGTTTCGCTCCGTAAATAAATGGCAATAGTCAAATCATCGTGATTCAAATTGTCGTAAAGCGGCAATATCCGATAGAATACGTCATTTCAACATTGAGGCCGTCTGAAAGGGAAAACAATATGGCAAAAGCAAAAGGTGGATTGGGACGCGGTTTGGATTCGCTGATATCCAATGCGGTGGACAGCAGCAGTAGCGACCGCCTGACAACGGTTGCCATCGCCGATATTCAGCCCGGCCGCTATCAGGCGCGTGTGCAAATGGATGACGAAGCCTTGCAGGAATTGGCTGACTCCATTAAAGCGCAAGGTATTATCCAGCCGGTTATCGTACGCGAACGTGGTCTGTCTCAATATGAATTGATTGCCGGCGAACGCCGTTGGCGTGCTTCCCAGTTGGCCGGTTTGACCGAAATTCCCGTCGTCATCAAAACCATCAGCGACGAAACCGCGTTGGCCATGGGTTTGATTGAAAATCTGCAACGCGAAAACCTCAATCCGATTGAAGAAGCGCAAGGTTTGAAACGCCTCGCCGACGAATTCGGTCTGACTCACGAAACCATCGCAAAAGCCGTCGGTAAAAGCCGTAGTGCCATCTCCAACAGCCTGCGTCTGTTGAGCCTGCCTGAGCCGGTTCAGGAAATGCTTTACCAACGCCGTCTGGAAATGGGTCATGCCCGTGCGTTGCTGACCTTGCATGTGGTCGATCAATTGGAGTTGGCGCAAAAAACCGTCAAAAACGGCTGGTCGGTGCGCGAAGTAGAACGCCGCAGCCAATTGGCACATCAAAAAGCTAAGCCCGAAGCAGCCAAAACCATCAGCCCGGATATCCGCCGCATCAATGATGCATTGACCGAGCATTTGGGTGTTAATGCCGAAGTCAAAACCAGTAATCAGAAAAAAGGCAAAATCGTGCTGCATTTTGATACGCCGGAAACATTCGAATATTTGCTGAAGCAGTTGGGCATCAATCAAGCGTTCTAACGGCTTTATAAATAGAACGGGCCGTCTGAAAAAAGCTTTTCAGACGGCCTCAATTTTTGAAAAAGCGTAGAGCGTATAAATGTTTACAATACAAATCAAAATCTTCTGTAAAATCTATGTAACAACATGTAATTTGTGTTAAACTCCATTCCAGCAAAGATTTGTTTTATATGTGTTAATCATTTATTTGTGAAAGGTTCACAAAGATTAACATATTGCTTGACGTTAACAAACTTCTTGATTATATTAGCCTGCCTTGCTTTTTGGGGTACAAAGTACAATGAATCAGATAGTCCCATTGCAAGTGATTGTATTATTAATAATTTCAGTTGTTTGTGCATTATTTTCCGGATTGCCCGGCTTCCTCTCTGCTTTGGCGGGAGGATTTTCGTACATTGTCCCTACCCTTGTTGCAGTTTTACTTTTAAAGTTTTCCCGACGAAATCCCGAGTTGCAAAGCTCGATGTTTGTCGGCGGAGAGGTTTTAAAAGTAGTGCTGTCGCTGGTATCTATGTTGGTCGTTTTCGCGATATGGCATCGATCACTGGTATTTTACCCATTTTTATTGGCGTTTCTTGGCGTCAGTCATTTGGTTTTTTTAGTATTGTTGAGAGTAAAACACTATGGCAGGTGAAACTATGACCGCTGCCGACTACATCAAGCACCACTTGCAAAGCTTGACCAGTATGTCGGATGTTACTCAGGGTCAAGGACTGAAAAACATTGCTGATTTTTCGTTCATTAACCTTGATGCAATCTTTTTTGCCGTTCTGTTGGGCGTAATCGGCAGCTTCCTTTTGTGGCGCGGTGCCAAAAAAGCGACGGCCGGCGTTCCCGGTCGTTTTCAAGCGGCTGTTGAAATTCTGTTCGAATTCGTGGATGACATGTGTAAAAGCATTATCCATAACGAACAATCGCGTAAAGCCGTTGCCCCGTTGGGTCTGACCTTGTTTGTCTGGATTCTCTTGATGAATGCCATGGATATGCTGCCGGTTGATTTGCTGCCGATGGCATGGCAAGGCATTACCGGTAATCATCATGCCCTGTTGCGTGTCGTGCCGACAGCTGACTTGAATACGACTTTGGCTCTGGCGATTGGCGTATTGCTGATCTGTATTTATTACAATGTCAAAATCAAAGGCCTTGGCGGTTGGATTCACGAGTTGTTCTGCGCACCTTTTGGTCCGTGGCTTGCTCCGGCCAACTTCCTGCTGAACTTGGTAGAGTTTTTGTCCAAAACCGTATCCCACGGTATGCGGTTGTTTGGTAATATGTATGCTGGCGAGCTGGTGTTCCTGTTAATTGCCCTGTTGGGCGGTGCATGGGCGTCAACCGGCAGTGTTGAAACTTTGGATCCGATTTTATTTGTGTTCCACCTGATTGCCGGTTTGGCTTGGGCGATTTTCCACATTTTGGTCATCACCTTGCAGGCATTTATTTTCATGGCGTTGGCGTTCGTATATATCGGACAGGCGCATGATGCACACTAATCAAGTAGTTTTTTCGTAGTTTGTTTTTTGTAGTTTAACCTTTACTATTTTAAGGAGTTTAAAAATGGGTTTGATTGCTATCGCATGTGGTTTGATCGTTGCCTTGGGCGCATTGGGTGCCTCTATCGGTATCGCAATGGTTGGTTCTAAATACTTGGAATCTTCTGCTCGCCAACCTGAGCTGATCGGTCCGCTGCAAACTAAACTGTTCTTGATCGCTGGTCTGATCGATGCGGCTTTCTTGATCGGTGTGGCTATTGCCCTGTTGTTCGCCTTCGTTAACCCGTTTGGTGGTGCGTAATCAAGACGGAGCGATCCGTTCAGATACAGGCTTGCCGTCTGTTTGATTAACCCAGATACGAAGGTTAAGTAACGTGAATATTAATGCAACCTTATTTGCGCAAATCCTAGTTTTCTTTGGCTTGGTTTGGTTTACGATGAAATTCGTATGGCCTCCGATTGCCAAAGCATTGGATGAGCGTGCCGCAAAAATCGCCGAGGGCTTGGCTGCCGCCGAGCGCGGTAAGAGCGATTTTGAGCAGGCAGAGAAAAAAGTTGCAGAACTTATGGCCGAAGGGCGTAATCAGGTAACCGAAATGGTTGCCAACGCCGAAAAACGTGCTGCGAAAATTGTAGAAGAAGCCAAAGAGCAAGCTTCTCATGAAGCAGCACGCATTGCAGTCCAAGCAAAAGCTGATGTAGAGCAAGAAGTTAACCGTGCACGCGAAGTGTTGCGTGAACAGGTCGCTTCATTGGCTGTTAAAGGTGCGGAATCTATCCTGCGTAAAGAAGTCGATGCTTCCAAACATGCAGATCTGCTCAGTGCCTTAAAACAGGAGCTGTAATCTTATGGCAGAGTTCGCAACGATTGCCAGACCTTATGCGAAAGCATTGTTTAGTCTGGCTCAGGAAAAAAACCAAATCGAGTCTTGGTTGGGCGAACTGAAAGAACTCGCAGCGGTTGTTCAAGATGAGAAAGTCATTGCTTTCATCGAGCAGCCGGAAACGGGAGCTTCCGAAAAGGCAGAAACGCTCAAAGGTCTTGTCGGTATCAAAAATGTCGAATTGGCAAATTTTATTACCGTTTTGGCCGAGCAAAAGCGTTTGCTGGTATTGCCGGAAATTTATGCCCAATATCAAGATTTGACCTTGATACACAACAATACGAAATCGGCAGTAATTTACAGCGCGTATGAGCTCAGTTCTCAGCAGCTGGCCGATGTTACCGATATCCTGACAAAACGCTTCAACAGCAAATTGGATGTGGTAACTAAAGTTGCCCCTGAATTAATCGGCGGCATCAAAGTAGAAGTGGGTGATCAGGTCTTGGATTTGTCCGTACAAGGCAAACTGAATGCTTTGTATGCGACTATGACAAATTAGGAGAGTTTTCATGCAGCTTAATCCTGCTGAAATTAGCGATTTGATTAAAGCCAAAATCGAAAATCTGTCCGTCAATACAGAAGTGCGTACCCGTGGTACCGTTGTTTCTGTTACAGACGGCATTGTGCGCATTCATGGCTTGTCAGACGCGATGCAAGGTGAGATGCTCGAATTCCCCGGTAACACTTTCGGTCTGGCCATGAACTTGGAGCGCGACTCCGTTGGTGCCGTAGTGTTGGGTGAGTACGAACACATTAAAGAAGGCGATACAGTTACCTGTACCGGCCGTATTTTGGAAGTGCCAATCGGTCGCGAATTGGTTGGCCGCGTAGTTGATGCATTGGGTCGTCCTATCGACGGTAAAGGTCCAATCAATACAACTTTGACTGCTCCAATCGAAAAAATCGCACCGGGTGTGATTGCGCGTAAATCGGTTGACCAACCCATGCAAACCGGCCTAAAAGCCATTGACTCTATGGTTCCGGTTGGTCGTGGCCAACGTGAGCTGATCATTGGTGACCGTCAAACCGGTAAAACAGCCGTAGCACTGGATGCCATCGTTAACCAAAAAGGTACAGGCGTTATCTGTATTTATGTGGCTATCGGTCAAAAAGCATCTTCTATTGCCAACGTAGTACGCAAATTGGAAGAGCATGGCGCGATGGAACATACTATCGTGGTTGCTGCGACTGCTTCTGAAGCCGCTGCGCTGCAATACATCGCTCCTTACTCCGGTTGTACCATGGGTGAATTCTTCCGTGACCGCGGTGAAGATGCATTGATCGTATACGATGACTTGTCTAAACAAGCCGTTGCATACCGTCAAATTTCCCTGCTGCTGCGCCGTCCACCTGGCCGTGAAGCCTATCCTGGCGACGTATTCTACCTGCACTCCCGTCTGTTGGAACGTGCAGCCCGTGTCAGCGAAAACGAAGTTGAGAAACTGACCAATGGCGAAGTAAAAGGCAAAACCGGTTCTCTGACTGCGTTGCCGATTATTGAAACCCAAGCCGGTGACGTATCGGCATTCGTACCAACCAACGTAATTTCGATTACAGACGGCCAAATCTTCTTGGAAACCGACTTGTTCAACGCCGGTATCCGTCCTGCAATCAATGCCGGTATTTCCGTATCGCGCGTAGGTGGTGCGGCACAAACCAAAGTCATCAAAAAACTGGGTGGCGGTATCCGTTTGGCGTTGGCACAGTACCGTGAATTGGCGGCGTTCTCCCAATTTGCTTCCGATTTGGACGAAGCAACACGCAAACAGCTGCAACACGGTGAAGTGGTTACTGAATTGATGAAACAAAAACAATTCAGCACATTGAACACTGCCGAAATGGCATTGACTTTGTGGGCGATCAACAACGGTTCTTACGCAGATGTTCCGGTATCCAAAGCCTTGGCTTTCGAAGCAGAATTCCTGAGTTTCGTACGTACGCAACATCCTGAGGTTCTGGATGCGATTAATGCATCAGGCGCAATGTCTGACGAAAGCGAAAAAGCATTGACCGAAGCCATGAAATCTTTCAAATCTTCTTACGCTTACCAAGCATAAGTATTGAGATGAAAGGAGTCTGAAATGGCAGTCGGAAAAGAGATTCTCACCAAAATCCGTAGTGTTCAAAATACCCAAAAGATCACTAAAGCGATGCAAATGGTGTCGACCTCTAAAATGCGGAAGACTCAAGACCGGATGCGCTTAGCGCGTCCGTACGCCGAAAAAGTGCGTACAGTGATGAGCCATCTTGCACAGACCAATGCCGATCATGGTATCAAATTGTTGGAGCCGCACCGCGAAGTGCGCCGTGCCGGTTTCATTTTGATTACCTCGGATAAAGGTTTGTGCGGCGGCTTGAACGCAAACGTACTGAAAAAGTTTTTGGCGCAAGTTCAAGAGTATCAGGAACAAGGCATCGAAGTCGAAGTCGTGTGCCTGGGTAGTAAAGGTTTGGCTGCATGCCAAAGCATCGGTTTGAACGTTATTGCCAGTGCAAC
Source organism: Neisseria mucosa (assembly GCF_013267835.1). Taxonomy (NCBI): domain Bacteria; kingdom Pseudomonadati; phylum Pseudomonadota; class Betaproteobacteria; order Neisseriales; family Neisseriaceae; genus Neisseria; species Neisseria mucosa. Next base: position 2,000,320 of record NZ_CP053939.1, read on the forward strand.
CAATTTGGGCGATACCCCGAAAATGGAAGCGTTGCTTGGCCCTTTGACCGAAATCTTCCAACGTTATGAGAAACATGAATTAGACCGTATCCATATGGTTTACTCACGTTTTATCAACACAATGCGCCAAGAGCCGCGTATGGAAGTTTTGCTGCCTATCGGTGAAAACGTTATTGACGACGGAACAGGTCATTCTTCATTTACTTGGGAATACCTCTACGAGCCGAGTCCTATCGCCGTATTGGAATATTTGGTTCGCCGCTATTTAGAGTCTGTGGTTTATCAGGCATTGAGCGACAACATGGCATCTGAACAAGCCGCGCGTATGGTAGCGATGAAAGCCGCAACCGACAACGCAGGCAATGCCATCAAAGAATTGCGCTTGGTGTACAACAAATCGCGTCAAGCCGCGATTACCACAGAATTGTCAGAAATTGTAGCAGGTGCAGCGGCAGTTTAATGCCGTCTGAAGCCTGAACAGGAAATTAGGATACGATAATGAGCCAAGGCAAAATCGTACAAGTTATTGGTGCGGTGGTTGACGTGGAATTTCCACGTGACGCTATCCCGCATGTTTACGATGCCCTGAAATTGGACGAGAACGGTCTGACTCTGGAAGTTCAACAGCTTCTGGGCGACGGCGTTGTCCGTACTATTGCAATGGGTAGTTCAGACGGCCTGAAACGCGGCATGTCTGTAAGCAATACTGGTGCGCCAATCACTGTGCCGGTAGGTAAAGGTACATTGGGTCGTATTGTCGACGTATTGGGTACGCCTGTTGATGAAGCAGGTCCGATCGATACCGACAAGAGCCGCGCCATTCACCAAACTGCTCCGAAATTCGACGAGTTGTCTTCAACTACCGAATTGCTGGAAACCGGTATTAAAGTGATCGACTTGCTGTGTCCGTTTGCTAAGGGCGGTAAAGTAGGTCTGTTCGGTGGTGCCGGTGTGGGCAAAACCGTAAACATGATGGAATTAATTAACAACATCGCCAAAGCGCACAGCGGTCTGTCCGTGTTCGCAGGTGTGGGTGAGCGTACCCGTGAAGGTAACGACTTCTACCACGAGATGAAAGATTCCAACGTATTGGATAAAGTAGCCATGGTGTATGGCCAAATGAACGAACCTCCGGGCAACCGTCTGCGCGTTGCTTTGACCGGTTTGACCATGGCCGAATACTTCCGTGACGAAAAAGACGAAAACGGTAAAGGTCGCGACGTATTGTTCTTCGTTGACAACATCTACCGTTACACTCTGGCCGGTACCGAAGTATCCGCACTGTTGGGCCGTATGCCTTCTGCAGTGGGTTACCAACCGACATTGGCTGAAGAAATGGGTCGTTTGCAAGAGCGTATTACCTCTACCCAAACTGGTTCCATTACTTCCATCCAAGCCGTATATGTACCTGCGGATGACTTGACTGACCCGTCTCCAGCGACAACTTTTGCCCACTTGGACGCAACCGTCGTATTGAGCCGTGATATTGCCTCTTTGGGTATTTACCCGGCAGTTGACCCGCTTGATTCTACTTCACGCCAATTGGATCCGATGGTATTGGGTCAAGAACACTACGACGTGGCGCGCGGTGTACAGTCCACTCTGCAAAAATACAAAGAATTGCGCGACATTATCGCCATTTTGGGTATGGACGAATTGTCTGATGAAGACAAACTGACTGTAATGCGTGCCCGTAAAATCCAACGCTTCCTGTCTCAACCGTTCCACGTTGCAGAAGTGTTTACAGGTTCTCCAGGCAAATATGTCGCCCTGCGCGATACCATTGCCGGCTTTAAAGCCATCTTGAACGGCGAATACGACCATCTGCCTGAACAAGCGTTCTACATGGTAGGCGGTATCGAAGAAGCAGTTGAGAAAGCGAAAACCTTAAACTAAGGAGGTCGGCATGAGCGTCATGCAAGTTGAAGTGGTCAGTAGCGAGCAAAACATCTATTCGGGCGAAGCCAGCTTTGTGGTAGTTCCGACCGTTCAAGGTGAGCTTGGTATTTATCCACGACACGAGCCGATTATGAGTTTGGTACGCCCCGGCGCATTGCGTTTGACTGTTCCGGGTGAAGCTGAAGAAGTGCTGGTTGCTGTTTCCGGCGGTGTTTTAGAAGTACAGCCTGACAAGATTACCGTATTGGCAGACGTCGCCGTCCGCAGTACCGAAATGGATCAGGTGCGTGCTGAAGAAGCTAAGAAAGCAGCCGAGGCAGGTGTTTCTGCAGCCAAAGATGATAAATCTCTGGCCGAAGCGCACAAAGCATTGGCAGCAGCCATTGCCCAGCTGAAAACTTTGGACTACCTTCGTTCGCAAAAAAACAAGTAATGTGGGTTCATTAAGAAAAAGCACAACGAAATGTTGTGCTTTTTTATTTGCCTGAAGATAAGTGGCTTGATATTGAAATGTCGATAGACGAGTAGATGGCAAGTTTGAAATCGAAACGGTAGAATCAGTTTTTATGACTCAATTGTTGGTGGATCATTGTCAAAGCAGTTAGCCTTGTTATTTGGCTAAGAATAGCCCACTCAATTTTTTTAACCACAAAAAGTAGGTTGGATAATTCCTAATTTATTGCAACCGCAACAGATCTGAATTGGTCAGTATTGAAAATATTAGAATTTGCGGAAGCTCTTGTCTAAACAAAAGGCCGTCTGAAAAGTTTCAGACGGCCTTTAAACCATTATGACGGTATCTGTTTATGATTGGTCGATGGTTTTATCCAGTCCTTGGGTCAGACCGTTGATGTTGCCACCATTCAGTCCCAATTCTTTCAAGAGACCGTCAACCAACGGAGCTTGGCTGCGGTAGCGCAGGGCGCTGTTGACCATTTGGTCTGCAAGGCTGGCTTGTGTGGTTTGGCCGTCTGAAGCGCCTTCCGCGCCGTTTGCACCACCGGCAAAGCCACCCAGACCATTGACTTGCAAAATCTTGATGTCTTCGATTTTTTCCATTGGGCGGACGGATTCGCGGATGATGTCGGGCAGGTGTTTCAAGAGGGCAAGGCGGACTTGCATTTCAACCTGCTCAACGCTCAGCACGTTAGCGGCTTCGTTGACGGCGCGGGTACCTTCGGCATCAACTTTATATTGTTGCTCTTGCGCTTGCGCCAACAAGATTTTGGCATCGGCTTCACCTTTGGCTTGCAGGCGTTGTTTCTCGGCTTCGGCTTCGGCGGCGATACGCACGGCTTCAGCTCGGTCTTGTGCAGCCTGTTTTTCGGCTTCAGCGGCGACGGTGAGCGAAATCGCGTCTTTTTGTGCGGCTTCTTCGGCGGCAATCAATTCCACCGCTTTGGCACGCTCGGCGCGTTCGGTTTCGCGTACGGTAATCACGCTCTCTTCCTCGCGAACGGCGGCGGCGCGGGCTTTGTCGGCCTCTGCTTTGGCTTCGGATTCGGCACGCGATTTCTCGGCAACGGCGATGGCGCGGTCTTGCTCGGCCAACTCGATGGCTTTGCGGCGTTCAACCTCTGCCTGCTCGACGGCTTGGGCTTTGCGGATGTCTTCGTTTTTAATGTCGCGTTCGGCGGCAATGCGTTTCAAATCCACTTCGCGTTCTGCGGCAATTTTGGCTTCTTCCGCCTCGCGTTTTTTCTGAGATTCTTGTTCGGCAATGCTGGCCTCTTGTTCGGCGCGGCGCACGGCAATCTCACGCTCTTGTTCGAGTTTGGCGTATTCTTCTTCGCGTGAGATTTTCAGGCGTTGCTGCTCGGCTTCGAGGTTTTTAGTTTTGATTGCCAAGTCAGTATCTTGTTCGATTTCGTTACGTTTTTTGCGGCGGCCTTCGATGGTTTCGGTCAGTTTGGTCAAACCTTCCGCGTCAAAGGCGTTTTGCGGGTTAAAGAACTCAAAGCTGGTTTGGTCGAGGCCGGTCAGGGAAACGGTTTCGAGTTCGAGACCGTTTTTGAACAAGTCTTCACTCACGACTTGTTGTACTTTCTGAACGAAATCAACACGTTTCTCATGCAGCTCTTCCATCGCCATTTCGGCGGCAACGGCGCGCAGGGCGTCAACGAATTTACCTTCGACGAGGTCTTTCAGTTCATCGGGGGACATGGTTTTCATACCCAGCGTTTGTGCGGCGGTCGCAATGCTCTCGGCGCTGGGTTTGACGCGGACGTAAAATTCAGCCATTACGTCAACGCGCATCCGGTCGCGGGTAATCAGCGCCTGCTGCGCCGCGCGGCGCACTTCAAGGCGCAGTGTATTCATGTTGACGGGGATGATTTCGTGTAGCACGGGCAGCACCATCGCGCCGCCGTTCATGATGACTTTTTCGCCACCGAAACCGGTACGGACAAATGAGACTTCTTTGCTGGCGCGGCGGTACAGACGGGTCAGGATGAGGCCGAGTACAATTAGCGCGACGAGTATGACGCCGGCGATGGTGCCGATGGAGACCAAGTTCATGGTTTTTCCTTTCTTCTTGTTAATATGCCTTTGAGGGCGGTGGATTCAGAAGGCTTTGAGGGAAAGAGGCCGTCTGAAAGGGTTTAAAAATATGGGTTGAAATAATAGGGTGGTTGTTTTTCTAATTGTTATTTCAAATTTCCAGATGGTGGGGATAGGGCGGTAAAGTATCTATTTTTCCCGTATCGATGAATCAGCGGTTTCAGACGGCCTCAATCCACCAAGCTTCCGCTCGGATTTAAAATCGCCTTAAATGTATTTCCGTCCAACGACACCAGCAATACCGCATCGCCTTGTTTCAATACATCATCAGAGTCAGGCTCTACCATCACATAATGCTGTTGGCCGTAAGCATCTTTCACGCGCACCTGTGCCGCATTGCCTACCCGAGCTTCGCCCAACACCACTGTGCCGACGCGGCCGATTAAACTTTCCTGCGAAACGGCAGTGGTTTCATCTTTCGGCATAATTTTGTACAAACCGCCAGCCGTTACGCGCACCAAGGGCAGGGAAAGAAACCAAACGATGACTGCTGCCAGCGTGCCATTCAGATAACTGCCGAATACAGTGGCAAAGGCCGTCTGAAACAGATAACCCGTTAATCCGTATACGGCAAGAAACACCACCATCAACATCAATACCGGGATACGTCCGACATACAGCCAGCTCAGGAAACGCACGAATATGCCTGCATCCGCCACATCCAATCCGACCTCGGCGTGTGCAGTTTCGGTCAGGCTGTCGGGCAACAGGTTGTCCAACCAGTCGCTAATACCGCCTGCCAGCATGGAAATGATTTCAAACACACCGAGCAAAACCATCAGCGCAATGGCAATGCCGAAGATTTCAGTTTCGGGGGCGTTGATTAAATTCCACATATTGCATTTCCTTATTCTTTTTAATTTTCAGACGGCATATATTTTATTTTAAAGTTAAGCCGATTGGATATGGATATTTTTATTAATTTGTTATAACTGACAGGATTTTTCCCAATCCGGCATCTTTTTGTTATTGAGGTGTGTATGGTTTTCTTTTTTCAGACGGCCCTGTGAGGATAGGGACCGTCTGAAACCGCGATTTCCTCAATATGGCTTATGATTTCGCCTTCAACGCCGCCAATCGTTCGGCAATGCGGTTGTTGCGGCTTAAGTCTTCCAGTTCTTTCAGCTTGGCCAACTGCGCCGCATCGGTGCTGCTGTGTACCGCGTTCTGACGACCCATCACTCGGTCGAAAGCGTTGCCGCTTTTTTCAGCATCACGGGCGATACGGTTGAGGTCGCTGCCGCCTGAAGCTTTACCTGCGCCAGCGTTCTGCTGCGCCGCGCACCAGTCTTGCAACTGCTGCTGCATCTCGCGTTTTTTTGCCTGCAGGGCGGCGATAAAGCCTTCGAGCTCTTTTTCCTGCGCGGCGCAGTCGGCGATGGTGTTTTCCAAGATGGGCAGACGCGCTTCGATGTCCATCTGTTCGGCGATGCCCGCCTCGGCAAGGTCGTCGCGACCGGCATCCACGGCAGCTTGCAGGTTGGCATCGATGGCTTCGTGGCGGTTGCTCTCGTCCGCCATTTTCTTGGCGGCAAGGTGTTTCTGCGCCAACACTTTGCCCAACTCGGCGCGTACTTCGTCCACCGCCCGCTCGATTTCGCGGATGCTCTCGTTCATGACTGCTTCAGGTGCAAGGTTCTCCGCCGCATCAATCAGGGCATGAAAACCGCCGCTTACCAGACGGCCTACTCGGCGGGATAGGGTTTCGCTCATTTGGATTTTCCTTTCACTAAAATGTGTTTGTTTCATTTGGTATGGAGGCAGTCTTAAACTTCATTTGCCTGCTGCACAATCTTTGCCAGTTTCAAAGTATTTTCAAGCTGTTGCAGCACGGTGTCGTCATATGCCGCGCCTTTGCCGGTTACGGCGAGCTGCAAGATGCTGTCGGTCAGGCGGACGATGCGCCACATCAGTTCGCGTTCGTATTTTTTCAAATCGTCGAGATCGGCTTCTTCGGGCAGGTCGGCGGCGAGTGTTGCGCCTAAGTCGGGCAATTGTTCAAACAACCTCGCCACGATATGCGAATGCACTCCGGCCTGTTTTTCAGCGTGCAAGATTTCGTGTTTCGCCGCTTGGAAAAATTGCTCCTGCGCCGTCAGTGCGGAGCCGTAATCGCGCGTTTGCGTATGCGACAAGCGCGCCAGTTTGAGCAGTTCGCGGATTTTTTCAGACGGCGTATTCGCACCTTCGATTTTAAGTTCGGCAATAAAATCAGCATCTTCCTGAGTGATGCGCACGCTGATTGGGATACGGTTCGTTGCATTCATATTCGTTTGTTTTGGTTTGTATTCATTTGAATACAAATATACAAGATGGGATTCTGAGGCGCAATACCTGAAACCGTATATTTATGTAAACATCAGGCCGTCTGAAACCTGATTTTCGGTTTTCAGACGGCCTTTTCCTTTATAATCCGTACATTATTTTCATACACACAGCAGGTTCTCCATGTCCAACAAACCCACACTCCTTCTCGTTGACGGCTCTTCTTATCTTTACCGCGCCTATCATGCTATGGGGCAGAATTTGTCTGCGCCCAACGGTGCACCGACGGGGGCGATGTATGGCGTGTTGAACATGCTGCGCCGTCTGCGTGCGGATTATGTGCACGACTATTGCGCGGTGGTGTTTGATGCGAAGGGCAAGAATTTCCGCCACGAGATGTTCCCCGACTATAAGGCGACGCGTCCGCCAATGCCGGACGATTTGCGCCCGCAGGCGGAAGCCTTGCCGGATTTGGTGCGGCTGATGGGCTGGCCGGTATTGGTGATTCCGCAGGTGGAAGCGGACGACGTTATCGGTACTTTGGCTAAGATGGCTGGCGAAGCGGGTTGGAACGTGGTGGTGTCCACCGGCGATAAGGACATGGCGCAGTTGGTGAACGAGCGCGTGACGCTGGTGAACACGATGAGCGGCGAAACGCTGGATATTGAAGGCGTGAAGGAAAAATTCGGCGTGCGCCCCGACCAAATCCGCGATTATCTTGCTCTGATGGGCGACAAGGTGGACAACGTGCCGGGCGTGGAAAAATGCGGCCCGAAAACTGCGGTGAAGTGGCTGGAAGCCTATGGCTCGCTGGCCGGTGTGATGGAACACGCTGGCGAAGTCAAGGGTAAGGTCGGCGAAAACCTGCAAGCCGCGCTGCCCCAACTGCCGCTGTCGTATGACTTGGTAACGATTAAAACCGATGTGGACTTGCACACCGAGCTTTCAGACGGCCTCGAAAGCCTGCGCCGTACTACACCTAAATGGGCGCAGCTGGTTGTCGATTTCAAACGCTGGGGTTTCCGCACTTGGTTGAAAGAGGCGGAAAGCCGTATGCACGAAGCGCAAAACACGGATTTGTTCGGCAGCGAGCATATTGGCGAACAGGCCGCATTGGCGATGGAAACACAGCCTGAAAAACAACCCGAACTCGCCCCAGCCCCTGAAAAGCTGGATTATCAAGCCATTACCACAGAAGCGCAGTTTGCCGCTTTGTTGGACAAAATGTCGCAGGCGGACACAATCGGCATCGATACGGAAACCACGTCATTAGACGCGATGAACGCCGCGCTGGTCGGCATCAGCATCGCGTTCCAAGCAGGCGAAGCGGTTTACATCCCCGTAGGGCACAGCCTGACCGCCGCTCCCGAACAGCTTGATTTGCAAGACGTATTAGGCCGTCTGAAACCGCATTTGGAAAACCCCGCCCTGAAAAAAATCGGGCAAAACCTCAAATACGATCAACACGTTTTCGCCAACTACGACATCGCCTTGAACGGCATTGCCGGCGATTCCATGCTTGCTTCCTACATCATTGAGAGCCATCTCGGACACGGTTTGGACGAATTGTCCGAACGCTGGCTCGGCTTGGAAACCATTACCTACGAATCGCTGTGCGGCAAAGGCGCAAAGCAAATCAGTTTTGCCGACGTCGCCATCGGGCAGGCGACCGAATACGCCGCCCAAGACGCAGATTTCGCCCTGCGCCTCGAAGCGCACCTGCGCGCGCAAATGGACGCCAAACAGCTTGAAATGTATGAAAAAATGGAGCTGCCCGTTGCGCAGGTATTGTTTGAAATGGAACGCAACGGCGTACAAATCGACCGCGCCGAACTCGCCCGCCAAAGCGCAGAACTCGGCGCCGAGCTGATGAAGCTCGAACAAGAAGCCTACGCTGCCGCAGGCCAGCCGTTTAACCTCAACTCTCCGAAACAGCTTCAAGAAATCCTGGTCGACAAAATGGGCATCCCCACCAAAGGCCTGAAAAAAACCGCCAAAGGCGGCATTTCCACCAACGAAGCCGTGCTCGAACAGCTCGCGCCCGACTACCCCCTGCCCAAAATCATCCTGCAAAACCGCAGCCTGGCAAAACTCAAATCCACCTACACCGACAAACTGCCCGAAATGATTTCCCCCAAAGACGGCCGTGTGCATACCACCTACGCCCAAGCCGTCGCCATCACCGGCCGCCTCGCCAGCAACAACCCCAACCTGCAAAACATCCCCATCCGCACCGCCGAAGGCCGCCGCGTGCGCCGCGCCTTTACCGCACCGCAAGGCAGCATCATCGTTTCCGCCGACTATTCCCAAATCGAGCTGCGCATCATGGCGCACCTCTCCGGCGACAAAACCCTCATCGCCGCGTTCCAAAACGGCGAAGACGTACACCGCCGCACCGCCGCCGAAGTATTCGGCATCGCCCCCGAAAACGTCTCGTCCGAACAGCGCCGCTACGCCAAAACCATCAACTTCGGCCTCATTTACGGCATGGGTCAATACGGCCTCGCCAAATCATTGGGCATCGACAACATCTCCGCTAAAAACTTTATCGACCGCTACTTCGCCCGCTATCCCGGCATCGCAGAATACATGCAGCGCACCAAAGAACAAGCCGCCGCGCAAGGCTTCGTCGAAACCCTGTTCGGCCGCCGCCTCTACCTGCCCGACATCCGCAACAAAAACGCCAACGCCCGTGCCGGAGCCGAACGCGCCGCCATCAACGCCCCCATGCAGGGCACCGCATCCGACCTCATCAAACGCGCCATGATAGACGTATCCCGTTGGCTTTCATACGATCTGAAAAGCAAACTGATTATGCAGGTGCATGACGAACTGGTGTTGGAAGTACCCGAAGCCGAACTGGATTTAGTGAAAGAAAAACTACCGCAGATTATGGCGAAAGTGGATGAAGGAATGTTGAACGTGCCGCTGGTGGCTGAGGTTGGTGTGGGTATGAATTGGGAAGAGGCGCATTGAGTTAGTAACACCAATTATTTATTTTGAACTTAAGGAAATATTTATTATGTCGAATAAAATCACTCGTATTGAAATCAAAAAATTATTTGGTATGTTCAATTATAATATAGATTTAACCAGTAAAGAAAATTTTATTAAGATTATTACTGCTCCTAATGGTTATGGAAAATCTACGATTTTAAAAATTATTGAAGCATTTGCTCAAAATAATCTTTTATTTTTCATACATACTGATTTTCAAGAAATTAGATTTTTCATATCCAATCAAAATAAACCTATTACTTTTCGAAAAATAAAAAGTAATTACTATATTGATGAAATAAATATAACTTTCTTACATAATAAATTATTGTTAGATAGTAATTTTTTTGATGCTATCGCTAATTTAGAAAATTTTTTGCCAATATACAGGATTGGAGAAAATCAATGGAAATCTTTTGACTCAGAAGATATTATTTTGACCTTTCCAGAAATACTTAGAAAGTTTAAGAACCACACTTCTATATTTGAGTTAACTAGAAATTTTGAATGGCTGATAGAGATTACTCAACAAATCCAAGTATTATACATATCGACGAATAGATTAATTAATTTTAGCCATATGCAAAATTATGGAGAAGTATCTGATTATGAGAAAAATAGCCTTACAATATTTGGTTTACAAAATAGTATACAGGAATTAATACAACAATCCCTAAGAATACAATTTACTGAAAATCGAAAAAGAGAAGCTTCCTTTCCAGAAAGATTATTGAAGCAATTAGATAAGTCTAATACATCAAACAGAACAACAAAAATTTTTTCATTATTAACAAAAATTAGTAAGTACGAAGAAAACTTTCAAGATTTAGGGATATTGTCAAATGTAGCATTAAATCCTAATTCAATTCAGTCTCTCATTTCTCATATCAAAGATAATACAGGAGAAAAAGTTTTAGAGGTTTATTTGACTGATATTGTGGAACGTCTTGCAAAATTAGAGCCTTTAGCAAAAAAAATCTCCCTTTTTACCCAAAATCTAAATACCTTACTTTCTTTTAAATATATAAAAGTTTCTCCTGAAATAGGGTTTGAAATATATCCTATTTTTAAGCAAAAATATATTAAAAACATCTCATTAGATGAGCTATCTTCTGGTGAGCAGCATTTAATATTATTGATAGGTAAATTAATTTTTAATATTGATTCTGATACGCTAGTTTTAATTGATGAGCCAGAAATTTCTTTACATCCTGCATGGCAAGAAGAATTTGTAAATATTTTGATAAAAATACAAGAAATTAATAGCTTTTCTGTGGTAATCGCTACACATGCCCCTGCATTGATTAATGGAAATTGGGATAATGTTCTAGAATTATCTGAGCAATATTGGGGATTATTGAAATGATTAAACCACATAAATCATTAAAGGATGTTGCCCAATCACCTACATATATAATTGATGAGGCAAAATTAATTTTTAATTCATATAAAAAAATAACATTGGTTGTAGAGGGAGAAACAGATAGAGATTTATTAGTTCCTTTCTTTATAGGGAAGCCAATTAGATTTACGGAGTCGAAAGGTAAAGACAAAAGTTTAAATATGCTGGATCTCCTAAACCAAAAATCGGAAGTAGAAAAGCGTGGAATTTATTTCTTGATAGACGTGGATTATGATTATTTATGTAGCAGAATAAAAGAAGATTCCAATTTAATTTATTCTTTTTATTGTACTGATACTAAAACATTTTTCTTTAATGACATAGAAACATTTTTAGTTAACTCACAAGCATTAACTAAGTTGCTTGTGAATTTACACCCTAAGGATAATGTCGATATTAACGATTGTCTTAGACTTCTCCTTCCTAAACTAGAAAATTTTTCTAGGGAAGTAGGAGCTATTCGGGCAGCGAATGAAATGTTGGCTGATAAAAGAACGATCTTAGACGGAGTGGATTTATTTGAATTTATTTCGTTCAATAATTCTAATCTGTCTAACTGGAACATGTCTTTTGATATAGAAAATCTCAGGGAGAGGTTATCTTCATGTTCCCCTAGAAAAAGTGATATAGATGATTTATTTGAAAAAGCATATGAGCTAAAGCAAACTGAACCTAAATGGAGACTAAGTCGTGGACATGATGTTACAGAAATTTTAAAAGATTTCTTTTTGCACCATACAAAAAAGTACCTTTTAAAGGAAGATAGATCTGGTAAAAAATATGCTTCTGATATAGAAGTTCTTTTGAGAATCGCTGCCGAACAAGAAGAGTTTCTCAAAACAAATGTAGGAACTAAGATTTTACAATTATTACATAACGTATAGTCCGCCGTAGGTCGGATACTTGTATCCGACAAAAACCTGGCATCTCAAAAGCCGTCAGATTCGAGAATCTGACCCACTGAAACTGAGCATCGGGTGTAGGGTGTGTGCGGTACGCACGCACGCGGTGTTTGAAATCCAAAACCCATCCGAGGCCGTCTGAAAATCCCTAAACATTTTCAGACGGCCTTTTTTATGCCGATTTTCTATCTTCTATTTGCCGTATGCTTTTATTCTCGGCCTTTTGTCTCTTTTTTTCATGAATAATGTTGCCGGTGTTACAATCGGCATATTCTTATTGTTATCAAACAGGTGTTTTATGCAGTTTTTCGGCCTGCTTATTCCTATTATGATCGGCTATTTTCTTGATGAGATGGCCACGGGCGTGATTATTGGGTCGTTGTTTTGGCTGGTTGCTTGGTCGATTGCCAAACAGCGTCAAGAAGAGCGTTTGGCTGAATCTGCTACGGCAGGCGACAGGATGCAGAAGCTGGAGCAGGAAATCGAGCTGCTGAAACAGCGTTTGTCGGTGTTGGAGCATGAGGCTGTCCGTGATGAGGCGAAGGTAGGGCAGGGGCTTGAGGTTCGGGCTGTTGCCGATGTTCAGACGGCCTCTGAGCCGCGTCATGTTCGGGTTGAGCCTGAGGCGGAAGCTGCGCCTGTTAAGCAGAAGATTGAAGAGGCGTTTGCTCCTTCTTTTTCTATACCTATTGATCCTGTTTCTACCAAGGCTGCTGCTTCGTCTGAGCCTGTTGTGGAAGAAGTTGTCGAGGCGGTTGCTCCGGTTGCTGCTGAACAAGCAGGGCAGTCTAAAAAAGAGGCTGTTGTTGCTTCGATGCCGTCTGAAAACGAAGATGCGCCATTGCGTCAATTCGTTATCCATAAGGCTCAGTCGGAAGGCGGAGAGTACAAGTTTTCCGACAATCCGATTGTTGCTTGGTTCTTGCGCGGTAATCCGCTGTTGAAAACCGGTATTGTGGTGCTGTTCCTCGGCTTGGCGTTCCTCTTGCGCTATGCCTCCGAGCGGGTTCATGTGCCGGTGGAGCTGCGTTATTTGACTGTGGCTGGCGCGGGTTTGGCGGCGGTGGTCGGCGGCTGGAAGCTGCAAAGCCGTAAGCGTGAGTATGGCTTGGTGTTGCAGGGTTTCGGCGTGGCGGTGATGTATTTGACGGCGTTGGCGGCGTTGAAACTACATCCGCTGCTGCCTGTGTCGGTCGTGTTCGGGCTGATGGTGGCGATGGTTGTGCTGATGGCGTGGCTGGCGGTAAGGCAGAATGCGCAGATTATGGCGCAGGTTGCTTTAATCGGCGGTATGGCCGCGCCTTTGCTGACTTCAGACGGCAGCGGCAATTATTTGGTGCTGTTTTCTTATCTTGCCCTGCTCAACGGCGGTGTGGCCGCGATTGCGTGGTTTAAGGCATGGCGTCCGCTGAACCTGACGGGTTTTGTCGCTACTTTTGCCATTGCCGCGCTGTGGGGCATGCGAAGTTATACGCCGCAACATTTCGCCACTACCGAGCCTTTCTTGATTTACCACTGGCTGCTCTATACCTTTATCGCGTATCTGTTCGCACGCCGTAAGCTGACGGAAAACAGCGAAGACGGCGTTACGCCGATTGCCGACAATGCGACTTTGGAAGAAATCGGCAAGAGTATTTATACACACGGCCTGCGCGTGCATGTCCTCGACCATACTTTATTGTTTGGCACGATGGCGGCGGCGTTCGGCCTGCAATACCGCATGGTGGAGCATTGGCCGTCTGCGGATGCGCTTTCCGCATTGGGTTTTGCCGCTGTTTACGGACTGGCCGCGCTGCTGCTGAAACGTCAGCAGGGGCTGTATATTTTGCGTCAGGCGTTTTTTGCGTTGGCGGTGTTGTTCCTCACAATTGCCGTTCCGCTTTATTTTGAACCGAGCAATACGGTTATTTTGTGGAGTGCCGAATCCGCACTGGTTTATTTCTTCGGTTTGCGCCAACAGCGTCCGCATATCCGTTTGGGTGCGCTGATGGTTTATCTCTTGGCGGCACTGATTCAGCTGGGCAATTATCAGGGCTTCGGCACCGATACCGTTCTGGAAGGGCAGTGGTTTACGACGGTTGTGGTGTTGCTTGGCGGAGCGGCGATTTATTTATTGTGGAATTTCTCGCGGCGCGAAGGTTCGGCGCAATGGGAAAAATCCGTTCAGACGGCCGTGTTGTCTGCCGCCTTGCTGTACATCTCTATTTTGCCTTTGCTTTTCTTGGCCGACCAAGGCAGCATTGTCGCTCTTTCCGCTTTGGCGGCGGCGTGGGCATTCTGCCGGCGCAAACATGAGCCGAATGTGTTTATCACATTTGCCTTGGGCAATGTATTGTTCGCCCTGTTGCTGCAAGCCGGCATCATTTATGAATCCCAAGGCTTCCTGAGCCATCTGTACCTTATTGCCGCTACGCCTTTGCTTTTTGCGGCTGCCTACGCGCTGCAATATCCGCGCGTGCCGGTTGCAAGCGAAAAGCCGGAAGGAAACGAGGTTTACTTTGCACAGGTTTCAGGCTGGATCATCCTGATTACAGCGTTGGCGACAGGCAGCTACGCCCTCTATATGCAATGGACAGGCGAGGAAACCCTGTTTATCGAGTTGTGGATGTGGCCGATATTTGCCGGCCTGCTGCTGTTTGCCAAACGTTTGAAATGGGAAGAATTGCTGCAGGCAAACTTGGCATTCCTGCCCGTGTTTGCCCTGCATTTTGTCTTCTACCATACCGAACACGCATGGACAGCCACCGCAGCCTTGCCGCTTGCCGCCGCTACCGTGTTGAACTTCATCATTCTGAACAATTATCCGCGCCCTGATCTGCTTTGGCTGCACAAATTCAATATCACGATACTCGGCATACTTTGGGCGCTTTGGACCGCGCTGTATGTCGGCGGCCTCCTCTCCGGCGTTTGGTCGCAGCTCTCATGGCTGGTCGTGCCTTTGGCGATGTGGGTTGTTTTCCATACGCAGCGCCAACGCGCATTTTTCAGACGGCATCAAGCCATTTATCAGCATTTTGCTATGCCGTTGTGCGCCCTTGCTGCCGCTTGTTGGATGCTGTGGACCAACTTCTCCACGCCATTCCAACCTTTGCCGTTGCCGTATATTCCCGTGCTTAACCCATTGGAACTTGCCAGCGCCGGCATGCTTTGGTTTGCCCTGAAATCCCTGCCCAACGCCTTGTCGCCCGACCTTCGCCGTACCACGGCAACCACAGTCGCCGCCTTGGCATTTATGCTGATCAGCGCAGGCGTGATGCGCGTATGGCATTTCTACGACGGCATCACTTGGCGTCTCGACATCATGCTCCAATCCTTCGGCCTGCAAGCCAGCCTCTCCGTCGTTTGGGCAGTAACCGCCATCATCTTGATGGTACTCGGCAACCGCCGCAAACAGCGGTCCTACTGGATGACAGGCGCGACGCTGATGGGCATCGTAGTCGTCAAACTCTTCCTGATCGAGCTTTCCAACAGCGGCGGTATCGCGCGCATCGTCTCCTTCATCATCGTCGGCCTGTTGCTGCTTCTGGTCGGCTGGTTTGCCCCCGTTCCGCCTAAAGCAGAGAATGATGGCGAACCTAAAGCCTAATCATTAACTTCAAATAAAAAGGCCGTCTGAAAAAGCAGCGTTATCTGTTTTCAGACGGCCTTTATTTTTTAGAAGGTAGCATCTGCTTTGTCCTGGAGTGTCTAATCGTATTGAGTTATGATGCCTTTTAATATATAAATGGATACGCCGTAGGCCGTCTGAAAAAAGAAAACGGGTGCAACCCGAATATCCGCATAACACGCATAATGCGCCCGACAGACTGACCATGGGTGGACATATAAAGATAAAAACCGCTATCGAAGGAAATAGAAAATGCCTAACCGCAATGAGCTTCCCTTAATTTATTCTTGTTCCGGATGTTCCGATGTGGCGCAGCTGGCCAACAACACAGCCGTGGCGCTCGACCATGCCGGAGAATTTGAAATGTCGTGCATTTCCGGCGTGGGCGGCAAAGTCGCGCCGTTGGTGCGCAAAGCGCAGTCCGGACGGCCGATGTTGGTTATTGACGGCTGTCATCTGCATTGCGCCAAATCGTGTTTGGAAAATGTGGGCGTCGAAATCCCGGAAGGGCATCATGTGAAACTATACGAACTGGGCTACAAAAAACGCTTTGGCAAAAGCTATGACGAGGCTACGGTAGAAGAAGTTTATCAATATGTTTTGACGAAGAAGGGCGATGTATTGAGCAGTTAACAACTTTTAATAACAAAAAATTTAATCAAGAGGAAACAATCCATGGAACAATTATTTATTCCCGGCAGCATTATTGCCGATTATTTTTATCTCGGCCTTTTCTTGCTGGTTGCCGCGTCTTTGATTGCGGGCTATGTCGATGCTATTGCGGGCGGAGCAGGGCTGATTTTGATTCCCGCATTTTTGATGGTAGGTTTACCGCCTCAGGTCGCGTTGGCACAGGAAAAATTGGTGAGTACCATCGGTACGGTGGCAGCGATTAAAAATTTTATGAAGAGCAGTTCGATCGTATGGCATATTGTGCCGGTTGGCATTGTTGCGGCTTTAATTGGGGCATTTGTCGGTGCAAAAGTCATTTTGATTCTTCCGGTGGAAACCATCAATTACATTATTCTTGCGTTTTTGCCCATAGGCTTGCTGGCAACTTTGTTTAAAGGTGTTTTGCTGAAAAAAGAAGACGAGCGTGGCGAGATAAAAAAATCCGTTATCGCGGTATTTTTAACTTGTCTGATTGTTGGTTTTTATGACGGTTTTTTTGGCCCGGGTACAGGTAGTATTTTCATCATTGCTTTGTTTGTCATTAACAAATTGTCGTTGTTGCAGGCTTCGGCTACTTCCAAGATTTTCAATTTTGCTTCTAACATCGGGGCATTTGTTGCCTTCTTGATAGCAGGGAAAATGGCGTTCCTAATCGGAATCCCAATGATTTTGGCAAATTTGTTGGGCAACCATTTTGGCAGCCTCCATGCTATTAATTCAAACGGAGAAGTTATTCGTAAGGTTTTGGTTGTAACGGTTTTGCTGATTATCGTTTCAATGGCATATAAGGCTTTTTCGGCTTAATAGATAGATGTTAAAAGGCCGTCTGAAAATTTTTCAGACGGCCTACTTTTTATTAGTTATCTAAAAACTCATCTTCATGCCGCAAGCTGCGGATAAAGGTTTCAAAATTTGGGGCAAGTTCGACTATTTCAAAATCCCATTCTTGTTCGACAAGCACCACTTTCGGCTCTCCGTCTTTTTCACACTCTCGATAGTCCAAGGCAAACATGGCATGTCCTGCAGATGGGTCGTTAGCAAAATACACGCCGATAGGCGGATATTCCCATTCTTCCAGCCAAAGTTTTTGCCCCATCGCGCCGCACAGACTCCCTTCTTTTTCAAAACCGATTCCTGATACCTCGCAAATTTGCACATGATCTTCCGCCCACGAATTTCTCTGAGTAGTCGGAAAGCAGTTTTTGATAAATATCCCGCCGTTTTGTACTGCCATCAATGCAATAAAACTTTGTGGCAATTTATAGCCTAGCTCACTTTCTACAGCAGCCAAAATCTCAGGGGTAAATGGGGCTTCTTTGTAGTCCTTATCCGCCCAACTATTAGATTCCCAAACGGAGGACAAATCAAAATCTTTAAAAACTTGGGGCATAATGTTCTTCCTTATTGATTTCAGTTATAACAGGTGGGTGGATATTTATACCCGACTTTTACCGTCTGTCATTCTCGTCTGAGCGGGAATGACGGCGGAATTTGGGGCAAAGCTTGTTGCCCTCGTTTTTCAGACGACCTCTGTCATCTCCCTTTTACATCTCTTCCAGTTTCGCAAACTTGGTGTCCAGCTCTTTTACGCCCTGTTTGCCGAAGTTGATGGTCAGTCGGGCGGATTCGCCTTTGTCCACGGCATCGATGATGACGCCGGTGCCGAATTTGGCGTGGCGGACGTTTTGGCCGATACGAAAGCCTGCGTAGGTTTGCGGCTGTTTGTAGTCGTCGATGATTTTGTCTTTTGGGGCGGCGGTTTGGCGCAGGCTGCCGTAGCTGTCGTAGGCGGGTTTTTTGACGGACAGATAGTGTAATACTTCGGGCGGGATTTCTTCAACGAAGCGGGAGACGATGCCGAATTGGGTTTGTCCGTGCAGCATGCGTTGCTGCGCCATGGTGATGTAGAGGCGTTTGCGGGCGCGGGTGATGGCGACGTACATGAGGCGGCGTTCTTCTTCGAGGCCGCCGCGTTCGGCAAGGCTCATTTCGCTGGGGAAGCGGCCTTCTTCCATGCCGGTGAGGAAGACGGCGTTAAATTCCAAGCCTTTGGAGGCGTGGACGGTCATCAGTTGGACGGCTTTTTCGCCTGCGCCTGCTTGGTTTTCGCCGGATTCGAGGGCGGCGTTGCTGAGGAAGGCAAGGATGGGGAAGGCGGGGTCGTCTGAAATGTTTTCGGGCAGGGTTTCAAAGTTGCTGTCTTCGGGTTTGAACTCGATGGCGGCGTTGACGAGTTCGTCGAGGTTGTCGAGGCGATCTTGGTTGTCGCCTTTTTGGGTTCGGTAGTATTCGGTCAGGCCGCTGTCTTTGAGGATGCCGACGATGATTTCGGACAGGGGCATTTGTCCGACTTGGTTGCGCAGGGCTTCAATCAGGCGGACGAAGGCGGCAATTTTGGCGGCTTTTGCGCCGGCGTTGCAGGCTGCCTGCCAAAGGGTGATGCCTTGTTCGTTTGAGGCCGTCTGAAGGTTTTCGATGGTGCGTGCGCCGATGCCGCGCGGTGGGAAGTTGATGACGCGCAAGAGGGCGTTGTCGTCGTCGGGATTGACGGCGAGGCGCAGGTAGGCGAGGGTGTGTTTGATTTCTTGGCGTTCGTAAAAGCGCAGGCCGCCATAGATTTTGTAGGGGATGCCGCTGCGGAACAGGCTTTGTTCGATGACGCGCGATTGGGCGTTGCTGCGGTAGAGGACGGCGATTTCGTCCAAATCCCAGCCTTCGCGTTCGAGAGCTTTGGTTTCGTCAACGATGAATTGTGCTTCTTCGAGGTCGGTAAAGGCGGAGTAGTAGCGGATTTTGTCGCCTGCTTCGGCATCGGTGCGCAGGTTTTTGCCGAGGCGTTCGTCGTTGTTTTCGATAACGGCGTTGGCGGCGGCGAGGATGTTGCCGACGGAGCGGTAGTTTTGTTCGAGTTTGACGGGCGCGTCGATGTGGAACTCTTCCATCAGCGCGGTCATGTTGCCGACGTTTGCGCCGCGGAACCGGTAAATGCTTTGGTCGTCGTCACCGACGGCAAAAACGGCGGCGTTGTTGCCGGCAATCAGTTTCAGCCAGGCGTATTGCAGCTTGTTGGTGTCTTGGAACTCGTCGACCAGAATGTGGTTGAAGCGGTTTTGGTAGTGTTGGCGCAGGATTTCGTTGCTTTGCAGCATTTCGTAGCTGCGGAGCATGAGTTCGGCAAAATCGACCACGCCTTCGCGTTGGCAGATTTTGTCGTATTCGGCGTAGCACTCAATCATGCGGCGCGTGTGCGGATCGGGCGCGCTCAACACGGAAGCGCGCAAACCGGATTCTTTTTGCGCGTTGATAAAGCCTTGCAATGAACGCGGCGCGATGATTTCTTCGGCGATGTTGAGGTTTTTGAGCAGGCGTTTGATCAGGGAAAGCTGGTCGCCGCTGTCGAGGATTTGAAAGGACAAGGGCAGGCCGGCATCGCGGTGGTGCAGGCGCAAAAAGCGGTGGCACAAGCCGTGGAACGTGCCGAGCCACATGGCGCGGACGTTGACGGGAATCATCGCGCCCAAACGGGTTTGCATTTCTTTGGCGGCTTTGTTGGTAAACGTTACCGCCATAATGCTGTGTACGCTGGCCTGACCGCTTTGCAACAGCCATGCGATGCGCGTGGTCAGTACGCGCGTTTTGCCGCTGCCCGCGCCTGCCAAAACGAGGGCAGATTGCGGCGGCCAGGTTACGGCGGAGAGTTGTTCGGTGTTTAAGCCTTGCAGTAGATTGGGGGCGGATTCGTTGGGAAACATGAAGAGGCCGTCTGAAAATAAATGGGAATGCGATATTTTAAAGGAAATACAAAAGGCCGTCTGAAAAGATGTTTCAGACGGCCTTTGTGTTGGAAGCCGGTTAGAACGGACGTACTTCCAAACCGAACATACGGCGCGCGGTGTTCAGCATTTGGCAGCTGAAGCCCCACTCGTTGTCGTACCATGCGAACACTTTAACCATTTTGCCTTCGGTTACTTTGGTCAGCGTAGAGTCGAATGTGCTGGCTTGGGTGGTGTGGTTGAAGTCCATAGAAACCAGCGGCAGGGTGTTGTAACCCAAAACGCCTTTCAGACGGCCTTCTTCGGAAGCGGCTTTCATCAGCGCGTTGATTTCTTCGACAGAAGTCTCGCGGCTTGCTTGGAAGCTCAGGTCAACCAGGGAAACGTTGACGGTCGGTACGCGGATGGCGAGGCCGTCGAGTTTGCCTTTCAGGGCAGGTAATACCAAGCCGACGGCTTTTGCTGCGCCGGTTTTGGTCGGAATCATGTTTTCCACGCCGCTACGCGCACGGCGCAGGTCTTTGTGGCGTACGTCGGTTACGGTCTGGTCGTTGGTCAGCGCGTGGATGGTGGTCATCACGCCGTTTACGATGCCGATGTTTTCGTTCAACACTTTGGCTACGGGCGCCAGGCAGTTGGTGGTACAAGACGCGTTGGAGATAACGGTCATGTCGCCGGTAATCACGTCGTCGTTTACGCCGTAAACGATGGTTGCGTCAACGTCATCGCCGCCGGGAGCGGAAATCAGCACTTTTTTCGCGCCGCTTTCCAAGTGGATTTTGGCTTTTTCTTTGCTGGTGAACGCGCCGGTACATTCCATGACCAGGTCAACGCCCAATTCGCCCCATGGCAATTCGGCAGGATTGCGGGTGGAGAAGTAAGGGATTTTTTTACCGTTGATGATGAGGTGTTTTTCATCATGGGAAACATCGGCGTCAAAGCGGCCGTGAACAGTGTCAAATTTGGTCAGGTGGGCGTTGGTCTCGATGCTGCCACTGGCGTTGATGGCAACGATGTCGAGTTGGTCTTGCAGTTTGTAGTCGAAAATAGCGCGCACTACTTGGCGGCCGATGCGGCCGTAACCGTTGATGGCAACTTTGATACCCATGGCTTTTCCTCTTCTTTTGGGTTTGGGTTGTGGATTGAATGGCGGCAATTATAGCAAAAATGTAGTGCTGTGTAATTAATGTTTTATTGAAATTTTTTGATTCGATTATTTTTGATTGTGGATGATTAGAGTAGAAATACGGGTTTAAAATTAATATTATTTTGGATTTTTTGTCATTTTATTTTTTATTCATTTTATTTTTGATATTTTATGCTTATTTTAAATGATGGTGATGAAGGGTGTAGAAAAAGGCGGATTGTTTTTGTTTATATTAAACGGAATTTTGGAGTGGTTTCTTGATTACAACATGCAACAGTGAAATTTTCAGACGGCCCGGATTGGACGGAAGGAAAACAGGCCATCTGAAACATTTTGATGACGGGGGATTTGAATGCGTTGGGTTGCCGCTTTTCCTTACGGGATAAGGGGAAGGCGGTTTGCGGCAAGGGCGGTTGTCAGTGGGAAGGGGAGGAAAAAACGGGGCTTGGGTGTTGCGTTTGGCGTGTATATAAAGAAGTGTATGAAGATTTTAGTCGTAGTGCATGAAGATTTTCCTTGCGATTTTAATGCAATACTGACTTGCCAACAGTGTTAAATTTTTTTACGATAAGGTCAGATTATGTTTGCATGGCCATAAGCGGTGCATTCTTTAAATACCGGATATTATCCTTGTCCGAATATCTATTTTAACCGGCCGGTTTGTCCGACCTGATTTCTAAATATATACGCGCAAGGCCGGGAGGCCTTGACGACACTCGATTTTTAAGAGGTTCATTGTGTCAAATTCTCAATCCAGCGAACGCGCGACGTTTAGCAGTCGCCGTGCCTTTATGTTTGCCGCCATCGGCTCTGCCGTGGGCTTAGGCAACATTTGGCGTTTCCCTTACATCGCCTTCGACAACGGCGGTGGTGCTTTCGTCCTCCCTTATTTGGTTGCGCTGTTGACGGCAGGTATTCCGCTGTTGCTGCTCGACTATGCCATCGGCCACCGTTACCGCGGTTCGCCTCCTTTGGCCTTCCGCCGCCTCGGCCGTTGGTTTGAGCCGGTGGGTTGGTGGAACTTCCTGACCAACGTCATCATCTGTATCTACTACGCCGTGATTGTCGGCTGGGCGGCAAGCTATGCCTATTATTCTTTGACTTCGGCGTGGGGTGCGGATCCTCAAACCTTCTTCTTCAAAGACTTCCTGCAAATGGCCGATGCCAAAGACTTGGGCTTGGATTTTGTCGGCAAAGTGGCCGGCCCACTGATTGCCATTTGGGTGTTTACGCTGGCGATTATGGCTTTGGGCGTACAAAAAGGCGTGGCCGGTGCGTCCACATTCTTCATGCCGTTGTTGGTGGTGATGTTTGTCATCATGGTGGGCATCGCCCTGACCCTGCCGGGTGCGGCAAAAGGTTTGGACGCTTTGTTTACGCCTGACTGGAGCCGTTTGGCGGATCCGAAAGTCTGGGTAGCCGCATACGGCCAAATTTTCTTCTCGCTCTCCATCTGCTTCGGCATCATGATTACTTATTCTTCTTACCTGAAGAAAAAAACCGACTTGGGCGGTACCGGCTTGGTTGTCGGCTTTGCCAACAGCAGCTTCGAGTTGCTCGCCGGTATCGGCGTATTTGCCGCATTGGGCTTTATGGCTCAAGCTGCAGGCAAAGAAGTCAGCGAAGTGGCGTCCAGCGGTATCGGCTTGGCGTTTATCGCGTTCCCGACCATCATCAACCAAGCCCCTATGGGCGCGTTGATCGGCGTGTTGTTCTTCGGCTCGCTGGTGTTTGCCGGTGTCACTTCCATGATTTCTATCGTTGAAGTGATTGTGGCCGCGATTCAAGACAAAATGAACATCGGCCGTGTCAGCGCGACGATGATTGCAGGCGTTCCCATGGCGATTATTTCCACCTTGCTGTTCGGTACGACCACCGGCCTGCCTGTGTTGGACGTATTGGACAAATTCATCAATACTTACGGCATTGTGGCTGCCGGTTTTGTTTACGTTTTGGCGATTGTTTTGTTGCGCAAGCTGCCCGAACTGCGCAATCACTTGAACGCGCTGTCTTCCATCCGTGTCGGCAAAGTGTGGACCGCCAGCGTGGTGGTTACCGTCGCCATGCTCGGCTATATGCTTTATCAGGATACTGTCGGCCTCTTAAAAGAGAATTACAGCGGCTATCCTGACAGCTTCCTCAATATCTTCGGTTGGGGCATGGTGGGCGCCATCCTCGTCTTGTCGGTTTTGCTGTCGTTCTTGCCGTGGAAACACGGTCAGGGCTTCAACGTCAAAGACGAACATGAACACGAACGTGAAGGAGAAGAATAATGAGTACTTCAGCCATTGTCATGATGCTTGTCGCACTGATTGTCATTTGGGGCGGATTCATCGTCTCCGTCCTGCGCCTACCTAAAGAATAAGGTTTGAGCAAATGAAAAGGCCGTCTGAAAGTCATTGTTCAGACGGCCTTTTTGCCACATGACGGGGAAAGTGGGAAAGAAGGATTCCCCTGGTTGTCGGGGTAGTCTGGAAATTTGATTATGTATTATTGATTATGATGTGTAAATTATATCTATTTGTTTTTAAAAGATTTTAGTCCGATTGTCGTTTTAATGAACCGTTGTTCCCTTTGGCCTCTGCCTGCTGTTTTCTTTGTTTTAGAATAAAGGCTCTCATCAACCTGATGGGGCATTGGGTACAGCAACTGTTTATTTTTAAGGAGAGTTCCGTGGCTAAAGTATATCAACCAGGTACAGAAATTGATTCTAAAGATTTTGTTTTCGGTCTCGATCCGCGCGAGTGGAATGGCTTTTTTTCAAAAGGCATAGGGGCCGATAATGGCCATAATGAGCATGTCTTCCGTCTCGATCCGCGCGAATGGAACGGCTTTTTTTCAAAAGGAGTAGAGTCCGATCATGGTCATAATGAGCATGTTTTCCGTCTTGATCCGCGTGAATGGAACGGCTTCTTTTCAAAAGGAATAGAGTCTGATAATGGCCATGACGATAATGGGCGTATCATCCGCCTTGATCCGCGTGAGTGGGAAGGTTTCGAGCCTGCGCAGCCGGCCGCGAAGCCGATATTGGAATCCAAAGCTTTCGATGGCGATGAACTTTTGAGCCGTGCCTTTGGTGAGGCTGATCCTCTTGATTCTTCTGCCGGTCTTTCCTCAGACAATGCGACCTATTCAAGCAATGGTACAGGTTCATCTGCGTTGGATACCATTCATGATTTAGCAGAAGCTTCTATTTTCAAACTGTAATCGTTCCATAATATAAAAGGCCGTCTGAAACCAATATATGTTTCAGACGGCCTTTTTGTGTATGGTCATCAGGATGAAGCCTAACTCATCATCCAAATTACCAAATGCACCATGGTCGGGCCAAACAATACCATAAACAGTCCGGCCAAAATCATGGTCAGGCTGGCCATCACGCCTTCGGTTTCGTGGCGTTGTCCGGCGCGCGATGTGCCGAAGCCGTGGGCGGCATTGCCGAATGCCACGCCGTTGGCGGTGTGGAAACGGATGCGGGTAAAGGCCAAAAACAGGTCGCCGAATATCATGCCGACAAAGCCGGTGATGATGGTGAACAGGGAAACGAGCGAGGCGGAGCCGTGGATTTCGCTGGCGAGGACGACGGCAAACGGGGTGGAGATGGAGCGCGCCATCAGGCTGTTGGTCACTTCGTTGTTGAAATGGAACATATGGCTCATGAGGAATGCGCTGACTACGCCGACAAACATGCCCACCATAATGGCGATGGAGAGGATGGGCAGCTGGCGGCGGATGACTTCGCGGTTTTCATAAATGGGGACGGCAAAGGCAACGGTAACCGGAGTGAGCAGGAAGACGATGCCTTGGGTATATTTGTGGTAGGTGTCGTAATTGACGCCGAATGCCAGCAGCAGGAGGATGGTGCTGACGGAGACGGTAACGACGGGGGAGAAAATCATTAAGGGTTTTTTGCGGTGGATTTTTTTGGCAACGACATAGGCAAAGCAAGTCCAGATGAAGCAGGCGAGGGCGGTGTAGTCCATTTTTATTCTCTATTTTTAGGAGTGGAGTTTTTTGTAGAGGCGGCGTTTCCAGCGGTAGCAGAAATCGAGGGTCAGGGCGGTGCTGATCATCACGAGCGCGGTGCCGACGGCGATGGTCAAAATCAGCTGCCAGCCTTCGGACATCAGCAGGTCTTGATATTGCAAGACGGAAACCATGATGGGGATGAAGAAAAAGACGAGTTCGCCCAATGCCCATTTTGCGCCGCGGTCAACCATGCCCGGGCGGATGATGCCGAGCCCCAAAAGGGCGAGCATGAGGAACAAGCCCAATACGCCTGAAGAAATAGGCAGATGCGTGAAGCGGACGATAAGGTCGGAAACGCCCCATACTGCGCCGATGATGGCAAGCTGCAAGGCCGTCTGAAAAAATCTGGTGAGGGAATCCATGATATGGGTGTGTGTTGAATGAAAGGCTTGATTATAGAAACCTGGTTTCTGCATAATATGAATTATTAAACGAATAATCATGCCTTAGAGGAATAATGGACTTCAAAAGCCTGTATTGTTTTGCCGAACTCATCCGCCTGCAAAGTTTTTCGGCCACGGCTTCCGCGTTGAATTTGACGCAGCCGACGGTCAGCAAAATCATTCAGGCTTTGGAAGAAGAATTGGGCGTGCCGCTTTTGTGCAAAGAAAACGGACGCAAAAAGCGGCAGGTGCAGCCGACCGCAATCGGCGAAGAAGTCTATCGCCACGCGTTAAACCTTTTACACGAACGCGATTTGCTGCTGGCCCGCATTGACGATTACCGCCATGTCAAAAGCGGGACGCTGCGTTTGGGTTTGGCTTTGTTTGGCAGCGATTTGCTCAGTCATGCGCTGTTTGATTTCCACCAAAAATGGCCGGACATCGAATTGTCGTTTTTGGAACAAGGCTCGCTCGCCATCGAGCAATCCTTGCGCAACAACGAACTCGATGCCGGGCAGCTGCTCGCGCCGGTTCACGAAGACTTCGACAGCATTACCTTGTGCGACTATCCGCTGGTGGTCTTGATGCCGAAAAATCGGGCGAGACACGATGCACTGACGCTCAAAAGCCTGCAACACGAGCCCTTCATTCTGTTTGGCGCCGGCTTTTCCCTCAACGAAACCATTCAGACGGCCTGCCGTAATCAAGGTTTTACCCCCAACGTTGTCTGCCGTACCGGACAATGGAATTTGGTTGCCGACATGGTGGCGCACAATATGGGCATTGCCCTGCTGCCCGAATACTATGCCCGAAAAATCAATCCCGATGTCTTTGCCGCCATTCCTTTGGTCGAACCCGAAATCCGCTGGCAGCTCACCATGGCATGGAAAAAACACCAACGCCCGACGCCGGCCTTAAGGGCTTGGTTGGACGTGGTCAGGGAAGCGTTCGGCAGGCGAAACAAATAAAATCAAATCATCAGGCCGTCTGAAAAAAAGGGTGTCGTTATCACCCGGTTTCAGACGGCCTTTCCCGTTAAAAATGGTAAAACGGCCTAAAAAAGAGTAGAATATGCACCGTTTACAACTCTGCGCCTCTCAGCAGGCTCGAATTATGGACCTTCCCAGTTCGCCTTTGAACTTCCCATCAGACACACAACAACCATAATCATCCCGCCGAAATGCCTCCCCGCGTCCGGCGGGCGGAGCATTTATGAGCATCGAACAAACCCCTCCGAATCTCGACCATACCCCCGACAATGAAGCGGTGGAAGACCGCATTTCTGACGATCGCATCTCTGACGATATCGACCGCATCCATGCCTTATGCGAAATCCTCGAGCCGTCCTTCGAACAAATCGAAGCAGGCGTGCCGATTGAAGATGAAAGCCTGCGCGACAAGTTCACCGAGCTGACCGTCCTCTTGGCCGAGCTGCACCCTGCCGACGTGGCCGCCGTCTTGGAATCCCTGCCGCCGCGCGAGCGTAACATCGTCTGGCTTTTGGTCGCCCCGGAAGACGACGGCGAAGTGTTGCTGGAAGTATCCGACGCCGTACGCGAAACGCTGATCGAGTCCATGGACAAAGACGAGCTGTTGGCCGCCGTCGATGATTTGGACGCAGACGAATTGGCAGAGCTGGCAGACGACCTGCCGCACCAAGTGGTGTACGAAGCGCTGCAAACGCGTGATGAAGAAGAACGCGAGCAGGTCAAAGCGGCGATGTCTTACGAAGACAACCAAGTCGGCGCGATTATGGACTTTGAATTGGTCAGCATCCGTGCCGATGTGGCGTGTGAAGTCGTATTGCGCTACTTGCGCCGTTTCGACAGCCTGCCCGACCATACCGACAAGATTTTCGTGGTTGATGAAAACGACGTGTTGCAAGGCGTGCTGCCCATCCGCAAACTCTTGGTTGCCGACCCCGAAGACATGGTGGCAGACGTGATGGCCACCGATGTCGTGCGCTTCCGTCCCGAAGACGACGTGGAAGAAGCGGCGCAGGCGTTTGAGCGTTATGACTTGGTTACCGCGCCGGTTGTCGATGAAAACAAAAAGTTGATCGGCAGGATCACCATTGACGAAATGGTGGACGTGATCCGTGAAGAATCCGAAGCCGACATGTTTAACATGGCCGGTTTGCAAGAAGAAGAAGACTTGTTCGCCCCGATTTGGGACTCGGTGAAAAACCGCTGGATGTGGCTTGCCATCAACCTGTGTACCGCCTTTATCGCCAGCCGCGTGATTGGCGCATTTGAAGGCAGTATCGAGAAAATCGTCGCACTGGCCGCGTTGATGCCCATCGTCGCCGGCATCGGCGGCAACTCCGGCAACCAAACCATCACCATGATTGTCCGCGCCATGGCGATGGGACAAATGACCAGCACGCAGGCAGGCCGCCTGCTGAAAAAAGAAGTCGGCGTCGCCCTCGTCAACGGCATTATTTGGGGCACTGTGATGGGCGTGATTTCATGGCTGCTCTACGGCAACATCGGCATCGGTTTGGTCATGGTGGCCGCAATGACCTTGAACCTTTTGCTGGCCGCGACCGTCGGCGTCCTCATTCCCGTCATTATGGAAAAAGCCGGACGCGACCCCGCATTGGGCAGCTCGGTGCTGATTACCGCGGTCACCGACTCCGGCGGCTTCCTGATTTTCTTGGGATTGGCCACATTGTTTTTGTTGTAACAACCTTTATCCCAATCAGCAAAAGGGTGGGTTTGTAATATCCTTCTTGATTGTTCAAAACCATTTGATAAGGCCGTCTGAAAACAAATATTATTCAGACGGCCTTTCTGATAACATGACAACAATTTGTCCGATTCGGAGCCGCCATGAATTTCCCGCCACTCAAATCCCCCCTGAAATTTTACGCCGTCGTTCCCACCGCCGACTGGGTTGAGCGCATGGTCAAAGCAGGTGCCGACACGGTGCAACTGCGTTGCAAAACCTTGCATGGTGACGAATTGAAACGTGAAATCGAACGTTGCGTCGCCGCCTGTCAAAACAGCGCAACCCAGCTTTTTATCAACGACCACTGGCGCGAAGCGATAGAAGCGGGCGCATACGGCGTACATCTCGGACAGGAAGACATGGACACCGCCGACCTTGCCGCGATTGAAGCCGCCGGTTTGCGCTTGGGTTTGAGTACGCACTCCGTTGCCGAACTCGACCGCGCCCTGTCCGTACATCCCAGCTATGTCGCCAGCGGCGCGATTTTCCCGACCACGACCAAACAAATGCCGACCGCCCCGCAAGGTTTAGACAAACTGCGCGAATACGTCAGACAGGCACGCGGCACGCCCGTCGTCGCCATCGGCGGCATCGATTTGAACAATGCCGAAGATGTGCTGGCAACAGGCGTTTCCTCACTCGCCGTCGTCCGCGCCGTGACCGAAGCGGAAAATCCCGAAGCGGTGGTTAAAGCGTTTCAGGCTTTGTGGGACCAATAAGGCCGTCTGAAAATAAGAAGTCTGACAAGAGGAGCAAACATCATGAAGATTATATTGAACAATGAAACCATCACATTAAACGGCACAACCGTTGCCGACCTTATCGCCCAAACCTCGCCGCAGAAACCGTTTGCCGTTGCCGTCAATACCCAGTTTGTCGCCAAAGGCGCGTATGCGGAAACGGTTTTAAACGAAAACGATAAAGTGGACATTGTGCGCCCCGTAGTCGGCGGATAAGCGGTTTTACTGCGCGTATATCTGCGCTATTGGTTTAATGCTGAGAAAAGGAAAAGAAATGTTTATCGTATCGTTGGAATATATTAAAGACTTGGCTGCGGTTGAAACCTACCTGGCTGAGCATATCGCGTATCTCGAGCGGTATTATCAAGCAGGTATATTTGTTATGTCTGGCCGCAAACAGCCGCGGACGGGCGGCGTTATCTTGATGAAAGCATCAGGCAGGGAACAGGTGGAAAAGTTAATTGCAGAAGACCCGTTTCACCGAGAAGGCGTGGCGAAATACACGATTACCGAGTTTATTCCGACCAAGGTCGCCGAAGGACTTGAAAACTATTTGGAAACTATCTAAACCGATTTTTCAGAAGGCTATTGCCCCAAAAATAATATTAAAAAGGAATCCATCATGTTTACCCTATACGGAGAAACTTTCTCTTCACGGCTGCTGCTCGGTACGGCTGCTTATCCGACGCCGGAAATCCTCAAGCAGTCTGTCCAAATCGCGCAACCGGCGATGATTACCGTTTCATTGCGCCGTGCCGGCAGCGGCGGCGAAGCGCACGGGCAGGGTTTTTGGTCGTTGTTGGAGGAAATGGGCGTACCTGTATTGCCCAATACCGCAGGCTGTCAAAGCGTTCAGGAAGCCGTGACCACTGCGCAAATGGCACGCGAAGTGTTTGATACCGACTGGATTAAGCTCGAACTTATCGGCGATGATGATACGTTGCAGCCCGATGTGTTCCAACTAGTCGAAGCGGCGGAAATCCTGATTAAAGACGGCTTCAAAGTGCTGCCTTATTGCACTGAAGACCTGATTGCCTGCCGCCGCCTGCTTGACGCAGGCTGTCAGGCGTTGATGCCGTGGGCGGCGCCGATTGGCACGGGTTTGGGCGCGGTTCATGCTTATGCGTTGAAAGTCCTGCGCAAACGCCTGCCCGACACGCCGTTGATTATCGATGCCGGTTTGGGTTTGCCTTCGCAGGCGGCGCAAGTGATGGAATGGGGCTTTGACGGCGTGTTGCTGAATACCGCCGTTTCCCGCAGCGGCGATCCGGTCAATATGGCACGCGCTTTTGCGCTTGCGGTCGAGTCGGGCCGTCTGGCATATGAGGCGGAACCTGTGGAAGCGCGTGAGAAAGCGCGCGCCAGTACGCCGACGGTGGGCCAGCCTTTCTGGCATTCGGCGGAATATTGATAAACATTAGGGCGTGTCGAACACGCCCTTTTTTATTGGTGGAAAACCTGATTTTAGGTTGAACAGAATGTTCAGACGGCCTTGGCCAAAAGCTGTTTCAATGGCTTTAAGATTTGCCATGCCTGCGCTTTGAGTTGCGGCTGCATCAGCAGGCGGGCGGGGTGGGGAATGACGAAATGCGGCCGCTTCCCGCACAATTCGTTCATCAGTCCGATCATGTCGGGGCTGTCGAAGATTTTGCCGAGAAACAATACTGCGCGCGCTTGCGAAGCGGTCAGCTCGTTTTGCATTTCGGCAAGCTCGGCGCGGACGTGTTCGGCATCGGGCAGGGCGGTGAACACGGGCGCGGTTTTGACCCATGCGGTTTTGTGCGCCTGCTCGGGCTTGAGGCCGATGGCGGCGAGGATGTTGTCGAGAAGTGTGCCGACGTTGCCGCTAAACAGCGTACCGTGCAGGCTGTCTTCGGTGGACGGGCAAATGCTGACCACCATGATTTCAGACGGCCTGATGGTTACGTCAAGACGGGGCAGATTGTCTGAATGCGCGGCTTTTTCTGTTTTTGCCGGTGTTTTGGCTATGGCTTTGGGTGCCGCTTCGGGAACGCGGACAGCCGGTTTGGCCGTTTGCGCAGTGGCAATGGCGGCGGTGCGTGCCTGATGGGCGCCTGCGGATAAAGTGCGCACGGCTTGCGCGGTATCGGTGGCAATGGTTTTGGGGCGGACGGGTGCAGTCGCGGCTTGAGGCGCGACATGGATGATTTTGGCGTTTCGGTTCAGCCACATCGGGCCCAAACCCAAGGCTTCGTGCAGGTGCAGGTAGCGGCTGCTTAACATGATTTCTCCATCAATACGGCATCTTCGCTGCCACCGTCGGGCAGGGCGTAGTAGTTTTTGCGGCGGCCGCAGGTTTGGAAGCCGTGTTTGCGGTAGAGCTGTTGCGCGGTTTCATTGCTTGCACGGACTTCGAGTAGCAATCGGGTTGCGCCTTGCTGTTGCACTGCGTTTTGCCAGTGTTGCAGCAGGGCGGATGCAATGCCTTGGCGGCGGTATTTGGGCGCGACGGCAATCAGGTGCAGTTCGGATTCGTCAAACACGGTTTGCCACACGATAAAACCGGTAATTTGGTGGTCGGCCTGACTGAGCCAAACGCTGTCGGGATGGTGTTGAACCGCCGATTCAAACTGCTGCGCCGTCCACGACGAAGGATTGCCTTGTGCGTCGATGGCGGCAAGGGTGGAGCAGTCGGCAAGTACGGCTGGGCGCAGGTTCACGGTTTGGCCTTTTGTTGGGCTTGCTCTTGCGCGGTCAGGGCAATTTTGTTGCGGACGTAGAGCAGCTCGGCGTGTGCCGCATCGGTGGCAACATAGCGGCCGCTGCGGGCAAGTTTAAGATAGTCGGTGGCGGTCGGCATATCGGCTTGACCGTCAAAAGGCGGTTTGTCGGCGAGGGCAAAGGCATTGCCGATGCCGCCGGTAGGCGTTTTGCCTTCGGGAGCGGTAATGGCGGCGGCTTTGCCAACCGTGTAATCGCTCAAGCGGACGTGGTTTTGCGTATCAAACCATGCGTAGAACACTTCGCCCATACGCGCATCGGTGGCCGCCAGTACACAGCTTGATGGCGGCAGCAGCGAAGCGGCGGCATCGAGGCAGGGAATGCCGATCATGGGCGTGTCAAACGGCGTGGCCAAACCTTGTGCAACCGCCGCGCCGATACGCAGGCCGGTAAATGCGCCGGGGCCCTGTGCATAAACGATGCAGCCCAAATCGGCGGCCGTGATGCCCGCTTCTTTAAAGAGGCGTTCGATTTGCGGCAGGATTTGTTCGGATTGCTTGGTGCCGACGTTTTCGTGAAACAGGCGGACTTCGCCTTGATGTTCCAATGCGATGGACAGAAAGGATGTGCTGGTGTCGATGGCAAGAGTCGGGCGGTTGTCGGTTGGCATGGTGTTATTTTTTTAGAAGGATATGGGTTGCCATTATAGTGGAACGGCGAGGGGGAACAAAGCATTCGGGCGGCGCTTGGGTAAAAACGTCGTTTGCGTAAACATATTTGGCAGGTAAACCAAGGTTTCAGGCCGTCTGAAAACGTTTCAGACGGCCTTGTTTTATTGGTCGAGTTTCAATAAAGGCGAACCTGCTTTTTCAACGGCGCGGCGGTAGGCTTCATGCGCTTCGATGCGTTGCAAATAAGCGCGGATATTGGGGTAGTCGGCAAAATCGAAGCGGTCGGCTGCTGCTTGCAGCGGATAGCTCATCATGATGTCGGCACCGCTGAGGCTGTTGCCGACCAACCATTCGCGGTTTTCCAGCTCGCTGTCAATATGGGCAAGATGCAGGGCGGCTTGCGGATGGATAAAGCTGCTTTTGACGCTACCGCTGATTTTGCGGGCAATCGGTTTGACGAAAAACGGCATGGGTGCACTTTCAATTCGGCGGAACACCAGTCCGAGCAGCAATAACGGCATCAGCGAACCTTCGGCATAATGCAGCCAGCGTTGATATTGCCAGTATTCGCGGCTGCCGCGTTTGGGCATCAGGCGGCCGTTGCCGTAGGTTTGAATCAGATAGTCGGTAATCGCGCCGCTTTCCGCCAAGATAAAGCCGTCATCATCCAATAAAGGCGATTTGCCCAAGGGATGGATGGCTTTGAGTTCGTCAGGGGCGAGCAAAGTGTCGGGATGACGGCGGTAGGTTTGCAGGCGGTAAGGCGTACCGAGGATTTCAAGCAGCCAAACAATGCGCAGGGCGCGGGATTGGTCGAGCGAATGTAGGGTAATCATGAGGGGCTTTAAATATCGGTTTGTTTGAGGCCGTCTATGTTGATTTGGCAGGCATCGGCGTATTTTTGCAGGGTTTTGGCCGGTAGTTTGGCGAACACTTCGGGACGGAAATGCCGACGCAGCTGCCATTTCCATACGCCTGCCGCCATGGCCAAGCCGGTTTCATCATAACGGCAGCGGAACATATGGTAGTACAGCGGAGAATATTCGCCTTTTTTGACGGCTTCGCGCGCGGCCTGAGTTTGGGCATCGAGTTCGCACACCGCCATTTCGGTGGCGTAGGCTTCGTCCTGCCAACCGTTGCTGGTAGCCGCTTCGTAGTGGCCGTCGCGGGTGCCGTAGATGACTTTGCGGTGGCCGTGGTAGCTGGCGCTGTTGTCTTGAGGGATGTCGTCAATCTTCATTCAGACGGCCTTTACTGCTTCCAAAAGCATGAAACATGTTGAAAAGCGTCCGCTTTCCGGAACGTAACACAGGATTTTTTGGCCGTGCTCGATGGGGAAAGTGCGCATAAATTCTTCAAGGATGATGTAAATCGAGGCCGAACCCGTGTTGCCCTTGCTGTGCAGATTGGTAAACCATTTTTCCTGCGGAATGTCGAAGCCGATGTTTTTCAGGCCGTCTGAAAGGCGGTCGCGGAAAAAGCCGGAAGAGTAGTGGGGCAGGAACCAATCGATTTCTTTGGCGCGGATGCCGTGTTTGGCGGCGATTTGGGAGAGGGGTTTTTCCACCGTATAGCGGACGATGTTTTCGTTCAGCAGTTTGACGTCCTGTTTGACCGCCATCAGGCTGTGGCGGCGGCCGTAATCGGCATCGGCGTGTTTCCAGCCTTCAAAGATTCCGTCGCGGAATTCTGCGCCGGCATACATGCAGGGCGGCATTTCGTTGGCGTAGGAAAGCAGGTCTATCCAATGGATTTTCAGGCTGAGGCCGTCTGAATTAGGGCGGTCGGACAGATACACCGCGCCTGCGCCGTCAGACAGCATCCAGCGTAAAAAGTCTTTTTCAAACCCGATTTCGGGGGACGCGTTTTCCAGTTTTTTATGGTCGGTTTCACTTTGGAACACTTCGCCGCGCATGACTGCCGAGGCGTTTTCGGAAGCAACGGAAACCGCATGTGCGTGTTCGCCGGTGCGTACGGCGTTGTAGGCGTGTTTCATCGCCGCCATACCTGCCGCACATACGCCTGCCATGCTGAACACTTCGCAAGGCGGCATATCCAGCAAACCATGCACCATCACGCCGTGTCCGGGCATGGTTTGGTCGGGATAGGAAGTGGCGCAGGCCAGGCTGCCGACGGCTTCTGCAGGAACGCCTTGGGCAAACAGGCCGTTGACCGCTTCGGCGGCCAATTCGGCATTGGTGTGCGTCGTGCGGCGGCTTTCAGGGTCGATGGCGTAATGGCGCGACAAAATGCCGTTGGAGCGCAAAATCATACGGCGCACGCGTGAAGGCACATCGCCTGCCATGCCGAGGACGGCTTCCATTTCGTCATTGCCGACGGGGGCGTTGGGCAAAAAGGCAGAAACGCGGTTGAGATAAACGTCTTTGAGTGTGTTATTCGATGTCATGATGTGTTTGTCAAAATAATCAACCGATAAACCGCGCCGCGTAGTCGCAGCTTGCAGTCAACGGGATGTGATGTGTTTCGGCATATTCCATCAGCGCGTCCACCAGCAGTTTGGCAATGCCGCGATGACGGAAGTTGGGCGAGACCTCGGTATGGTTTACGTCCCAGCCGCCGTTGTGTTCGGTATAGCTGATATAGCCTGCTTCCAAACCGTCAATATCGATTTGAAAGCGATGGAGCTCGGGGTAGTGGATCACTTCGGGCATGATGGATTCCTGGTTTGAGGCCGTCTGAAACGGATTATCTGCCTGACGGTTGCGCATAATAGTCCGCCAGCTTTTTCAGACGGCCTTTGAGCAGCGGATGCAGCAGCTTTTTCAAAATTACGCTAACGGGTAAAACTACCAAAATCATCGCCAATAAAAAGACGATGTAAAAGCACAGCAAGGCACGGCGCAAAAGCGGAGAAATACGGCCTGCCGCCATCAAAAGCCTGCCCCAGACGAAGAAGCTGCGGCCGGCGGCGCGTTCGCTGAAAATCAGTTTTTCATTGACTGTCACCGCGCCCATATTTTGAAACAGGGTTTCGTCCAAAGGCTGTTGGTTTAACAGTGCATCGCGCAATTTCGCACCAAACCGCGCCGCATCCGCCAATTCTTCTTCAGCAATGCCGGCGGAGGGCAGGGAGCGGAAATAGCGTTTGTCACCGGTCAGCATCCAGGCAGGAGTGGTAATAAAACTTGCCGCGCTGTTGCAGGCATCGATTTTTACGATGTTGCCGATGAGTTTAGCGCCGTTTTGTTTCAGCAAAGATTTCATTTTCTCTTGCGCGCCCAGCCACATATTGCGGCAGCCGATAAGCGTGATGACCGGTTTGCCGTCCAGCAGGCGGTGCGTTTCTTCGCGTTGCAAAAAGGCGGTCATCGGTTGCGAAGGAGAGAGGAACCAAACGGTGTAGGCAATGACCACCACATCGTAATCTTCGGATGGAATGTGCGGCGGCAGAATCGGGGCGGGCTTTAAATGGACGGTTTCAGGAAAGGTATCGAAAAAACGCCAAAACGGCCACGGAAACGGAAACGCCTGCTCCGGTACGATATTGACGCAATCGACCTGTATGCCGGCTGTTTGCAACGGCGCGGCAAAATTTTGCGCCAGGCTGGAGAGCTGCCCCGTTTGCGAGTAATGCACAATCAGCACTTTTTTCATTATCTTCCCTGCAATGAGTAAGTTATGGTTGGTTTGGACGGTATTATATAGTAAACCGACCTGCCTTGAACTTTATTCATATTCAGTATGTTCGCGAAGGTTTCAGCCGATTTGGATGGAAGCGCCGTATTCTGTCGGAATGGGGCGGAGAAGCGGATTTTTATGCCATGCCAACATGAACAACGGCCGTCTGAAATTTTTCAGACGGCCTTGTGTGGAAAACGGGACGCATGGTTTAGAACGGGATTTGCGCTAAGTATGGCGTGCAAATTGTATAGACAAAAAAATAACCGCTTCAAGGCGGTTGGTGGTGGCCAGAGGCGGAATCGAACCGCCGACACACGGATTTTCAATCCGTTGCTCTACCAACTGAGCTATCTGGCCTTCGCGTGTTTCGTTGCGAGATGTGAATTAAACCAAATTTCGTTGCCTTGTGCAAGCGTTTGTAGGCTTTATTTTTGAGGCGGTAAATTAAGATTTTGTTTTGTATTGAATTATTTTTTCGTTTTAATTGGCGGTTTTTAAGTTTGCCGGTTTGATTTTCAGACGGCCTAAGATACAATCGGCTTTTTTGCTTTGGATTTATGCCATGCTGTATGTGTTTGTTCGTGATATGTGGGATGTTTTGCGTTTGCGCTATCGTTCGCCGGAGACGTATTTGTATTCGCCTTTGGTGATGGCGGCGGTGTTGCTGCTGTTGGGTGTGGTGAACGCGGCCAGCATGTCGCCTTTGTTTGGCAGCGGCGCGGCGGCGGTGTGCCTGTCGGTGATTTTGGTGATGGTGAAATGGTTGGTGTTAAGCCGCTCGATGCGCAAGGTGCTGCATTATTACGGTGCGCCCCGGCTGCCTTTGTGGGGCTTTATTTTGGTGTCTGAGGCTTTGCTCTTGCCGCTGTTGCTGGTGTTGTATGTGCCGGCGTTGGCTGTGTTTGCGCTGTTGTGGCAGGCTTGGGTGTTTGTGGTGCAGGTACGCGGTTTGATGTGGATGGGGAATGCAACGGTAGGCCGTGTTTTGGTGGGCTACCTGTTGTATGGTATCGGCGTGCTGTGTGTGGGTACGGTGATTCTGATGCTGTTTATTGCCGCCGGTTGGTTGGACCTAGAAACGTTGAATCAAAACCTACAGGCGTTGACGTCTGCCCGTCAATAATCCATGAAAATGGAAAGGCCGTCTGAAATGTCCAGACGGTCTTAGTTTTATGTGTTTGTTTCGTGGTCTTGCAGGATTTTTTGATAGACGGGGTCGGGGAGGTAGCGGCCTATCATGTCGCGCCAGCCTTGGGGGCCGACCAAGCCTTTGACCATGGTGGAGGATACTTCGGCTATTTCGCGCGGCGGCATCAGGAAGACGGTGGAGATTTCGGGGGCGATGTCGCTGTTGATGTAGCGCATCGAGCGTTCGTATTCGTAGTCGGCGGCGGAACGGATGCCGCGGACGATGAAATTGGCGTTGGCTTCTCGGGCGTAATCGACCAAAAAGCGGTTTTCAAACACGCTGATGCGGACGTTGGGGAAGGGGTGGGTAATGGCATCGAGCATGGCGCGGCGTTCTTCTATGGTGTAGGTGCTGCGCTTTTCGGGATTGGTGCCGATGGCGACGATGAGTTCGTCAAAGAGGGATTGGGCTTCCTGTATCATCCACAGGTGGCCGAGGGTGGGAGGGTCGAAGCTGCCTGCGTACACGGCACGGCGCGGAGTGGTCGTGGTCATTTTGGGTTGGGAATGGGGTTTGTGTGGCGTTCAGGATAGGGGAGTTTGCCGGTGATGTCAAAAATCAAAAAGGCCGTCTGAAATTTCAGACGGCCTTTGCGGCTTTATCAGTCGTCACCGCTGAGAGAGATGAGGATTCTCAAGAGGCTGCTGAAAATATTGTAGATGGAGATGAAGATGGTCAGCGCCGCGCTGATGTGGCTGTCTTCGCCGCCGTCGATAACGGCACGCACCTGCCACATAATCATCAGGGAACTGAAGACAACGAAGCCGGCTGCGATGGTTAGGCTCAGTGCAGGGATGTTGAGGAAGATGTTGGCTACAACGGCAATCATGAGCACGATCGCACCGGCACCGAGGAAGCTGCCGAGTTTGTTCATGTTCATTGTGGTGCGGCGTGCCATGGCGGACATGGTGAAGAATACGCCGGCGGTCATGGCGGCGGCCGTACCGACGATTTGCGCGCCGTTGTTAATCGCCAGGGCGTATTGCAGCATAGGGCTGATGGCAAGGCCCATACCGAAAGTGAAGATCATCAACAGGGCGACGCCGACGTTGCTGTAACGGTTTTTCTCGATCAGGAAGGTCATGCCGTAGAAGAAGCCGAAGAAGGCGGCCAGGGAAACCCAGTATGAGCCGAATATGGCGAAAATGTTAAAGCCTGTTTTGGCGGAAAAGAACGCGCCGGCAATGGCAGGAATGAAAGACAGGCCGAGCAGGCGGTAGGTTTTTTGCAGGACGGTATTTTTGGCAACCGAGCCTTGCGAGGTATAGTCGTAAACGTCGTTTTGCATGGCGTTTGCTCCAGTGTGGATTGAAATGAATGAAATTTGGATTTTAACAGAAAATCATGGGTTTGTATGATTTATCTGTTCTATTTGTCTAATATGCGGGGCAATCGGGAATTTTAAAGGCCGTCTGAAAATCAGGTTTCAGACGGCCTTGGCTTTTCAATGCTTATTTAGGCTCTTGCGGAACGTAGCCTTGTACGGCATCTGCGCCTTCGCCGAAGAAGTATTGTTCCATCTGCTGGGCGAGGTATTCGCGTGCGCGCGGATCGGCAAGGCTTAGGCGGTTTTCGTTGATGAGCATGGTTTGGTGGCGGGTCCATGCCATCCATGCTTCTTGGGAAACGTTTTCAAAAATGCGTTTGCCCAATTCGTTGGGCAGCGGCGGAAATTTCATGCCTTCGGCTTCTTTGCCGAGTTTGACGCAGTGAACCATACGGGTCATGGCGGTTTCCTTATGTGGGGTTGCAAAGGTTGGTATTTTAGCCGATTGCACGGATAGGGGAAAGCGTGGGTTTCAGACGGCCTGAAACCTTGCTATGATGGTCTTTTCTGTTTATTCAGGCAAAGATTATGAACCGCCTCGATACTGCCCGCCGTTATTCCCTTTTTCTCGCCCGCAACCTTGATTCAGGCAAACTCAAGCCCGAAATTTTCCTGCCCATGCTGGACAAGGTGTTGACGGATGAGGATTTCCAAGCCTTTGCCGATTGGGACAAAATCCGCACGGAAGAAAACGAGGAAGAATTGGCGCGGCAGTTGCGCGAATTGCGCCGTTATGTGGTGTCGCAGATTATTGTGCGCGATATAAACCGCATCAGCGATTTGAACGAAGTAACCCGCACGATTACGCTGTTTGCCGATTTTGCCGTCAATACCGCGTTGGACTTTTCCTACGCCTATTATCGGGACATGTACGGCACGCCGATCGGGCGTTATACGAAATCGCCGCAACATTTGAGCGTGGTGGCGATGGGTAAGGCGGGCGGCTATGAGCTGAACGTGTCTTCCGACATCGATTTGATTTTCATCTATCCCGAATCGGGCGATACCGACGGCAGGCGCGAACGCGGCAATCAAGAGTTTTTCACCAAAGTCGGGCAGAAACTGATTGCATTGTTGAACGACATTACCGCCGACGGGCAGGTGTTCCGCGTAGATATGCGGCTGCGGCCGGACGGCGATTCGGGCGCGCTGGTATTGAGCGAAACCGCGCTGGAGCAATACCTGATTACGCAGGGGCGCGAATGGGAACGCTATGCGTGGTGCAAAGGCCGCGTGGTTACGCCGTATCCGAACGACATTAAAGCGCTGGTGCGCCCCTTCGTGTTCCGCAAATATCTGGATTACAGCGCGTATGAAGCGATGCGCAACCTGCACCGCCAAATCCGCAGCGAAGTCAGCAAAAAAGGCATGGCGGACAACATCAAACTCGGCGCGGGCGGCATCCGCGAGGTCGAATTTATCGCCCAGATTTTCCAGATGATACGCGGCGGGCAAATGCGCGCGCTGCAACTGAAAGGCACGCAGGAAACGCTGAAGAAACTTGCCGAGCTGGGCATCATGCCGTCTGAAAACGTCGAAACCCTGCTTGCCGCCTACCGCTTCCTGCGCGACGTCGAACACCGCCTGCAATACTGGGACGACCAGCAAACCCAAACCCTGCCTGCCTCGCCCGAACAGCAGCAACTGCTCGCCGAAAGCATGGGCTTCGACAGCTACGCCGCTTTTTCAGACGGCCTCAATGTTCATCGGAACAAGGTCAATCAGTTGTTCAACGAAATCTTGAGCGAACCCGAAGAACAAACGCAAAGCAATAGCGAATGGCAATGGGCATGGCAGGAAAAACCCGACGAAGAAGAACGGCTAGGCCGTCTGAAAGAACACGGGTTTGATGCCGAAACCATCGCCACACGGCTCGATCAAATCCGCAACGGCCATAAATACCGCCACCTTTCCGCACACGCCCAGCCGCGTTTTGACGCCATTGTGCCGTTGTTGGTACAGGCGGCGGCAGCGCAACCCAACCCGACCGATACGCTGATGCGGCTGTTTGACTTCCTCGAAAACATCAGCCGCCGCTCCGCCTATCTCGCTTTCCTCAACGAACATCCGCAAACCTTGGCGCATCTGGCACAAATCATGAGCCAAAGTTCTTGGGTGGCGGCGTATCTGAGCAAATACCCGATTCTGCTGGACGAACTCATCAGCGCCCAGCTTTTGGATACCGCGTTCGACTGGCAAGCCCTCGCCGCCGCCCTTTCAGACGACCTCAAAGCCTGCGGCGGCGACACCGAAGCGCAAATGGACACACTGCGTCATTTCCAACACGCCCAAGTCTTCCGCCTCGCCGTTCAGGACCTTGCCGGACTGTGGACGGTAGAATCACTTTCCGACCAGCTCTCCGCCCTTGCCGACACCATCCTCGCCGCCGCCGAGCCTTGCGCGTGGGCGGATATGCCCAAAAAACACCGCGATACGCCGCAATTCGCCATCATCGGCTACGGCAAACTGGGCGGTAAAGAGCTCAGCTATTCCTCCGACCTCGATTTGGTCTATCTTTACGACGACCCGCATCCCGATGCAGGCGACGTGTACAGTCGCCTTGCCCGCCGCCTGACCAACTGGCTTTCCGCCGCCACCGGCGCAGGCAGCCTCTACGAAACCGACCTGCGCCTGCGCCCCAACGGCGACGCCGGCTTCCTCGCCCACAGCATTACCGCCTTCGAAAAATACCAGCGCGAAAACGCCTGGACGTGGGAACATCAGTCTCTCACCCGCGCCCGCTTCATCTGCGGTACACCCGAAATTCAGACGGCCTTCGACCGCATCCGTACCGAAATCCTCACCGCCGAGCGCGACCCAACCGTTTTAGCAGGCGAAATCATCGAAATGCGTGAAAAAATGTTCACCACCCATCCGCCGGTTGACAGCAACGTCAAATACGCGCGCGGCGGCGTGGTCGACGTCGAATTTATCGTCCAATACCTCATCCTTGCCCATGCCCGAAAATATCCGCAACTCCTCGACAACTACGGCAACATCGCCCTCTTAAACATCGCCGCCGACTACGGCCTCATCGACAAAACCCTAGCCGAACAAAGCCGCACCGCCTACCGCTTCTACCGCCAGCAGCAACACAATACCAAACTGCGCGATGCCAAAAAAACCGAAGTGACGGACGAATTGCTGACCCACTACGGCAATGTGCGAAAACTGTGGCAGGAAGTATTCGGGGCAGAAGTGAAGTTTGGATAAGCAGGCGGACATATTCAGCGTCAAAGCCCGCATGGCAACACAATTTACCGCCACAACAAACTCACTCTAAACATATAAGGAAAACCAACCATGAAGAAAATGGCACTGTTTTTAACGGTTTTACTGTCGTCGGCCGCAGCCCAAGCCGCTGATTACTTTTTGCCTCATACCGAATGCGATGGCTCTGCAAACGTTCGTGTTGCTCCTGATACACGCAGCAAAATCATGACGGTACTGAATTATGAAAGCAGAAAACACAAAATACTCAGGAAACAGGGTAAATGGTTTCATATTCAATTAGATGGAATCCGTACAGGCTACGTCCATCAAAGCCAAGGTTTTATCGTGCACAATTATGTTGTCGCCAGCCCTGACGGATCGGCAAACGTCCGTAACAACAGCTACCCCGAAGAACCGATCGGGCAAGGCGAAATCATCAAAACACTCCCAAACGGAACACGTGTACAGATCGCCCCAGCCTTCAGAAAAGGCGACTGGTTGTGGTACAGCAATCAGGGAGCTTACACAGAAAAAGACGAGTATGGTCATCATGTTTCGATTCAGGGTTATATCCATAAAAGTCAACTTCGACGCATGGAGTAATAAAGCAAGCAATTTATTCGATTAAGGCATACTTTCGGACATAAAGTAGGTACTGTTTTGCCGAAGATATAAAAAAGGCCGTCTGAAACTTTTCAGACGGCCTTTTATGGTATTTATTCTTCTTCCTCTTCCGGTTCAGCTTCTGCCTCTGCAGGTTTTTCAAGGAAATTGCCTGCCAACCACAGTAAAGCGCCGCCGCCTGTAATGCCTGCTTTAATCCACATGGCGGTATCTTCGCCCCATTCGTAAATCCAGGCCAAAACTTTGGGTACTGCGTTCATATAATTCAAACCGAATGCCAATACGCCGAGGATAAATAAAGTACTGCCCAAGCTTTTCATTGTTATTCCTTATAAAATCAAATATATGCATCAAAACAATTCAATAAATGCAGTGATGCCGAGTGAATGAATGTGTCAAGAAATGCCATTATATTCGGTTTTATGTAAAGAAGATATTTTTATCAAAGCTGATTGGCAGGCTGAGGCGATGGGGAACTGCTTGCAGAGGGAGGGATTCCGTCTGTTTGTTTATAAGTTATCGGCTTGGCTTGGGCAGTCATGATCTGCAAAAACTGTTCTCATTTTGTGTCGATATTGTGATAAAGCCAAACAAGTTCTAAAATACGCAGTTCATTTTCATATTAAAAACAAGGAGAAACTGATGTCTAAGATTGCTGTACTCGGCGGCGGCCTTTCCGGTCGCCTTATTGCGTTCCAATTGGCGGAGCAGGGCGTGGCGGTAGAGTTGTTTGAGAAAGGCGAACGTAACGGCGCACAAGCCGCAGCCTATGTTGCCGCCGCCATGCTGGCGCCTTCTTCCGAGGCGGTGGAGGCAACGCCTGAAGTCATC
This sequence comes from Neisseria mucosa, assembly GCF_013267835.1. Lineage (NCBI taxonomy): Bacteria > Pseudomonadati > Pseudomonadota > Betaproteobacteria > Neisseriales > Neisseriaceae > Neisseria > Neisseria mucosa. Next base: position 2,043,604 of record NZ_CP053939.1, read on the forward strand.
CGTTTGGGCAGGCAGAGTTTCGCGCTGTGGCGCGGTATTTTAGGCCGTCTGAACACGCCGGTGATGATGCAGGAAAAAGGCAGCCTGATTGTTTGGCATACGCAGGACAAGCCGCTTTCTGCCGAGTTTGCCCGTCATTTGAAGCGCGGCGGCGTGCCGGAACACGAAACCATCCGTTGGAACGCGGACGAAATCGCGGCCAACGAGCCGCAACTGGCAGGACGGTTTTCAGACGGCCTGTATCTGCCGGCGGAAGGGCAGTTGGACGGGCGGCAGGTATTGAATGCACTGGCTGATGCTTTGGCGTCGATGAATGTGCCTTGCCATTGGTCGTGCGAACGCGAAGTCGAAGATTTGGCGGCGCAATACGATTGGGTTATCGACTGCCGCGGTTATGGTGCAAAAGCAGCATGGAACAGGCCGTCTGAAAGCCAATTGCGCGGCATACGCGGCGAAGTGGCGCGCGTTTACGCACCCGAAGTCGAGTTGTCCCGCCCAGTGCGCCTGCTGCATCCGCGCTATCCTTTGTATATCGCGCCGAAGGAAAACCATATTTTTGTGATTGGTGCGACCCAAATCGAAAGCGAAAGCCAAGCGCCGGCCAGCGTGCGTTCCGGTTTGGAACTTTTGTCTGCGCTGTACGCCGTGCATCCGGCATTTGGCGAGGCAAACCTTTTGGAACTGGCCACCGGCCTGCGCCCGACTTTAAACCACCACAATCCTGAAATCCGCTTCAACCGCGAACGCCGCCTGATTGAAGTCAACGGCCTGTTCCGCCACGGCTTTATGATTTCCCCGGCCGTGACCGGTGCGGCCGTGCGTTTGGCCGGCGCGCTGTTTGCCGGAAGCGACATTCCCGAATACGACGAAACCAGCGGTTTGCCGTATATCCGCGCTACGAATTGAAGCCGTTGCGGACGAAGTGGCTTGAAAATCAGGCAAATTGTTTGTGAAAGACAGCCACAGGCCGTCTGAAAATGATAAAATCGCCGTCAATTCAATTAACCTTGCGTCTGAAAACCGCATGATGCCGTTTTCAGACGCCAACCAATTTCCTATTTAACGATAAGCACATGACAACCCAAACCCTCTTAATCGAACTTCTCACTGAAGAACTCCCGCCAAAAGCCCTCAATAATCTGGGCAACCATTTTGCTGCTTCCGTTGCCGAAGGCTTGGAAAAAGCGCAACTGATTGACGGCGCAGCCGAATACACTGCCTACGCTTCTCCGCGCCGTTTGGCCGTTCAAGTCAAAAATGTGAAAGCCGTTCAAGCCGACCAAAAAATCGTGAAAAAAGGCCCGGCCGTGGCCAATGCCATGAAAGACGGTGCGCCGACTAAGGCTTTGGAAGGTTTTGCGCGCGGTGCGGGTGCGAAAATCGAAGACTTGACCGTCATCAACGACGGCAAGCAAGACGTGTACGCCTACGAATACGTCCAAACCGGCAAACCGCTGGGTGAGCTTTTGGAAGACATCATCAATGCCGCAGTGAAAAAACTGCCGATTCCTAAAGTCATGCGTTGGGGCAGCAGCACATTCACCTTCGTGCGCCCGGTACACAGCCTGATCGTGCTGCACGGCGGCGACATCGTCAACGTCAGCGTTTTGGGTCTGCAAAGCGGCAACAAAACACTGGGTCACCGCTTCCTCTCCAGCGGCAAAATCGCTATTGAAAACGCCGACAGCTACGCCGCACAAATGCGTGAGCAAGGCAAAGTGGAAGCATCGTTTGCCGAGCGCAAAGCCGCCATTCAGACGGCCTTGAACGAGCAGGCAGGCCGTCTGAACGCGACCGTTGCCGCCGATGAAGCATTGTTGGACGAAGTGACTGCATTGGTCGAATGGCCTGTGGTATTAGAAGCTGGTTTTGAAGAACACTTCCTCGCCGTACCGCAAGAATGCCTGATCCTGACCATGCAGCAAAACCAAAAATACTTCCCGCTGCTCGACCAAAACGGCAAGCTGATGAACCGTTTCCTGCTGGTTTCCAATCTGCAAACCGAAGATCCGTCACACATCATCCAAGGCAACGAACGCGTCTTGCGCGCGCGCCTGTCTGATGCCGAGTTCTTCTACAAACAAGACCAAAAAGCGACTTTGGAAAGCCGCCTGCCGAAATTGTCCAGCGTGGTTTACCACAACAAAATCGGTTCGCAAGCCGAGCGCATCGAGCGTCTGCAAAGCATCGCCGCCCACATCGCCAAAGCTTTAGGCGCGGACGCTGCCGCAGCCGAACGTGCCGCACGTTTGGCCAAAGCCGACTTGGTCACCGAAATGGTCGGCGAGTTCCCCGAATTGCAAGGCACTATGGGCAAATACTATGCCCGCTTGGACGGCGAAACCGAAGAAATCGCCGAAGCCATCGAGCAACACTACCAACCGCGTTTTGCCGGCGACAACCTGCCGAACGGCAAAGTGGCAACCGCCGTTGCTTTGGCCGACAAATTGGAAACCTTGGTCGGCATTTGGGGTATCGGCCTGATTCCGACCGGCGACAAAGACCCATACGCCCTGCGCCGCGCCGCCTTGGGTATTTTGCGTATGCTGATGCAGTACGGTTTGGATGTAAACGAACTGATTCAGACGGCCTTCGACAGCTTCCCCAAAGGTTTGCTCAACGAGAAAACGCCGTCTGAAACCGCCGACTTCATGCAGGCGCGTTTGGCCGTGTTGCTGCAAAACGATTATCCGCAAGACATCGTTGCCGCCGTACTCGCCAAACAGCCGCGCCGTTTGGACGATTTGACCGCCAAACTGCAAGCCGTTGCCGCGTTCAAACAGCTTCCCGAAGCCGCCGCGCTCGCCGCAGCCAACAAACGCGTGCAAAACCTGCTGAAAAAAGCCGATGCCGAGTTGGGCGCGGTTAACGAAAGCCTGCTGCAACAAGACGAAGAAAAAGCCCTGTATGCCGCCGCGCAAGGTTTGCAGCCGAAAATCTCTGCTGCCGTTGCCGAAGGCAATTTCCAAACTGCTTTGTCCGAACTGGCTTCCGTCAAACCGCAAGTCGATGCCTTCTTCGACGGCGTGATGGTGATGGCCGAAGATGCCGCCGTGAAACAAAACCGCCTGAACCTGCTGAACCGCTTGGCAGAACAAATGAACGCAGTTGCCGACATTGCGCTCTTGAGCGAATAAGGCCGCGTTTCAGTTGACCCGCTTTTCAGGCTGCCCGATGATTCAGGCAGCCTGAAGTTTTTCGGGCGTATCCCTTACATGGCGTTCAAGGGTATAATTCAGCAGATTTGTCAGGCAGGCAAATCGCGCACATCAAACAATTTCCCACATTCAAGAGGCAGATTATGAATATTCCAGCCATCCGAACCGCACTCGATGCCGTGTTGATTCCCACCACAATACGCACTTTGGGCAGCGAAAAAGCCGTTTCGCTTCTGGAAGAGCGTTCAGACGGCCTGCATATCGGTCTGAAATTCGCGTTCCCGGTTGCCCATATTGCCGCAGACATTGCCAACGCCGTTCAAGAAGCCGTCATTTCACATACCGGCGATACCCACATTCACTTGAGTATCGATACCGAAATCGGTACGCATAAAGTCCAACCCGGCGTAGCAACCATCAAAGGCGTGAAAAACATCATCGCCGTTGCATCGGGCAAAGGCGGCGTCGGCAAATCAACGACCACTGCCAACCTTGCCACCGCAATGGCCAGAATGGGCGCGCGCGTCGGCGTACTCGATGCCGACCTGTACGGTCCAAGCCAGCCCACCATGCTCGGCGTACAAGACCGCAAACCCGATCAACAAAACAAAAAACTCATTCCCGTTGAAGCCGAAAGCGGCATTCAAGTGATGTCCATCGGTTTCCTGGTCGATACCGACCAAGCCGTCGTTTGGCGCGGCCCGATGGTCAGCCAAGCCTTGCAACAGCTTATGTTCCAAAGCGAATGGGACAATGTCGATTATCTCTTCATCGACCTGCCGCCCGGTACCGGCGATATCCAATTGACCCTGTCGCAAAAAATCCCCGTGACCGGCTCCGTTGTCGTCACCACGCCGCAAGACATCGCCCTGATTGATGCACGCAAAGCCGTGGATATGTTCAACAAAGTTAATATTCCGATTTTGGGCGTTTTGGAAAACATGTCTGTCCATATTTGCACCAACTGCGGCCATGCCGAAGCAATCTTCGGCGCAGAAGGCGGCAAAAACTTGGCAGAGCGTTTGAATGTACCGTTGCTCGGCCAACTTCCCTTGAGCCTGCCTGTACGCGAAGCCATGGACAGCGGCACATCTTTAGCCTTGTTTGAAAACAACCAAACCATCGCCGACATCTACACCGAAGCCGCTTTCCAAATCGCTCTGGCCATTGCCGATAAAGGCAAAGACTTCAGCAGCCGCTTCCCAAAAATCGTCGTCGAATAAAAAAGTTTAAAAAAGGTGTTGACAGCTGTGTGACCTGTCTCTATAATGCACAGCTTATCGGGTCGTTAGCTCAGTTGGTAGAGCAGCGGACTTTTAATCCGTTGGTCGAGCGTTCGAATCGCTCACGACCCACCAAATATGAAAAACCTGCTTTGAAAAAAGCAGGTTTTTTTGCGTTTAGATTTTAGAATTTTGTTGAGCATATTTTGTTATTGAAACAATCCATAGCACATCAAGCATCAGGCCGTCTGAAAGATATTTTCAGACGGCCTGAAGTTCTATAGGAATGGTTTTGAGAAATAAGTTTTCTACTTAGGGCAGACAAACGTTTAAAACCTAACCTGCGTTTGCAACTGCCTGCGGTAAATCAATACGGCAGCAGTCAGCGTGGCAAAAGAGAACGCTGACAGTAGGATGAGGTAACGGCCGATTCCGTCCAAGCCGCTGCGGTTGAGCAGCAGTTCTTGAAAGGCCTTCAAGCCCCATGCCATCGGGGAAATCCAAGTGAGTTGCTGCATGGTTTCGGGCATGACGTGGGCGGGTACCATAATGCCGCCGATTGCCGCCATCAGGATGATGCCGCCGCCGCCGAGGACGACGGCGTGTTCGGTGGATTTGGCGCAGACGCTGATTAACAGCGCGTAGCCGAGTGCGGCGGCGCTGACGGCGGCGGACAGCAGCGCGTAGGGCACAAGGCTGCCGTTGAGTATGAGGGCGGGCACGCCGATTTCGGGCAGCAGGTAGCGGCCGAGCAGCAGCATTCCGACAAATTGGAGCTGGTTGATCAGGAAATAGGGAACAAGTTTGGCGGCAATCAGGCCGGACGCGGAGGCGCGGGCGAGACGCAGGCGGGTGATGGTGTTGGTCTGGCGTTCCAGCGCCATGACGTTCGACAGCGGTATCATGATGAAAAACATACCGAAAATCAGCCATGCGGGAACGCTGTGCTGTACGGCGTTGGGTTTTTCCACCGTGCCGCTGCCTGCGCTCAGATAGTGTTCTTCCAGCATTTTTTTATCTAAAAAGCTGCGCACGGCGGCGAATTGTTCGTCGTTTTTTTCATCGACTTTTTTCTGGATGTCTTTGCGGATGGAACGGGGCAGTTTTTTATTGTCGATTTTGATGCCGTCGTTGTTGTCGAAATAAGCGTCCAGTCGCGTTTCGGTGTAGTGCTGCTGCAAAACGCCTTTGACCGCTGCCAGCCATGAAGGCTCGGTATCGGGCGGTACATAGATTTGCAAGGCTTTGTCGTCGGCGATTTTGCCGGAGGCGTGGTTCGGGTTGTGCAGCACCAGTTGGAAACGCTTGTCGTACAGACCGTGTTGCGCGTCGGTCAGTTTTTCAGACGGCATCCGCGTAACATGAATCTGCTCTTTTTCCAGCGCGGCGGCCAGCGCGGTATTGACGCTGTCGTCGGCCGCGCCGACCAGCGCGATGCGGCTGTCGGTGTGCGGGTCTTGGTCACGGCTCAGTGCCAACGACATAATCAGCATGAAGGCGATGGGCATCACAAACAACACGGCCAAACCGTGCAGGTCGCGGCAGAGCAGTTTGAGTTCTTTGAGGAGGGAGGAAGTTGTCATTGTGGATTTTGCTTATCTGTTGCCGGCTCGTCTTTGCGCAGGAAATCAAGGTAAAACGTTTCCAGCGAACCGTGTCCCTGCTGGAAGTAGCGGATTTGCGCGCCGCTTTGTTGCAGGGCGGCGTAAACGGCGGCGGCATCGTGCGCCGTTTCCATCATGCCGCGGCTGTCCACTTGCTTTGCACCCAAAGCGGCTAGCGTTTGAGGCGGCAGCGGCGGTTCGACGGTAAAACGCACGATGCCTGTTTGCGTGCTTAGAAGCTCGTCCAAACCGCCGTGGTACACCAGTTTGCCGTGTTGCAACAGCGCGATTTTGCCGCAAAGCTGCTCGATTTCAGACAGATAGTGCGAGGTGTAAACCACCGTTACCCCCTGCCGCGTCAAATCCGCCACGCTGTCGAGGATAAAGCGGCGCGACTGCGGGTCGATGCCGACCGTGATTTCGTCGAGGAACACCAGCTGCGGCGTGTTAATCAGGCCGATGGCAAAATTCAGACGACGTTTAAGCCCGCCCGAAAGATGCTTTGCCGCCTTGTTTTTGTGGGCGGTCAGGTCGGTCTGTTCCAACAGCGCATTCAGACGGCCTTTGTCGCGCACTTTGTAAAGCGAGGCGAAAAACAGCAGGTTGTCCCACACCGAAAGCTGCGGGTAAAACGCAAAATCCTGTGGCACCAAACCGATTTTCTGCCGTTCGTTGCGGCTTAACAGGCGCAAAGGTTTGCCGTCAAACAAAATTTCGCCCTGTCGCACTTCCTGCAAGCCGGCCAAAAGCGACATCAGCGTCGTTTTCCCCGCACCGTTGTGACCGAGCAGCCCCAAACATTCGCCGTCTGCAATGTCGAACGACACATTGTCCAGCGCGGCGGTTTCGGCTTTGGGATAACGGTGGGAGAGGGATTGGATTTGAATCATGGTTTCAGACGGCCTTTCGAGCGATATTTAAATCGCAGCATTCCATAAATAGCGGCGCTGGAATTTGCCGTCCTTAAATATAAAGCAGACATCGAAACTACCGGCTCCCGAACTTTGTCTGCCGAACAGATAAAGCGTCTTGTCGCTGCGGCGGTAATAGGCTTCCCAGCGGTTGTACACCTGGCTGCCGCGTGCGGTGGCGGCAAAATCGGGCGAGAACAGTCCTTGCAGTTCGGCAGCGGGAACCGCTTGACCGTTTAGCGTGATACGTTCAAGCGCGAACACGCTTTTGGAAATGATAGAGTCCATGCCATAGAACGGCTTGCCTTGATAGAGACGCGCGGTGTATTTGTCTTTGCTGATACCCGAGAAGTCGCTGAGTTTTGGATGGATGCGGCGGGCTACGATGTGTACCGTTTGTCCGCTACCGGACAAAGTCAGCGTATCGTCGCGACCCGATTGTTCGCGCAGGCGGACGAAGCTTTTGTCGGAGGCGGGAAATATCAGACGGCTGTAATGGATGAAACCGTAGTCTTCTGCGGCAGGTTGTTGCAGCTGGGCAGTACAGAAACTCAGGCTGCCTTCACCGCCGTCACCCAAACATTCCAACGGTGTGCCGTTGGGGATTTTTGCCAAAACTTTGGCTTTCAAATCGGGGCTTTCGCGTAAGTTGGTGTGTCCGTCGGCATCATGAACCAAGGCAAAGCCGTTCGGCGGCGCGGCATGGGTTAGGGCGGAACATAATAATAAGAGTGTGGCTAAGTAACGCATTTTTATCATTTCTTTGAGTTTTCAGACGACCTGATTTCAAAACGGTACGCGGCGGATTGAGTTAAGCCGCATGATTCCCCATTATTTCAACAATCCCCGCCACAAGGCTTCTTCATCATCTGCAATCTTGCGCAAAAATGCGGCGATTTCGCGGCAGCCGTTTTCAGACGGCTTTTTGCACTGCTTCACACACATCGCTGCAAACTGCCGCCATTGGTCGCCGATGGCGGTCATTTGTTCTGAGGCCGTCTGAAACGCGGGGTTGTCGCAGATACGGGCGGCCTGTTCGAGGAAGTAGGCGTAGATATAGCGGAAACCTGCGCCGCCGGTACCGATTTCTTCCTGCATCCGCACCAAATGGCCGAGAAACAGTTTTTGGTATTTGTCGTTTTGTTTGGCGGGCAGGGATTCGATTTTTTTGGCCAGCGTGCGGATGCCTTTGACGCCGATGAAAAAGACCGGCGCGAGCATATGTTTGGCGTTTTTGCGTATGGCTTTGCGGATAATGGCGGGTAAGTCTGCCATGATTTGTTCAGACGGCCTGTTATCTTCCAAGGTGTACATCATGCCTTTTGCCGCCAATACACCTTTGGCGAAGCGCGCACGCTGCAAATCTTCGGCGGCGCAGCGTTGCACGGTTTCAAATACGGGGTCGCTGATGAGGTAGTCGTTGCCGTCTTTGCCGTACACTAAAAGATTGTGTGCGTTGAAATGGAAGCGCATTTGCGGCGGGAAGTAGGGCAGCCAGAAGACGGAGGTTTGCAAACCGGCCAATTTGCCTGAGGATAGCGCGGCATCCAATGCGGCTTGTCCGCTTTGTGCGTCGGAAAATTTGCGGACGGATAATTTCAGCCCCAATGCTTTGCAGGTGTTTTTGATGATGCTGCGCGGCGCGGTACGGTAGGAAACCAGCGGCATGCCGTTTAATTTGATCAGCGGCATCCAGACAAACGTCAGCGCGTGGGCAATGCCGAAAATCATGGCTTCGTCTAAATTGTGGCCATGGTATTTGAGCAGGGTGGACATCACACCGCTTTCACAATGGGCGGTATGCTGGTGTGGAAATTCTTGTGTGGTCATAAAGTTATTGGTTTTCGTGCAATGTTTTCAGACGGCCTGAAGCGGTCGGAATGGTTTGTTGTTTTGGAAATCAGCGGGCTTCTTTAGCCGCTTCCTGCTCGGCTTTGTGGCGGCGCAGAAATTCGATGGCGGCGGCTTTTTCGGCTTCGTTGCCGTATTTGGCATCACGCTGGGCGCGGCGCAGTTCGGCGCGTTCTTTGGCTTCTTCGATTTGGCGCGCTTTGAAGTCTTCTCGGTTGTCGGAGGCGACGAGTTTGTCCTGTTGCGATTGCGCTTTGGCCATGGCTTTGGCAATCAAATCCATGGGGTTGAATGCGGCGCTTGGTGCGGCTATTTGGGCTTGTGCCTGTGCGGCCTGTTTGGCTTTGACGGCGGCTTCGCGTTGCGCCAGCAGGGCTTTGCGTTCGGCATCGTCGCGCTGTTTGCGCGCGGTATGGCGTTCAAAACGGCTTTGTGCGTGTTCGGCGGCGGCAAAGCGCGGTTCGGCAGAGGTGCTGAAACGGCGTGCGGACGGCAGGAAGGGCTGCGATACGGGAACCATGTCGATGCAGTCGACGGGACATGGGGTAACGCACAAGCCACAGCCGGTGCATTCGTCGCTGATGACGGTGTGCATCAGTTTGGACGCGCCCATAATGGCATCGACAGGGCAGGCGCGGATGCAGGCGGTACAGCCGATGCAGGCGGATTCGTCAATCAGGGCCACGGCTTTGATTTGTGTTTTTGCCGGCGCGAGGTAGGGCTTGCCCAACAGGTCGGCCAGGTCTTTCATGACGGTTTCCCCACCCGGCGCGCACAGGTTTACCGGCGCTTCTCCTGCCGACAGGGCGCGTGCATAGGGTAAGCAGCCTTCATAGCCGCACTCGCGGCATTGGGTTTGCGGCAACAGGCGGCTGATGCTTTGGATGGGAATGGTCATATGGATAATCAAAATCGAAAAGGCGCATTATATCAGATTGTTGCGTTTATTTTGGCGAAACTCTCTACGCTTATTTTAGTGAAATTTACCACGCTCGTTTTAGCGAAACTTGCTACGCTCGTTTTGGCGAAACTCGCTGCGCTCGTTTTCAGACGGACTGAGTCGGGTTTGCGTTATAATTTTGAAATAGATTTATTTGGGTAATTAGGAATGACGGCTACACTTTGCCCCTGTCAGTCGGGGCGTGTTTATGCAGAATGTTGCGCACCGTTTCATGCGCGTGAGGCGGCGGCTTCGACGGCGGAAGAGTTGATGCGCTCGCGTTACAGCGCGTATGTTTTACAGGAAATCGACTATATCGTGGACACGACCGTTCCTGCGCAGCAGAATTTATTAGACAAGCAGGATTTGGCGGCATGGAGTCAGCAGACGCAGTGGTCGGGTTTGAAGGTTATCCGTCATGTACCGTTTGGTAAGCTGCATGCTTTGGTCGAGTTTGAGGCGTATTTTGAAGAGAACGGGCAAACCGAGTGCCATCATGAGTTGTCGGCGTTCGTGAAAATAGACGGACGTTGGTATTTTATTGATCCGACCGTTGCGTTGCCGACGATGAAACAGCCTTGTTTGTGCGGTTCGGGCAAAAAGTTTAAGGCGTGTTGCGGACAGTTTTTCAAGTAATGATGTGAACAGGCCGTCTGAACATTCAGACGGCCTGAGCTGTTTTTGCAGATAAAAAAAACCATTCATACTAAGGGAGAAGTATGAATGGCCAATACATTGCGGGAAAACGTCTTACTTGCTGCACCGCCCAAAAGGGATGAAAGAGCGGTGTTGTGTCAGCAATTGGTATTCTACCGTTTTTAGTATTAAATGCTGTTAAGAAGTGAAATTATTTCAATAAGTTGCAAGATAATCGTGATATTTTGAAGATAAACGGTATTTTCACTGATTTTCGCGAATCCATTTCACCCATTGTTTGAACAGCTCGGGTTGCAAAGCGGCGATGACGGAACGCTTGAAAACGTGCTCGCCGCTCCAGAAATCATCGCCTTCCAAAGTGGTCAGGCAGCCGCCGGCTTCTTCAAAAATCAATGCGCCGGCAGCGTAGTCCCACAGTTTTTGTCCGCCGTGGATGTAAATATCGTAGCGGCCGCTGGCAAGATAGCACCAGTCGAGCGTGCTGCTGCCCATGCTGCGGATTGTGCCGAATGGGGCGAGGGTGTTCATGCGGCTGGCGAGTTTGCCCGAGCGCAGGTATTTGATTTCCACGCCGGCAATGGATTCGCTGAGTTTTTTTTCTACCGAACGCAGCGGCAGCGGCGTACCGTTGAGAAATGCGCCTTTGCCGTGTTCGGCATAGAAACATTCGCCGCTGACTGGATTGTAAATCACACCCAGCTCGGTGCGCCCGTTTTTAACCAGTGCGACGGATACGGCAAAATGCGGCAAACCGTTGACGAAGTTATTTGTGCCGTCGATGGGGTCGACAATCCACAGGCCGTCTGAATGTTCGTTCCACAAACGGGTTTGCTCCTGAACGCTCATCTCTTCGCCCAACATCGGACAATCTTCCAATAAGGGCAGGGCGGCGGCAAAAGCGGTTTGTGCGGCCAAATCTGCTTCACTCAAAACCGAGCCGTCTTCTTTACGTCGTGACGGCGTGTTCAGAAAACGCGGCATGACTTCGGTTTGGGCGATGTGGCGGACGACTTTCTGTAAACGGTATAGCACGGCATATCCTTGTTTTTTGCAGTTTTGCGCGACAGTGGATTAAAATTCGGGAAGTTTTCAAATTATAGTGGATGAAATCGAAAGCAGGCAGGAGCATGTCGCCGCGTTTCTACTTCATTCATGAAATTTTAAATTTAAATTATATACATGAATAAAGCAGGAAACCATGCCCCGATTTTATGTTGATTTTGCCTTAAGCCCCGACAGCGTGGTCGAATTGCCCGATAATGTGGTGCGCCATCTGAATGTATTGCGCGTGAAAAATACGGAAGAAATCGTGTTGTTCAACGGCAATGGCAAGTCATATCCGGCTTTGCCCGAAGTTTTGGAAAAACGCCGCGCCAGCGTGCGGATTTTGCGTGAAGAGGCAACGGACAACGAATCGCCGCTGAACATTACGTTGGTGCAGGCGGTATCCGCCGCAGAGCGCATGGATTTCACTTTGCAAAAAAGCGTGGAATTGGGCGTGGCGGAAATTCGCCCGGTCATCAGTGAACGCTGTGTCGTGCGCTTAAGCGGCGAGCGCGCTGAAAAGCGGGTGGCACGTTGGCAGGAAATCGTCGTTTCGGCGTGTGAACAAAGCGGCCGCAATATTGTGCCGAGGGTTTTGCCGCTGACGACTTATGCACAGGCATTGCGGCAGTTGCCGCAGGAGACGGCCAAACTGTTAATGAGCTTGAACCGCGCTCAAAAACTGAGCGATGTTCGGCCGCAATCCGGCAAAGTCGTGTTTATGGTCGGCCCGGAAGGCGGCTGGACGGAGAAGGAAGAGCAGCAGGCATTTGATGCCGGTTTTCAATCCGTTACGCTCGGCAAACGGGTGTTGCGTACCGAAACCGCCTCACTTGCGGCCATCGCCGCCATGCAGACGCTTTGGGGCGATTTTGCATAAATCAGGCCGTCTGAAAACGAGCGTAGCGAGTTTCGCTAAAACAAGTTGTTGCTTCATGATATAAAAATGGGAGTTTAAAAAATGTCTTACACCTTTACGCTGGCCGAGCACGAGCTGGAAGCGGAATTGAAAAAGTTAATTGTGCAAGAGGCCGATAAGGCCGACGATGTGGATATGGATGATTTCACCGACGATGCGCTTTTGTTTGGCGATGACAGTCCGGTCGGTTTGGATTCGCTTGATGCGCTGCAAATCAGCGTCGCCTTGCAACAGTATTTCCAAGTGCGCCTGCAGGGCGACCGTATGGTGCGCAAACATATGATGTGCGTACGCGATTTGGCGGCGTTTATCCGCGCGGAGCATGGCGCGTGAGTTGGGTTTGCGGTACGGCGGCCACTTCTGCTTTGAATCCGCAAACGGATTTCAGACGGCCTAATGCGGTGTCTTATACGTTTTTAAACCAGCCGCAGCAGGCTGCTTATTTTCGTGCATTCGCCGGCGACAGTTTGGGGCGGAAGGAATTTGCGGATATTGCCGAACAACATTTGCGCCGAGCCGCCGAAAATGCAGGCTGGCCGTCTGAAAGCTGGCATGATGCGCCGGTGTTTATCGGGTCTAGTTCCTATTCCATCTCCGAATATGAAAACCGCCATTTTGCGGGTAATAGGGCGGTAGAGGAACACAATCTGCTTTATCTTGCCGAAGATTTGCACCGGCGCAGCGGCAATCGGCAGATTTTCAGTTTCGCTACTGCCTGCACTTCATCTGTCCATGCGCTGATTCAGGCAGATAATTGTTTGCGCGGCGGGGCGGAGCGTGCCTTTGTACTTGGTATTGAAAACCTCAACCGGCTGACTTTGCTGCATTTTCACAGCTTGGGTTTGCTGACCGAACAGTATCAGCCTTTTGGCGGAAACGGTTTGATCTTAGGCGAAGGGGTTGCCGCGCTTGCCTTATCTTCTGCTGCTCACGAATCTTCTTCAGGCCGTCTGAAACTTATCGGACACGCCGCCAATACAGGCAATGACCTGATTCAAAGCGATGGCCAAGCGCAGGAGCAAGTGATGCGACGCGCTTTGGATGTTGCAGGCATCGCTCCTGAAAGCATTGCAGCCGTTAAAACACACGGCATCGGCACGGCTGACAGCGATGCCGCCGAATTGGCCGCACTGGAAAATATATTCGGTACACTGCCGCCCTTGATGGCGTTCAAACCGCAAATCGGACACACGCTTGGTGCCACGGCAGCCCTTGAAACAGCCCTGCTTTTATCCGCTTTAAAACAAGGCAAAAGCAGCGATTATCAGGGGCGGGAAATTCGTTTTTCCGAGTGCGCGGCTTCACCAAAAGGCGGCTTTTTCTGTTTGGCCAATCAGTTTGGCTTTGGCGGCAGCAACACATCTTTGGTATGGCAATGGCAACAGTAAATCCTAATATCCGCATTACCGCCGCTGTGCGTTTTGATACGGACGCCGGCACCGGCGGCAAAATCCTCAAACAAACATTAAAGCAGCAAAGCGGTATAGATACCCGCCGCCTCAGCCGCTTGAGTTTGATTGCCGCGCTTGGCGCAGGGCAACTGAAGGAACAAAGCGAAATCCGTTCTGATTGCGCTGTTTTTCTCGGTACGCCGTTTTCTTCGCCATCCGTGTTTGAAAAAATGGCGGATAATGTATTGAACCATCACGCCGCGATGCCGTTTGACTTCATTGCCAATCTGCACAATTCCCCCGTTTTTCATGCCGCGCAAGCGTTAGGCACGCATGGTGCAACTTTGGTTGTTGCTGCCGACAATAATATGGATACCTGCTTTCACCCATTATTACTGGCGATGCAGTCTTTGCAAAATGGCGGTCAAGCTGCGGTTGGCTGGACATATGAGCATCAAGCAGCACATGCCGATACCCATGAAGGCAGCGTCTGGATTCTGCTTGAAGTCGGTGTAGAACAGGGTGTTCCCGTTGTGTTGAATGATGAAGGAATGCAGCCTGAGAGGCCGTCTGAAAAGCCGCAATATTATTGGCAAGATATCGCCGACTGGATAGAAAAAGTGATGGCGTGCGAGGGTAGGGATGTGAAGAAATGTACTTTAGCGTGATCGGCAAATGATTTTAGCGAAAGTATTTGTCTGTTGAATAAAAAAGTTTACGTCATTAAAAAGGCCGTCTGAAAAACTTTCAGACGGCCTTTTTCATCACAATCAATCAACGGGACATCTCGCCTTGAATCGCACGGATATTCGCTTTACGGGCGTTGATGGTACGGGTCAGTTGTTGGATTTTAATCTGATCACCTTTTTGTTTGGCCGCATTCAGCTGTGTTTGAAGGCGGGTAATAGCAGCCTGTTCATTGCGTACTTCGGTCTGCAATACCTGCTTGCGGGTTTCTTTAGGGCTTGGCTTAGGAGCCGGCGTAACCACAGGAGCAGTACGGATAACAGGGGCTTTGTATTTGCTGTATGAAGAACTGCGTGATTTGTTCTGACGGTTGCGCAAGGTAATATTGAGGCGCGGATTGGCGGCTTCGGCTGTGTTGGTTACGCTGGTAATCGGAATATGGGGCAGAATTTTAATATCGTTGTAAACATTGCTCGGATCGAACGGAATATCGGCAGCCGGCTTATATGCCTTAGGGAAAGGCGTTTGCGCAGAGGTTTTGCTTTGATCTACCGGGGAAACCGTTGCAGCCGGTTTATTTGGTACATTTGATTCTACTGTTGGCGTAACAACGGTTTTAATCGTTTGT
Source organism: Neisseria mucosa (assembly GCF_013267835.1). Lineage (NCBI taxonomy): Bacteria > Pseudomonadati > Pseudomonadota > Betaproteobacteria > Neisseriales > Neisseriaceae > Neisseria > Neisseria mucosa. The sequence goes on from NZ_CP053939.1 coordinate 2,058,617, forward strand.
TCGTTAGCCGTGTTTGTGACGGCTGTTTTTACAGTTTTGGTGTTTTTTGCATTACGTCGGGTCGGAGTTTGGACTTTGCCTTTACGCTTGGTTTCAACTTTGATAGGTGTTTTGTCAAGTGTTTCATCTGAGGCAGTTACGGTTTGGTTATTTTGTTTGGCCGTAGTGCGATCAGGTGTTTTCGGTAAAACAACAGGATTCTGAATAATTGTTTGGGGGGCTTGAATCGCAGATGCTGTCGGGTGGGTTTGCGTAATAGGAATGGTAATGGAGTCGGGTATATTGTTTGGAGTTTGATCAGCCACAGTTTGAGGTTGTGTGGTATCAGGCATGACGTTGAGAACGTCAGTAGTGTCAATTTCAGGTTTTATTGTAGATGGGGTTGTATCACCGAGAATGGCAAGGCCATCAGCAACATTTTTATCAATTTGAGAAGTTAGACGTGCTTGTGCCATCGGAATGGAAATAGGTGCAGGGATGCCGTTTTCATTTCGAACAGCTATAACAGGGGTTTGTACGGCAGGTGTTGCATGGGGGGTATTGATGTAGTCGGCGGCGGTGGCTTTGAATTCCGTTGTCTGTACTGTTTTTAAAACCGGCGTGTCGCCTGGAATCGCAACGGTTTTACCGCTTACTGTTTCGGATTCGGTGAATACGTTTGGTTCTGCAGCAACGCTGCTTTCCACGGTGTTGTTTGTGTCAACTGCGCGGCAAGTATTGTTGAGTGGGTGTGATGCGTAAACGGTGATGCCTTCAACATTGCAGACATACTCGGCAGCGTTGGCGGCGGCAGGGAAGGTCAGGCTGAGGGCAATAGCGGTTTTGCAGAAAAACGGTTTCATAAAGGCAATAGAATCAGGTTGTTTTTTCAAAGTGTAATTATACTATGTACATTGTCAGCAACCGCCAACTTATTTTTAGGCGGTGTAAAACTGCGGCTGAAAGGTTGAAAATCGAAATAAAAGGTCTTAGGCCGTCTGAAATTTTCTTTCTCTAAAGTTTCAGACGGCCTTCGTTGTCATCGCGTATTAAACGTTCAACAGGCTTTCGTCCAATGACAGCTCTTCGTTTTTATTGACGGCCACTTTGCGCGCCAACACGTTTTGGGCGATTTCCTGCGCTTCGGCAAGCGAGTGCATCAGATAGGTGCCGCATTGGTATTCGTTCAACTCGGGGATTTTGCTTTGGTCTTGAACGGTCAAAACATCCTGCATTGAAGCGAGCCATGCGTCGGCCACTTTTTGCTCGTCGGGCGTACCGATGAGGCTCATGTAGAAACCGGTGCGGCATCCCATCGGGGAAATGTCGATGATTTCGACGCCGTTGCCGTTTAAGTGGTCGCGCATAAAGCCGGCGAACAAATGCTCCAGCGTGTGAATGCCTTTTTCGGGCAGGATTTCTTTGTTGGGAATGCAGAAACGCAGGTCAAATACGGTAATGGTGTCGCCTTTGGGCGTGGTCATGGTTTTCGCCACACGCACGGCAGGGGCGTGCATACGGGTGTGGTCGACTTTGAAACTGTCTAGTAGGGGCATTTGGGTATCCTTTGAGGTAAATAGATTTTTAGCGGGTGGAATTTAAAGATTCAATCACAATTCAGCAATATTGACTGCTTCGCCCGAAGCCGCGCTCAATGCTTCGTTCAAAACATCGTAGAAATCCCGTCCGTCGCGTGTTGCCAGCCATTTGCCGTTTTGCTCGGCGAAATGGTAGCCGCCGCTTTTGGCGGCAATCCACAATTCTTGGTTGGGCGTGTGGCGGTTGACGATGATTTGCGTGCCGTCTTCGGCTTCGATGGTCAGCACGTTTCCGGCAAACTGGCAGTCGAAATCCCAGCCGTTTTCATCGATTTGGTCTTCAATGTGTTCGAACAATTCTTCGCTCATGCGGATGAATTCGCTTTCGGTCATCATGGCTTTTTGTGTGTTTTTTGTTTAAGATACCGAATCTTGCCACATTCGTAATGATGAAGAAAGTTTTACTGATGAAATACGGCGTATTTTTTGCAGCGGCAACGGCTCTGCTGCTCTCTGCCTGCGGCTACAAAGGCGACCTCTACCTGCCCAAAGAAGGCGACAAGGCGCGCTTCGGCGTGATTCAGACCGGCTTGAAATTCGATACGGCCAAAGAGCCGACCACTCAAACCAACGATTAAAAAAAGACTTCACAAACATGACCTTATCCTGCGAACACATCCCTTATTCCCACCTTGCCGAGGAATTCGGCACGCCGCTTTATGTGTACAGCAAATCTGCGCTGACCGAGGCGTTTGACAACTACCAAACCGCGTTTGCTGCTTTGAACCCGCTTGTCTGCTACGCGGTTAAAGCCAATGGCAACCTGAGCATCATCAAACACTTTGCTTCTTTGGGGAGCGGGTTTGACATTGTGTCCGGCGGCGAGTTGGCGCGTGTTTTGGCGGCCGGCGGCGATGCGGCGAAAACGATTTTTTCCGGTGTGGGCAAGAGTGAGGCAGAAATTGAATTTGCGCTGAATGCAGGCGTGAAATGTTTCAACATGGAAAGCATTCCCGAAATCGACCGTATTCAGAAAGTTGCCGCGCGTTTGGGTAAAGTCGCTCCGGTTTCCCTGCGCGTCAATCCTGATGTCGATGCCAAAACCCACCCTTATATCTCCACCGGTTTGAAAGCTAACAAATTCGGTATTGCCTATGCAGATGCGCTTGAGGCCTATCGTCATGCTTCCAGTCAAAGCCATTTGAAAATTGTCGGTATCGACTGCCACATCGGCTCGCAACTGACCGACCTCAGCCCTCTTATCGAAGCCTGCGAACGTATCTTGGCCTTGGTCGACCAACTGGTAGAAGAAGGCATTGTGTTGGAACACTTGGACTTGGGCGGCGGTGTCGGCATTGTTTACCAAGACGAAAATGTGCCTGATTTGGGCTCGTATGCCCAAGCCGTTCAAAAACTGATCGGCACACGCCGTCTGAAACTGATCCTTGAGCCAGGCCGTAGTTTGGTTGGCAATGCAGGTGCGTTGTTGACGCGAGTCGAATTCGTCAAACATGGCGAAGAGAAAAACTTTGTGATGGTCGATGCGGCGATGAACGATTTGATGCGTCCGGCGCTTTATGATGCCTATCATCACATTGAAGCGGTTGAAACCAAAGACATTGAGCCTCTGACGGCCAATATCGTCGGCCCGATTTGCGAAACCGGCGACTTCCTCGGCAAAGACCGCACCATCGCCTGCGAAGAAGGGGATTTACTGCTTATCCGCAGCGCCGGTGCATATGGCTCAAGCATGGCGAGCAACTACAACACGCGCAACCGTGCGGCGGAAGTATTGGTTGACGGCAGCGGATACAAACTTATCCGTCAACGTGAAACCGTCGAGCAGCAAATGGCCAACGAATTGGCTTGTTTGTAAGGCTGGATTGTTTAAAAGGCCGTCTGAAAGCTTGACTGACTTTCAGACGGCCTTTGCTATAAAAGAAAAGGGCATGTATCCAACACGCCCTTTTTTAGGTTATCAATAATGCGGCGGAATCTCGTCGCGCAGGTTGTACGGTTCGCGTTCGCCGTTTGCGCCTTTGTCCTGCATCCGTTGGTACAGCAGCCGCAGCTGGCCTTGCTGCAAATCCAAAGCCTGCTGCATCTTGGCGATGGTGTCGTTCAAGCTGCCGATTAAGTCTTCCTGCAAGGCCGTCTGAATTTCCAGCTCGGTGATGCGGTGTTCCAATTCCTGAATATCGCTCATATTACAGCACCATCGCGGCAATCCAGCCGGCAACCATCAGCGGGATATTGTAGTGGATAAAGGTCGGGATAACCGAATCGCGGATGTGGTCGTGTTGACCGTCGGCGTTCAAACCCATGGTCGGGCCGAGCGTTGAGTCGGAAGCGGGGGAGCCCGCATCGCCCAGCGCGCCTGCCGTGCCGACGATGGCCACGGTAGCCATTGGGGAGAAGCCCAAGCTGATGCACAAAGGCACATAAATTGCGGTAATAATCGGCAAGGTGGAGAAAGACGAGCCGATGCCCATGGTTACCAGCAGGCCGACAAACAGCATGGTAAAGGCGGCCATGCCTTTATTGCTTCCGAACAAAGCCATGCTGCGTTCGACCAAAGGCTGGATGTCGCCGGTCGCGTTCATGACGGCGGCGAAACCTTGTGCCGCAATCATAATAAAGCCGACCATCGCCATCATTTTGATGCCTTCGCCGAACACATCACTGGCGGCGGAGCGGTTCATCACGCCCAACATCATAAACACGGCAAAGCCCAACATCGCGCCCAATACCAGCGAACCATCATACAAAAGCTGAATGGCAAAACACACGGCAATCGCTACGGCCGCTACCAAGCTGCGATAGGTTGACGGCTCTTGCTGCTGCACCGCTTCACGGTTGTCTTCCGTATCGGCGGCGTTGTTTTGATAAATGCGCGGCTTGCGGTAGTGCAAGAAGGCCAGCAGCAAGCCGGACACCATGCCCAAAGCCGGAATCGCCATTGCGTGCATCACATTGATACCGCCGGTGTCCATGCCTGCCGAGCGGATATTGCCCAACATGATGTCGTTCAAGAAGATGGCGCCGAAACCGTAAGGCAGGAACATATAAGTCGTTACCAAGCCAAACGTAATCACGCAGGCCACCAGGCGGCGGTCGAGTTTCAAACGGTTGAACACCAACAGCAGCGGCGGAATAATCATTGGGATAAACGCGATATGAATCGGCACAACGTTTTGGCTCATCACGCCCATGCACAAAATAATCGCCAGCAGCATCCATTTGACCGCGCCTTCGCCTTTCGCATTGCCTTCGCCGCCGTTGAGCTTGCGGATAATCACGCCGGCGAGCTGTTGCGGCAGGCCGGAATGCGTGATGGCCATGGCAAACGCGCCGAGCATGGCATAAGACAGCGCGATTTGCGCCCCGCCTTTCAGGCCTTCGTTAAAAACAGGAATAATCCCTTGCTGCACCACATCGCCGGCCGCGTTGGTTACATTCTCCAAAGGCATACCGGCCACCAAGCCGCCGACAAACGCGCCGACAGCCAAGCTGAGCACCACATGCACGCGCGATAAAGACAGCGCCAGCATGATGATGACCGCAATTACAACCGCATTCATATCATTCTCCGTTGTTCAGACGGCCCGTTATGTAAAAACAGGCAATCGTCTGTTTACATATTACAAATAAACATCATAACCCAAGCAGGAAGCCTTTGCAAAAAACGGCAGGCCGTCTGAAAACCAAACCATCAACTTTCAGACGGCCTGCTGTGAACCCTTATTCAGCGTTTTAGTAGGGCGTGCGTTCTGGCGATAAAAATATCCAAAAAACACGCGCTTCCTATTCTTTGCATAGGGTACCAATGTTAAAATCGACACAATGTTTCGGTTTCAGGTTTGTCACTGAAATTAAAGCATTTATTGCTAAAACCCAATTCAATCATACACAAACAAAGGAAAGAAGTGATGGATATTCTGACGCGGCTGCACAATCTGCCGCCCTCCCGCTTTCATTACAAACTTCTGGTTTTGGTCGGCATAGGTTGGCTGTTTGATGCCATGGATACAGGCTTGGTGTCGTTTGTATTGCCGGCTTTGGGCAAAGATTGGGCGTTGGCTCCGGCGCAGTTGGGTTGGATTGTCAGCATTGCCTTTGTCGGCATGGCTTTGGGTGCGGTATTCAGCGGCTGGCTGGCGGACAGGTTCGGACGGAAAACCGTTTTTGCCGGCACGATGGTGGTGTACAGCATTGCCACAGGTTTGTGCGCGCTCGCGCCTGATTTGACGGTTTTGCTGGTGTGCCGCTTTTTTGTCGGCGTCGGCTTGGGCGGCCAACTGCCCGTCGCCGTGTCGCTGGTCAGCGAATATGCGCCGCCGAAAGTACGCGGCCGTTTTATTGTGTTGCTGGAAAGCTTTTGGGGCTTGGGCTGGCTCTCGGCCGCGCTGGTGTCTTATTTCTTTATTCCGCAAACTGGCTGGCACAGCGCGTTTTTATTCGGCGCCTTGCCCCTGTTTTATGTGCCGTTGGTGTTGAAATTCGTTCCCGAATCCGTGCCTTATCTGCTTTCCCGCGGCAAAACTAACGAAGCGCATCATTTGGTATCCGCGCTGGAAATTCAATCGGGCATCACGCCGCCGACAGAAGCCGTTGCCGCACCGGCCGCCCCGCGCGAACGCATCCGCTTCTTCCAACTTTGGCAACATCCGTTTGCACGGCGCACGCTGATGTTGTGGCTGGTTTGGTTCGGCATCGTGTTTTCGTATTACGGCATTTTCACTTGGTTGCCCAAATTGCTGGTCGAGCAGGGCAATACCGTGGTCAAAACCTTTGAATATGTGTTGGTAATGATTGTTGCGCAACTGCCCGGCTATATAGCCGCCGCGGCCTTGGTGGAAAGAATCGGCCGCAAAGCAACGCTGGCAGGCTTCCTGGCCGCGTGCGCCGCGTGCGCATGGTTTTTCGGACAAAGCACCACTGCGGCCGAAGTCATGGTCTGGGGTAGCCTGATGTCCTTCTTCAACTTGGGCGCATGGGGCGTTTTGTACACCTACACCCCCGAACTCTACCCCTTGCGCTTCCGTGCCTTCGCATCCGGCTGGGCAGGCGCCATCGGCCGCGTCGGCGGCATACTCGCGCCCATGGTGGTGGCGGCGATGGTTGGCAACAGCGGCGGCTTCGGCAATATCTTTATGATGTTTGCGCTGGTTATGCTGCTGATTGTGGCGGTAATCTTGGTATTGGGTGAAGAAACCAAAGGCCGTACGCTGGAAGACATCAGCCAATAAAAGGCATATATAAATAAAGGCCGTCTGAAAAATATTTTCAGACGGCCTTTTTCATTTACGTTTGTAATTTTAATACATCAATTTTCTGTTTTTATCTTAATTATCGAGGAAAGCGACGAAAAATAACCGTCTTTGTTTTTGTGTAGATAAAAATATTATACGTCAAAGAATTAAAATGAATAAACGATAAAATGGCCGTCTGAAAAGTTCAATCATGGTTTGTGATGTAGGTCAAAGCAAAATGTAACTAAATTACTTATAGTTGTCGTAGTGAAAATTTATTGACCTTATTGCCACCTTTTATTAAGGAGATACACCATGAACGCATCAGCCGACAACGTCGTCAGCCCAGCCGTAGCCGAGGTAAACAGCCTGGTTGAAAAGGGTTTACGGGCGTTGGATGAGTTTCTTAAGCTGGATCAGGAGCAGATTGATTTTATTGTTGCCAAAGCCTCTATCGCCGCGCTGGACAAACATGGTGTGCTCGCCATGCACGCGGTGGAAGAAACAGGGCGCGGCGTGTTTGAGGATAAGGCGACGAAAAACCTGTTTGCCTGCGAAAACGTCGTGCGCCGCCTGCGCGATTTGAAAACCGTGGGCGTCATCAGCGAAAACGATGTAACCGGCATTACGGAAATTGCCGATCCGGTCGGCGTGGTTTGCGGTATCGTGCCGACGACCAATCCGACTTCCACCACCATTTTCAAATCCCTCATTGCGCTGAAAACCCGCAATCCGATTATTTTCTCGTTCCACCCGTCCGCCCAGCAGTGTTCCGCCCATGCCGCGCGTATCGTGCGCGATGCGGCGATTGCGGCCGGTGCGCCGGAAAACTGTATCCAGTGGATTGAAAAGCCGTCTATGGAAGGCACTTCCGCGCTGATGAAGCATCCGGGCGTGGCAACGATTTTGGCGACCGGCGGCAATGCGATGGTGGAAGCCGCGTATTCTTGCGGCAAACCTGCGCTCGGCGTCGGGGCGGGCAACGTACCTGCTTATGTTGAAAAAACGGCGGACATCAAACAGGTGGCGCACGATATTGTGATGTCGAAATCTTTCGATAACGGCATGGTGTGCGCCAGCGAGCAGGCGGTGATTGCCGATAAAGAGATTTACAAAGAGTTGGCCGAAGAATTCAAATCCTACGGCGTGTACTTTGCCAACAAAAAAGAAAAAGCCATGCTCGAAGAGTTTATCTTCGGCGTAACGGCGAATTGCGCCAGCTGCGGCGGCGCGAAACTCAATTCTGCCGTCGTGGGCAAACCGGCGGCATGGATTGCCGAACAGGCCGGGTTTAAAGTACCTGAAAAAACCAACATCATCATCGCCGAATGCCGCGAAGTCGGCCCCAACGAGCCGCTGACCCGCGAAAAACTTTCGCCCGTTTTGGCCATGATTAAGGCGGATTCGACCGAACAAGGCTTGAAGTTCGCCGAAGAAATGGTCGCCTTTGACGGCTTGGGACACTCCGCCGCCATCCATACTGCCGACGAAGAATTGGTCAAAACGTTTGGCTCCCGCGTCAAAGCGCTGCGCGTGATTTGGAATTCGCCTTCCACCTTCGGCGGCATCGGCGACGTGTACAACGCCTTCCTGCCTTCTCTGACCCTCGGTTGCGGCTCTTACGGTAAAAACGCCGTCGGCGGCAACGTCAGCGCAGTCAATCTGTTAAACATCAAAAAAGTAGGCCGTCGGAGAAACAACATGCAATGGTTCAAAGTGCCCGCCAAAATCTATTTTGAACGCGATTCCATCCAATATCTGCAAGACATGAAAGACTGCGAAAAAGTCATGATTGTGACCGACCGTTCGATGGTTGATCTGGGCTTTGTCGATAAAATCACCTACCAGCTCCACCAACGCAAAAACAAAGTGACCATCCAGCTGTTTACCGATGTCGAAGCCGATCCGAGCGTCCAAACCGTCTATAAAGGCACGGATTTGATGCGCAGCTTCCAGCCCGACACCATCATTGCGCTGGGCGGCGGCTCGCCGATGGACGCGGCCAAAGCCATGTGGCTCTTCTACGAACAGCCGCAAGTCGATTTTGAAGACTTGGTGCAAAAATTCATGGACATCCGCAAACGCGCCTTCCGCTTCCCCGAATTGGGCCGCAAAGCCAAATTCATCGGCATTCCTACTACATCGGGTACCGGCTCCGAAGTGACTCCGTTTACCGTCATCAGCGACGGCGACAAAAAATATCCGATTGCCGACTACTCGCTGACCCCGACCATTTCGATTGTCGATCCTGCGTTTACCATGACCGTACCGGCAAGCGTAACCGCCGATACCGGTTTGGACGTACTGACCCACGCCGTCGAAGCATACGTTTCCGTACTGGCCAACGACTTTACAGACGGCCTCGCCCTGCAAGCCATCAAGCTCGTGTTCCAATACCTCGAACGCTCCTACAAACATGGTGCGGCCGATCCGGAAGCGCGCGAGCATATGCACAACGCCTCCACCATCGCAGGCATGGCGTTTGCCAATGCGTTCTTGGGCATCAACCACTCGATGGCACACAAAATCGGCGGCAAATATCACGTTCCGCACGGCCGTGCCAACGCCATCCTGCTGCCTCACGTCATCCGCTACAACGGCACGCGTCCGCAGAAAACCGCCACTTGGCCGAAGTACAACTACTACAAAGCCGACCTGAAATATCAGGAAATCGCCCGTACTTTAGGCCTGCCATGCAGCACACCGGCAGAAGGCGTCGAATCCTTCGCCCGCGCCTGCCACGAACTGGCGGTCAACGTCGGCATCAAAATGTCGTTTAAAGAGCAGGGCATCGATGAGAAAACCTTCCTCGACGGCAGAAAAGAGCTGGCCATGATGTCTTTTGAAGACCAATGCACCCCGGCCAACCCGCGTCTGGCATTGGTCGCCGATATGGAAGAAATCCTGACCAAAGCCTATTACGGCGAATAAAATCGGGTAGATAAAAAGACCGTCTGAAACCTGAATATAGGGTTTCAGACGGCCTTTATCCGTATGGCTAAACCTTAAAAGCGGTTTAGACGACGATATTTACCAAACGTCCGGGAACGACGATGATTTTCTTGGCTGGCTTGCCTTCCATGAATTTCACCGCGCCTTCGTTGGCAAGGGCGGCGGCTTCGAGGTCGGCTTTGGAGGCGTCGGCGGCGACGGTGATTTTGCCGCGCAGTTTGCCGTTGACTTGAACCATCACTTCGATTTCGGATTTGACCAAAGCGGCTTCATCGACTGTCGGCCAGCCTGCTTCCCACAGTTTCGCGCCGTTCAATTCGCTCCACAGGGTTTCGCAGATGTGCGGCACGATGGGCCACAGCAGGCGTACGACGGCTTCCAATACTTCTTGGGCGACGGTGCGGCCTTGTTCGCTGCCGGTGTCGGTTTTGTCGTATTGGTTGAGCAATTCCATCACGGCGGCGATGGCGGTGTTGAACTGCTGGCGGCGGCCGTAGTCGTCGCTGACTTTGGCGGTGGTGGCGTGCAGTTTGTGGCGCAGGTCTTTTAGTTCTTTAGACAAACCGTCTTGGTTGCCTGCAAACGCTTTGACCGCGCCGCCTTGTTTCAGGTATTCGTAAACGGTACGCCACAGGCGGCGCAGGAAGCGGTGTGCGCCTTCGACGCCGCTGTCGCTCCATTCGAGGGACTGTTCGGGCGGTGCGGCAAACATCATAAACAGGCGGGCGGTGTCCGCGCCGTAGGCGTTAATCAATTCTTGCGGATCGACGCCGTTGTTTTTGGACTTGGACATTTTTTCCGTGCCGCTGATGACGACGGGCAGGCCGTCGGCTTTGAGGACGGCGGAAACGGGGCGGCCTTTGTCGTCAAAGGTCAGCTCGACATCGGCAGGGTTGATCCAGTCTTTGCCGCCTTTGTCGTTTTCACGGTAGTAGGTTTCGCAGACGACCATGCCTTGAGTCAGCAGGCGTTCAAACGGTTCGTCAACATTAACCAAGCCTTCGTCGCGCATCAGTTTGGTGAAGAAGCGCGCGTATAAGAGGTGCAAAATCGCGTGTTCGATACCGCCGATGTATTGGTCGACCGAGCCCCAGTATTTCGCGGCTTCTGCCGATACCATGCCTTCTGCGAACTTGGGCGACATGTAGCGGAAGAAATACCAGCTCGATTCCATGAAGGTGTCCATGGTGTCGGTTTCGCGTTTCGCCGCGCCGCCGCAGCATGGGCAGGTGGTTTCGTAAAACTCGGGCATTTTTGCCAGCGGCGAACCCATGCCGTCGGGTACGACGTTTTCAGGCAAAACGACGGGCAGTTGGTCGGCGGGGACGGGGACGTCGCCGCATTTTTCGCAATGGACGATGGGAATCGGGCAACCCCAGTAGCGTTGGCGCGAAATACCCCAGTCGCGCAGGCGGTATTGGGTTTTCGGTTCGCCTGCGTTTTGGCTTTGCAGCTTGGCGGCGATGGCGTCGAAGGCCGTCTGAAAATTCATGCCGTTGAATTCGTTGCTGTTTACTAGGAAGTTATCTTCATTGTTTTGGAACTGCATATTCCAATTTAATCTGATGGTTTCCAATGCCCCGAAGATTTCACTCAAATACGGTTCATCGTCAAGGCCTGCCTTATTGACTTGTTCTACTACTCTATCTACAAAACGTTGCGTTGGATTCTTTGAATAATCAAAAATATATTCAATATCAAACGGTAAGTTATTTTTAGCCGCAATTTTTTGTAATCGTGCTACCGCGTCATCAATCACTTTATTGCTGACAACCCATTTAATTGGCAAACCATATTTGCACGCGAACTCGAAATCGCGTTCGTCGTGCGCCGGAACCGCCATCACTGCGCCGTCGCCGTAGCCCCACAATACATAGTTGGCAATCCACACTTCCAGCTTGTCGCCGTTGAGCGGGTTGACGACGTAGCGGCCGGTCGGCACGCCTTTTTTCTCCATCGTCGCCATGTCGGCTTCGGCAACGGAGCCGGCTTTGCATTCGGCGATAAATGCCTGCAATTCGGGTTTGTCGGCGGCTGCGGCGGTTGCCAGCGGATGCTCGGCGGCAACGGCAACATAAGTCGCGCCCATCAGCGTGTCGGGGCGGGTGGTATAAACTTGCAGGAATTTCGCGTAATCGCCTTCCAAGCCTTGTTTGCTGTCGTCTGAAACGGCGAAGCGCACGGTCATGCCGCGTGATTTGCCGATCCAGTTGCGCTGCATGGTTTTAACTTGTTCCGGCCAGTGTTCCAGCTTGTCCAAATCGTTGAGCAGCTCTTCGGCGTAATCCGTGATTTTGAAGTAATACATCGGGATTTCGCGTTTTTCGATCAACGCGCCCGAACGCCAGCCGCGTCCGTCGATGACTTGCTCGTTGGCAAGGACGGTTTGGTCGACCGGATCCCAGTTTACCGTGCCGTTTTTGCGATAGACGATACCTTTTTCAAACAGCTTGGTAAACAGCCATTGTTCCCAGCGGTAGTATTCGGGTTTGCAGGTGGCGACTTCGCGCTCCCAGTCAATCGCAAAACCCAGGCTTTTGAGCTGGGTTTTCATGTATTCGATGTTGTCGTACGTCCAAGCGGCGGGGGCGACGTTGTTTTTCATCGCCGCGTTTTCCGCCGGCATGCCGAACGCGTCCCAACCCATAGGCTGCATGACGTTGAAGCCGTTTAAGCGTTTGAAGCGGCTCAATACGTCGCCGATGGTGTAGTTGCGCACATGCCCCATGTGCAGCTTGCCGCTGGGGTAGGGGAACATGGAGAGGCAGTAGTATTTGGGTTTGGAGGCGTCTTCGGAGACGTTGAAAATACGCTCGTCGTCCCATTTTTTCTGCGCCGCAGGCTCGATGGCGGCGGGTTGGTAATGTTCTTGCATGGTCATTCTGTTTTTCGCTTGAAAACGTTGGAAAAAATAAAGATGGGATTATAGCAGGTTGTCGGGCCTGTCGGTTTGACAAAGGCCGTCTGAATGTTTGGATGTCGGAAAAGCACAATTTCAGACGGCCTTGAAAATACTGACTTGAGTTTTTGATACTCGCCCACATATCCCACCCAGTTTGAATTCATTCTTAACACTATCAAAATTATGAGCAATAAAGATTTTTACGAAACCCTTGGTGTTGCCCGCAGCGCTAGCGACGATGAAATCAAAAAAGCCTACCGCAAGCTGGCAATGAAATACCATCCCGACCGCAATCCTGACAACAAAGAAGCGGAAGAAAAATTTAAAGAAGTCCAAAAAGCTTACGACACCTTGTCTGACAAGGAAAAACGTACCATGTACGACCAATACGGCCATGCCGCGTTTGAACAGGGTGCAGGTGCGGGCGGATTCGGTGGCTTTGGCGGTTTCGGCGGCCAAGGCGGATTCGGTGGTGCGCAAGGCTTCGATTTTTCCGATATTTTCAGCCAAATGTTCGGCGGCGGTGCCGGCGGCCGCCAGCCGGATTACAGCGGCGCGGACTTGCAGGTCGGCATAGAAATTTCGCTTGAAGAAGCCGCCAAAGGCGTGAAAAAACGCATCAATATTCCGACTTACGAAGAATGTGATGTCTGCCACGGCTCAGGTGCCAAACCGGGTACATCCGCATCGACTTGTTCGACCTGTCACGGCTCAGGCACGGTACATGTCCGCCAAGCCATTTTCCAAATGCAGCAGACTTGTCCGACTTGTCACGGTACAGGCAAAGAAATCAAAGATCCTTGCGTCAAATGCCGTGGCGAAGGCCGCACCAAAACCAGCAAAACGGTTGAAGTCAACATTCCGGCCGGTATCGACGACGGTCAACGCATCCGCTTGAGCGGCGAGGGCGAGCCGGGTCAACACGGCGCGCCGGCAGGCGATTTGTACGTCAATGTCCGCGTAAGACAGCACAAAATCTTCGAGCGCAATGGCTTGGACTTGCATTGCGAGTTGCCGATCAGCTTTGCCATTGCCGCATTGGGCGGTGAAGTCGAAGTGCCGACTTTGGACGGCAAAGTCAAACTGCACATTCCGAAAGAAACGCAAACCGGCCGCCGTATGCGCGTGAAAGGCAAAGGCATCAAGTCCCTGCGTTCCAGCTCGACCGGCGATTTGTACTGCCACATTTTGGTTGAAACACCGGTTAACCTGACCGACCGTCAGAAAGAGTTGTTGGAAGAATTTGAAAAAATCTCCTCCGGTCTTAATCTCAGCCAAACCCCGCGCAAGAAATCGTTTTGGGAAAAAGTAGGCGAGAAAGTAGGTGATTTGTTCTCCGATAATTAATCGCTGTGAAAAAGGCCGTCTGAAACCTGCTTGAATGAGGTTTCAGACGGCCTTTTGTTTTCTTTTTGTTGCTTCAAGCCATGGTTTGCCTTACAATTCGCGCTTCACTCTTACGGGAGTAGCCATTCGGCGCAATGCCGAAACCGTTGTCAACATAATCGGCTTGTGCGGCCGTGGCAGCGGTATCTTCTCTGCTTTATCGGAAGACAGGCAAGACGTAAGCGTTGTCCATACCCTTGCGGGCGGTATGCACAGCGCTTTTTGTTTGCCCGCTTTTCGGTTGAGTATCTTAAATCATGGAAGCTTTTTTCTCCTCGACGCTGGGCGTTGCCATTGCCGAAATCGGCGATAAAACGCAATTGCTGGCGCTCTTTTTGGCAGCACGTTTTGCCCACAAGAACGCGATTGTTGCCGGTATCTTTATTGCAACCCTGTTGAACCATCTTGTTTCAGCCGCACTCGGTGTCTGGCTGGCATCCGCTATTTCGCCCGAAGTCATGAAATGGGTGGTCGGCGGCAGCTTTATTGCGGTCGGATTATGGCTGCTGTTGCCGGATAAAGATGAAGACCCTGACAGCAAGTGGCTGAAATACGGCGCATTTACGGCGACGGTCGTCCTGTTTTTCTTGGCGGAAATTGGCGATAAAACGCAGATTGCGACGGTTCTTTTGGCGGCAAAATACCAATCTATCCTGCTCGTCGTGGTCGGCAGTATCGCCGGTTTGATGATTGCTTCCGTGCCTGCCGTGTATTTGGGCGAAATGCTGATGCGCAAAATTCCGGCCAAAGCAGTGCGTATTGCCGCATGTATCTTGTTCTGTCTGCTGGGTATTTTGACCCTGCTGGGCGATGGTATCGTGTTGAAGGCCGTCTGAAATGTGGGACATTGTTTTTGAACACAAAGACTTTGTGGTCATTAATAAGCCTTGCGGGGTATCGGTGCACAGCGAATCGGAAGGGGAGGTTTGCCTGACCGCATCGCTGGCGCAGAAGCTCGGCGTTGAACGCGTGTGGCTGGTTCACCGTTTGGACAAAGCCACCAGCGGCCTGTTACTGCTTGCGCTCAACCGCGACAGCGCGGCGGCTTTATCGACGCAGTTTGCCGAGAAAACCATGCGTAAAACTTATTTGGCACTCGGTACGCACAAGCCGGCGAAGAAGCAGGGCTGGGTGAAAGGCGGTATGGCGCGTTCGCGGCGCGGTACATGGAAGCTGACGCGTGACGAGGATAATTTTGCCGTTACCCGTTTCAGCAGCCAAAGCCTGAAGCCCGGTTTGCGCCTGTTTGTGTTGCAACCGTTTACCGGCAAAACCCATCAGCTGCGCGTGGCCATGAAAAGCATAGGCAGTCCGATTTTGGGCGATACGCTGTATGGCGGCGATGAGGCGGAACATCTGTTTCTGCACGCTTGGCGTTTGGTTTTCGACTATCGTGGCGAGCATTTCGATATTCGGGTTGCTCCCGATAAAACATGGCCGTCTGAAATCGATTTGTCGGCATGTTTGGGTTCGGATGAATCTGAAGAGAAGCAGTGAAATTTTTGTGTATTGAAAAGGCCGTCTGAAAATTGTTTAGACGGCCTTTTGATTGTTTCAAGTTTACATTTCCAATTCGCTCAAACCCGGCAAGTCGGCAAAACAGCGGTCATGCGTGATTTGGCAGAAGTTGTCCAGATAGCCTTTGTTGGCGTCTTCCGTACGAATGGCGGCATAAAGTTTGCTTTGCAGGCCGTCTGAAGTGATTTTTCGATGAACGACGTAGCCTTTTTCCAAATACGGCATGACCGTCCAGTAGGGCAGGGCGGCGATGCCGCGTTTGCTGGCAACCAGCTGAATAATGGCAATGGTCAGCTCGCTGTGGCGGCGCGGCGGATTAATGCCTTTGGGCAGCAGTACTTTTTTGGGCAAATCCAGCATTTCGTCGGGGACGGGATAAGTAATCAGGGTTTCGTCGATGAAATCTTCGGCTTCCCAAACGTCTTTGTCGGCAAGCGGGTGGTCTTCTGCGCAGATGCCGACCATTTCATAGGCAAACAGAGGGCGGTAGCTGATGCCGTTGAGCGGCTCGGCTTCGGAAACGATGGCAAGATCGGCGCGGTGTTGCAGCAGCAGCCCGACCGGATCGGCTTGGAAACCGGAAACGATGTCCAATTCAACTTGCGGCCATAAGGGGCGGAACTCTCCCATGGCAGGCATCAGCCAATCAAAGCAGGTGTGGCATTCGACGGCAAGTCTGAGTTCGCCGGCTTCGCCTTCGATAATCCGCACTAAATCACGTTCGGCGGCGGCAACCTGCGGCAACAGTTCGCGCGCCAGTTGCAACAGGCGCATACCGGCCGGAGTGAAGCGCAAAGGAGTGGATTTGCGTTCAAACAACGGCGTTTCGTAATAATTTTCCAAGGCGCGGATTTGGTGCGACAGGGCGGATTGGGTCAGGAAAACCCGTTTGGCGGCAAGGGAAACGCTGCCGGTTTCTTCTAAAGCCAGCAAGGTTTTGAGATGACGCAATTCGATAATAGAGTCCATGTGTTTTCAGACGGCCTGTGGGTAAGGTGGCGTATATTAAAATAATTCATGATGATGTGCAAATGATTAATGTTGGGAATGATTGCTGAAATCGGAATGTAAGAATTTGAGGCATAAACAGATTTTGCGGTTAGAATGCGAAGCTGTTTTTGAAGATAGATATAAGGAGCGGAATATGGCTTTACGCCGCGAAATTCTGGCTTGGTGCGATGAGACATTGCAGGTCGGGCTGTTTAAGGACTATGCGCCCAACGGCTTGCAGGTCGAAGGCAAAGAAGAAATTGCCAAAATCGCCACTTCGGTTACCGCCAGCAAAGCAGCAATCGATTTTGCCGTAGAGCAGGGGGCGGATCTGCTTTTGGTTCACCACGGTATGTTTTGGAAAAGCGAGCCTGTCACGATTACCGGTTGGAAAAAAGCACGCATTGAAACCTTGCTGCAACACCAAATCAATATGGCGGGCTACCACCTGCCGCTGGACGCACACCCTCAACTAGGCAATAACGCGCAGTTGGCCGAGAAACTCGATTGGGTGCTCGAAAAACAATTCGGCGAGCAAAACCTGTTGAATACAGGCCGTCTGAAAACCACGCAAACGCTGGCGCAATTGTCTGAACGCATCGAGGCGGTATTTGACCGCAAGCCGACCGTTATCGGCGATCTTGAACGCGAAATCAAACGCATTGCCTGGTGTAGCGGCGGTGCGCAGGGATTTTTTCAGACGGCCGCAGACGAAGGTGTCGATGCGTATCTGACCGGTGAAATTTCCGAAGCGCAATATCATCTTGCCAATGAAACGGGTGTGGCGTTTATCAGCGCCGGACACCATGCGACAGAACGTTACGGCGTCCGCGCCTTAGGCGATGCCGTGGCAGAAAAATTCGGTATCGAAGTGGTTCACTTTGATGAAAACAATCCTGCTTGAGTATTGAGCAATATCATAAAACTTTACCTTATTTTAAATAATGCTTTGAGTATTACAACAAACTAGGTAGAATTACGCTGTTTAATGGCTCGGTATTCCCAAAATTTTAGGACGACTGAATAATGGATAATCAAGAAATCAACAACGGCCGCCGCCGTTTCCTGACACTGGCTACATGCGGTGCAGGCGGTGTGGCGGCTCTGGGCGTAGCTACGCCTTTCGTGGCCAGCTTCTTCCCATCGGAGAAAGCTAAGGCTGCCGGTGCTGCTGTCGAAGTAGATGTCAGCAAAATCGAAGCAGGCCAAATGCTGACTGCCGAATGGCAGGGTAAACCGATTTGGCTGGTCAACCGCACAGATCAACAGCTCAAAGACTTGAAAAGTTTGGATGGCTCAGTTACGGATCCTAATTCCGAAGTGGATCAGCAACCGGAATATGCTAAAAACGAGCACCGTTCGATCAAGCCGAACCTCCTCGTCGCTATCGGTATCTGTACCCACCTGGGTTGCTCTCCGACTTACCGTCCCGACGTTGCCCCTGCGGATTTGGGCGCAGACTGGAAAGGCGGCTTCTTCTGCCCGTGCCACGGTTCGAAATTCGACATGGCAGGCCGCGTATACAAAGGTGTTCCTGCACCGACCAACTTGGTTGTACCGCCTTACAAATATCTGAGCGATACAACTGTTTTGGTGGGCGAAGACTAAAAATAAGGAACGATAATTATGGCAAACCAAACCAATAGCAAAGCAAAAGCATTGT
This sequence comes from Neisseria mucosa, assembly GCF_013267835.1. Taxonomy (NCBI): domain Bacteria; kingdom Pseudomonadati; phylum Pseudomonadota; class Betaproteobacteria; order Neisseriales; family Neisseriaceae; genus Neisseria; species Neisseria mucosa. Next base: position 2,076,797 of record NZ_CP053939.1, read on the forward strand.
TAGGCTGGATGGACGCTCGCTTCCCTCTGTCTAAAATGTGGAATGAGCATTTGGCTCAATACTATGCGCCGAAGAACTTCAATTTCTGGTATTACTTCGGCTCTTTGGCCCTGCTTGTCCTTGTGATTCAAATCGTCAGCGGTATTTTCCTGACCATGAACTACAAACCGGACGGCAACCTGAACGCTTACCATCTGCCTGCTGCCTTTACCGCAGTAGAGTACATCATGCGCGACGTGTCCGGCGGCTGGATTATCCGCTACATGCACTCCACAGGCGCATCTTTCTTCTTCATCGTCGTTTATCTGCACATGTTCCGCGGCCTGATTTACGGTTCGTACAAAAAACCCCGCGAATTGGTGTGGATTTTCGGGTCCCTGATTTTCTTGGCATTGATGGCAGAAGCCTTTATGGGTTACCTGTTGCCTTGGGGTCAAATGTCCTTCTGGGGTGCGCAGGTAATTATTAACCTGTTCTCCGCCATCCCTGTTATCGGTCCTGATTTGTCCACTTGGATTCGCGGTGACTTCAACGTTTCCGACGTTACTCTGAACCGCTTCTTCGCCCTGCACGTTATCGCTGTACCTTTGGTATTGCTCGGCTTGGTTGTGGCTCACATCATCGCCCTGCATGAAGTGGGTTCTAACAACCCTGATGGCGTTGAAATCAAGAAAAACAAAGACGAAAACGGTATTCCACGCGATGGTATCCCATTCCATCCTTACTACACCGTTAAAGACATCTTGGGTGTCGTTGTATTCCTGATTGTCTTCTGTTCTGTATTGTTCTTTGCGCCTGAGGGCGGCGGCTACTTCCTCGAAGCGCCGAACTTTGATGCAGCGAATGCACTGAAAACACCTCCGCACATTGCGCCGGTATGGTACTTCACTCCATTCTACGCAATTCTGCGTGCGATTCCTTCCTTTGCCGGTACTCAGGTATGGGGCGTAATCGGTATGGGTGCAGCAGTTGTCCTGATTGCCTTGTTGCCTTGGTTGGATAAAGGCGAAGTTAAATCTGTCCGCTATCGTGGCCCAATCTTCAAAACTGCGTTGGTTCTGTTCATCATTGCCTTCATCGGTTTGGGTATTTTGGGTGCAATGGTAGCAACTGATACTCGTACTTTGGTTGCACGTATCCTGTCTTTCGTCTACTTTGCATTCTTCCTGGGTATGCCGTTCTATACCAAACTGGATACCAACAAACCAGTTCCTGAACGCGTAACCATGAGCACTACTAAACAAAAAATTATGTTCTTTGTTTACGTCGGTATTACCGTTGTTGGTGCTTACTTGTTTGCAACCAATATCTGATGAGGGCAGCGAAAATGAAACAAACTCTGAAAAACTGGTTTGCTGCCTTATTGCTGGCAGTGCCTATGAGTGCAGCCGTCGCCAGCGGCGGCCATGCAAACTATGAAAAAGTCGATATCGACCTGCGTGACCAAGTCAGCCTGCAGCACGGTGCGCAAATCTTTACAAACTACTGTTTGTCTTGCCACTCTGCAAGCGGTATGCGCTTCAACCGTCTGAAAGACATCGGTTTGACTGAAGATGAAATCAAGAAAAACCTGATGTTCACAACAGACAATGTTGGCGATGTCATGGTAGCGGCAATGGATCCGAAAGATGCTTCTAAATGGTTGGGCGCGCCTCCGCCGGATTTGACCTTGATTGCCCGTTCTAAAGGTGCGGACTACCTGTACGCTTATATGCGCGGCTTCTATAAAGACCCAACTCGTCCGACCGGTTGGAATAATACCGTTTTGGCCGGCGCGAGTATGCCTCACCCATTGTGGGAGCAACAAGGTGTTCAAGCCGTTGAGTTGGATGCCAAAGGTCAGCCCGTTATGATTAAAGACGAGCACGGCAACCTGACTCCTAAACTGTATTGGGAATCTACCGGTCTGCACAGCCGTCGTCTGCCTAATGGTAAAGTAATCCAAAAAGAGTACGATGCTTATGTGCGCGATTTGGTAAACTACCTGGTATACATGGGCGAGCCTGCTCAATTGCAACGCCACCGTATCGGTTACATGGTTTTGACATTCCTGTTTGCCGTAATGTTGCCGTTGGCGTACTTCCTGAAAAAAGAATTCTGGAAAGACGTTCATTAATTCTTTTGAATCAAAAAGGCAAACCTGTTTCAGGTTTGCCTTTTTTGTTTGCTTGATTAATTTATGTCGAATCAATGCAAATCTAAAAATTACTTAATGTAAACAGCGCATTATTTTAAATTTCTGGATTAAGTATTTGAAATTATGTATAATTCTTTCTGAATTTTTATAAGGCTTAAGGCCGTCTGAAAAGATTGATCAGGAGTAGAAGATTATGATGACTTTGTATTCGGGTATTACTTGTCCATTCAGCCAACGTTGCCGTTTTGTGCTGTACGAAAAAGGCATGGATTTTGAAATCAAAGATGTGGACGTGTTCAATAAACCTGAAGACTTGGCTTTGATGAATCCGTATAACCAAGTACCGGTCTTGGTTGAGCGTGATCTGATTTTGCACGAATCAAACATCATCAACGAATACATTGACGAGCGTTTCCCTCATCCTCAATTGATGCCGGGTGATCCTGTTATGCGCGGTCGCGGCCGTTTGGTGCTATACCGTATGGAAAAAGAACTGTTCAGCTTGGTGCAAGTGTTGGAAAACCCTGAATCTACCAATAAAGAACAGGCTAAAGCGCGTGAAGCCATTGGCAATGGCTTGACCCTGCTGGCACCGTCTTTTGCTAAAAACAAATATATTTTGGGCGATGACTTCTCCATGATCGATGTTGCTTTGTCCCCGCTGCTGTGGCGTTTGGACTATTACGACATCAAACTGGGCAAATCTGCCGCGCCTTTGCTGAAGTACGCGGAACGTATTTTCCAACGCGAAGCCTTCATTGAGGCATTGACTCCGGCTGAAAAAGCCATGCGCCGCTAAAGGATGGGTTTATGGCGACTTCAACCAAACCGTATTTGTTGCGCGCTTTGTATGAATGGTGCTTGGATAATAACCAAACGCCGCACATCGTCGCTTGGGTAAATGAACATACCCGCGTTCCGATGCAGTATGTACGTGACAATGAGATTGTTTTAAATATTGGCCCTACAGCCAGTCATAATTTAAATATCGACAATGAGTGGGTCAATTTCTCTGCGCGTTTTTCCGGCGTAGCGCATGAGATTTGGATTCCGGTCGGTCATATTGTCAGTATATTTGGCCGTGAAAGTGGAGAGGGTATGGGTTTCGAGGTAGAACCATATCAGCCTACTTCTACCAGTCCTGCTGCAACGGAAGATAAAAAAGCTGAATCTGCGGAAGGAAAACCGAAAAAAGTATTGAAGCTTGTGAAGTAATCAAAGATAAAAGGCCGTCTGAAATGTTTCAGACGGCCTTTATTGATTAGGTATTGAAGGGAAGCTCTGATGTCTTATCTGGTTATTAATTAAGCCAAACAAAAAAGCTCTTGTATTTAACAAGAGCTTTTTTGTTTAGTGGTGGAGGTAAGCGGGATCGAACCGCTGACCTCTTGCATGCCATGCAAGCGCTCTACCAACTGAGCTATACCCCCGAAATTTGGTGGCGAATCAGGGATTCGAACCCCGGACACAAGGATTATGATTCCTCTGCTCTAACCGACTGAGCTAATTCGCCGTTTCGTGAAGTCGCTATTATAGTTTTTTTTGAATATTTGGCAAGCGCTAATTTTGGTTTTTTTTATTTCTTATTGTTTTTAAAAAATAAAAAGTAGATGGTCGAGTTATAGTTTATGGCAAATATCGCCGTGAACGAAGCCTGTCCAATCGATATCGATGTCTTTGCCAAAAGCGATCACTTTAAAAAGCTCGCCCATTTCGTGCTGATGGATCAGTTTTTGTACTGCGGCGGCGGCTTGGATGTATTCAATTGAATCCGGACTGCCGATTTGCGCCAGCAGATCAGTGATGCCGAGATTGAGCAGGAAATAAGATTGGGGCAGGTAGCCGATTAAGTCCAAACCTGATTCTGTGCCGGCGCGTGCAATATCGGTGAAATTGACATGTGCAGTCAGATCGGTCAGGCCGATGTTGAAAAATGGGTCGTGGATGGTGTGGTGGCGATAGTGGCCGATAAATGTGCCTTCTTTGCGTTGCGGATGGTAATACTGGGCGGCATCGAAGCCGTAATCGATAAATATCATGCCGCCACGCTGCAATTTGGCGGCCAGGGTTTGGATAAAGGCATATTGTGCCGAGTGAAGCTCGCTTGTGTATGAAGGGAGGGGAGGAAAGTACAAAGAGGCTGTTTGTATCAGTTCGGTTTGGGCCAATGGTCTGACGGCTTCGATTAACTTGTCATTCTCTAAGCTGACGCCGATTTGTTGAAATCCTTCATCTTGATAAATCAAGCGTTCCACCGGCATGGCATCCAATACTTCGTTGCCGATGATGATGCCGTCAAAGTGTTCGGGTAATGCGGTGAGGTGGATGACTTTTGCGGCTGCTTCGGGAGATGTGTGCTCAAGAATATGTTGACGTTGTCTTTCTGCAAGCTCTGCCGACAGCTCAATAATGTAGTAATGATTTAGGCCGTCTGAAAGATTTTGTAACAAAGTAGCGGCAAGATGGCCTGTGCCTGCACCAAATTCGTAGATATTGCCTGCTGTTTGCAGCAGTAATTCGGTAAGTTGTCTGGCAAGGGTTTGCCCGAATAAGGGAGATAGGGTGGGGGCGGTAATGAAGTCGCCGTCCGTGCCGATTTTATGGCTGCCTCCGCTGTAATAGCCGTATTGGGGTGTGTAAAGAGCAAGCTCCATAAATCGGGAGAAAGGTATCCAGTTTCGATGTTGTTCAATTTCGTTTTTGATGAGCTTAGTCAGGTGTGCTGAAGAGGCTTGTGCGTCAGGGGAGGGGAGAGGGAGTTGTGGCTTCATGACTGTTAGATAATGTAAAAAATTTGAATTTGTTTGTATATTATAGCTGCTTACGGAATGGGTGGTAATTGAGTAAAAAAATACTATATATAGTATTTTTATAATATAAACTATACTATATCTAGTATTTTATGCTAAACGAAATGCTTATAAAATCCATATGTCATTCATTATTGCGTATATAAACTATTGAATTTTAAGCATTTAGTGTTTCATTTCAGATAAGAAACGGATTTGACCTGATTGCCAAAATTTCTTATAGTGTCGGTTAGTGGGGCATAGTGGGTGAAAGTGGTTACTTTTTCCTGAAATGTGTCCTGTTGAAGCGAAAACGAAATATTTTAGGAAGGTGGGATTTTTAATCTCACTCTGTTTTATTTTAATCGAATTTGGGGTGTGATGTGTTTGGCGGTGCTCATGAATTGAGTATGGACAGTAAAGGGCGGTTGGCGATTCCTGCCAAATTCCGCGATATTTTGCTGCGCCGTTATACGCCTGCAATTGTGGTTACCCTGGATTCCCGAAAAAAATTATTGATGTACCCGGAGCCCGTTTGGGAGGAAAAAGCCGAGCAGATTCTGAAGTTGAAAGTAGCCGGCAATGAATCTTTGCAACGGTATCAAAATCTGCTGCTGCACAATGCGGAGATTTTGGAGTGGGACAGCGCCGGACGTGTTTTGATCCCGGCCAATCTGCGCAAACGTGTGGATTTTGAAAAAGAAGTTACTTTGGTTGGCCGTGCAAACCGTATGGAGTTGTGGGGCCGCGAACATTGGGAAGAGGAAATGAATCAGGCTTTGGATATCGATCCTGACGAATTGGCTTTCCAATTGAGTCAAACGGATTTGCAATTGTGAGTAAAGTTGAAAATTATCAGCATGTTACTGTCTTGTTGCATGAGGCGGTGGATGCGTTGGCAATCCGTGAAGACGGGATTTATGTGGACGGTACGTTCGGCAGGGGAGGGCATTCCCGGCTGATTTTGTCGCGCTTGGGTGAGCAGGGGCGTTTGGTTGTTTTTGACAAAGACCCTGAGGCGATTGCGGTAGCCAATGAGCTGGCGGCGCAAGATAAACGTGTCAGTGTCGTACACAATGGTTTTGAGACATTTCAGACGGCCTTGGATGAATTGGGCATCGATAAGATTGACGGTGCGCTTTTTGATTTGGGGATTTCGTCGCCGCAAATTGACGATGGCAGCCGCGGATTCAGTTTCCGCTTTGATGCGCCGTTGGATATGCGGATGGATCCGACCCGCGGGATGTCTGCGGCGGAATGGATTGCAACCGCATCCGAACAGGATTTACACGAGGTTATTAAGAATTATGGTGAAGAGCGGTTTAGTCGCCAGATTGCGCGCGCCATTGTTGCGCAACGGGAGGAAAGTCCCATCGATACAACCCGCAAGCTGGCGCAGCTTGTGGCGCAAAACGTCCGTACTCGTGAGCGCGGACAAGACCCTGCAACGCGCACCTTCCAAGCAGTTCGCATCTTTATTAACCGTGAGCTCGAAGAGGTAGAGGCAGTTTTGCCGCAGGTTGCAGGCCGTCTGAAAGAGGGTGGACGCTTGGCCGTCATTGCGTTCCATTCTTTGGAAGACAGAATTGTGAAGCAGTTTATTAAAAAATATTCGCAACATGCGCCTTTGCCCCGTTGGGCAGTGGTCAAGGAAGCGGATTTGCCTCAGCCGCCTTTGAAGGCTGTGGGCAAAGCAATCAAACCGGGTTCGGCAGAGACTGAAGCCAATCCGCGTGCGCGCAGTGCGGTTTTGCGTGTGGCGGAGCGCAGCAGCGGCGAATTTTCGGTTGTTGACTAGGGAAGCGTTTCGGCATTGTCGCAAGGGATGTTTCTGTTGGCAGGCCGTCTGAAAGTTTGAAATGGGTAAGTTGAATATTTTATTACTGGTTTTGGTGACGGTTTCGGCCTTTGCCGTAGTGTTTAAGCAAAACCAGTCGCGCTTGCACTTTATCGAGTTGGATAAGGCACAAAAGCGGGAAATTCAGTTGGAACAGGATTACGCGCGCTTGAAATTGGAGCAGGCAAGATTGGCCAACCACAAACTGATTAAAGTGGCGGCCGAAAAGCAACATCTGCTTCCGCCGGGTGCGCATAATACGGCTATGCTGGAACGCAAAAAATAAGAATATAGCCTTGTTTTCAAGGTGTTTACGGGAATTAATAGCTCACTGAGCAGCTAAGTCATGAGAAGTCCAACATGTTAATTAAGAACGAATATAAACCTCAAATGCTGTCTGGAACCACAAAAACAAAAAAACCGCTGACAAGTAACGGACGTATCGGTTTGGTGCTGGGTGCCGTTGCGCTGGCATTTACCGGTCTGTTGGTGCGCGGGGTTTATCTGCAAACCAGTCAGCATGAGTTTTTGAAAAATCAGGGCGACCAACGTTTTGTGCGTACGCTTCCGCTGCCTGCATCACGCGGTATGATTACCGACCGTAATGGTGCTACATTGGCTTTGAGCGCGCCTACCGAATCATTGTATGCCATGCCTTCCGGTATGGAGGAAATGCCGACTGACGAGCAGTTGGAGAAACTGTCTGCCATTGCCGATGTGCCTGTTGAAGTTTTGAAAAATAAATTGTCTAAAAAAGACAAAGGCTTTATCTATCTGAAACGTCAACTCAGCTACGAAAAAGCGGAAGAAATCAAAGCATTGGGCATTAAAGGCATCGCCTTCCAAAAAGAATTGAAACGCCATTACCCGATGGGCAATCTGTTTGCGCACGTTATCGGTTTTACCAATATCGACGGCAAAGGTCAGGAGGGCTTGGAGCTTTCACGTGAAGACAGCCTGCGCGGTGAAGATGGCGCGAAAGTCGTATTGCGCGACAATAAAGGCAACATCGTAGACAGCCTCGACTCTCCGCGCAACAGCGTGCCTAAAAACGGCCAAGACATGATTTTGTCTTTGGATCAGCGCATTCAGACGCTGGCTTATGAGGAGTTGAACAAAGCTGTGGCTTATCACAAGGCCAAAGCGGGTACGGTTGTGGTATTGGATGCGCAAACCGGCGAGATTTTAGCGTTGGTCAACAGCCCGGCTTACGATCCAAATCAACCGGGTCAAGCCAATAGCGAACAGCGCCGCAACCGCGCCGTAACCGACATGATCGAACCTGGTTCTGCCATGAAGCCGTTTACCATTGCCAAAGCATTGGATTCCGGCAAAGTGGATGCAACCGATACATTCAATACCCTGCCTTACAAAATCGGTCCGGCTACCGTACAAGACACCCACGTTTATCCTACTTTGGATGTGCGCGGCATTATGCAAAAATCTTCCAACGTTGGTACCAGTAAACTTTCTGCCATGTTTACGCCTAAAGAAATGTACGATTTCTATCATGATTTGGGTGTGGGCGTGCGCATGCATTCAGGCTTTCCTGGTGAGACTGCAGGTTTGTTGAGAAGCTGGCGCAGATGGCAAAAAATCGAACAGGCAACCATGTCTTTCGGTTATGGCTTGCAATTAAGCCTGTTGCAATTGGCGCGTGCCTATACTGTCTTGACCCATGACGGCGAATTGTTGCCGGTCAGCTTTGAAAAACAAGCGGTTGCCCCTAAAGGCAAGCGCGTCATCAAAGCCTCTACTGCGAAAAAAGTGCGCGAGTTGATGGTTTCCGTTACTGAAGCCGGCGGTACCGGTACTGCTGGTGCTGTAGATGGTTTTGACGTCGGTGCGAAAACCGGTACGGCGCGTAAACTGGTCAATGGCCGCTATGTGGACAACAAACACGTCGGTACGTTCATCGGTTTTGCTCCGGCTAAAAATCCACGCGTGATTGTGGCCGTTACCATCGACGAACCGACTGCCAACGGCTATTACGGCGGCGTGGTTGCCGGTCCCGTATTCAAAGAAGTCATGAGCGGAAGCTTGAACATCTTGGGCGTTTCCCCGACCAAGCCTTTAAGTAATACCGCTACCGTCAAAGTACCGTCATAATCCAAACAATCAAAGAGATATTGTTTATGTTCAGCAAGTTAACCCCCTTGGCTGAAACCAACTTTCCGCCTCTGCTGTGTGAAAACGCAGCAGGGCGTTTGTTGCATTCAGACAGCCGACAAATTAAGCAGGGTGACATTTTCGTTGCCTGTCAGGGCGAATATACAGACGGCCGCAGCTATATTCCTGCTGCCATTGCCAACGGCGCAACCTTTGTTTTTTGGGATGATGACGGAAAATTTGCGTGGAATCCCGAATGGAAAGTCCCCAATCAAGGCATCAAAGATTTGAAACACCGTGCCGGCATGTTGGCAGCACAAGTTTACGGCAACGTTTCAGACGGCCTCAAAGTCTGGGGCGTAACCGGTACCAACGGCAAAACCTCCATCACACAATGGCTGGCGCAAGCCGCCGATCTTCTGGGCGAAAAAACCACCATTATCGGTACGGTCGGCAACGGCTTTTGGGGTGCATTGGAAGAAACCACGCACACCACCCCCGCCCCTGTCGATGTCCAAACCCTGCTCTACCGCTTCCGTCAACAAGGCGCAACAGCCGCCGCGATGGAAGTCTCCAGCCACGGCCTTGACCAATCGCGTGTCAACGGCGTGCCATTCTGTAGCGCAATCTTCACCAACCTCACCCGTGACCACCTCGACTACCACGGCACGATGGAAGCCTACGGCGCCATCAAGTCGCGTCTGTTTTACTGGCATGGCCTGCAACACGCCATCATCAATGTCGATGACGGATACGGTGCAGAACTCGCAGGCCGTCTGAAAAAAGACTGTCTCGATTTAGCCGTTTACAGCTATGGTTTCAGCGAACACGCCGACATCCGCATTACCAATTTCACCGCCTCTTCAGACGGCATGGAAGCCGTATTCCAAACCCCATGGGGCGAAGGAAAATGCCGCACCCGTCTGCTCGGACGGTTCAACGCGCAAAATCTCGCCGCCTGCATCGCCTTGTTGTGTGCCAACGGTTATCCGCTGGATAAAGTATTGGCTGTACTGGCAAAAATCCGTCCCGCCTCAGGCCGCATGGACTGCATTATGAACAGCGGCAAGCCCTTGGTCGTTGTCGATTATGCCCACACACCCGATGCACTGGAAAAAGCACTCTCCACTTTGCAGGAAATCAAACCGCAGGGCGCGGCCTTATGGTGCGTATTCGGCTGCGGCGGCAACCGAGACCGCGGCAAACGCCCATTGATGGGTGCGGCAGCAGTTCAGGGTGCCGATAAAGTAGTGGTTACCAGCGATAACCCACGTTTGGAAAATCCGCAAGACATCATCAACGATATTTTGCCTGCCGTCCCTAATCCTGAACGCGTCGAAGTTGATCGTGCCGTTGCCATCCGTTATGCGGTTGAGCAGGCTGCCGCGAACGACATCATTCTGATTGCCGGTAAAGGACATGAAAACTATCAGGATGTACAAGGCGTGAAACACCATTTCTCCGATTTTGAAACCGCAGAAAAAGCATTGGCAGAGCGCGGATAGACCATATCACAAATGTTCAGACGGCCCGAAACCTTAAGGTCGTCTGAAAAAGATTTAACCATACAAAACAAAAGCAAAACGACACACGCATTACGGCACGTCAGCCATTAAACCCATCACAGTTGTTTGTTCCAGAAGACTTTTTAACAAGGCCGTCTGAACAACAAGGAGACCGATTTGATGCTGAAAATGCCGACAAAAACCTTATTAATCAGTGCAGCCGTAGTTTTATTCGCAGGCTGTGCCACCAAACAACTTCCGCGCCCCAGTGCCGAAATCGAACAATTGAGGGCGCAACAGCCTCCAGCCGAGCAAAGCCTGCCGAATCCCGTTAAAGGCAAGCGTTTTGACGACACTTGGGGTGCGGCGCGCAGCCAGGGGCGCAGACATGAAGGTGTGGATATTTTTGCTAAGAAAAACACGCCGATACGCAGTACCACGCCCGGCATCGTCACCAAAATCGGGCGCAACCGATTGGGTGGCAAAGTCATCGGTATTCAAGGGCCGGGTGCTTGGCATTACTATGCCCACCTGAATAAATTTGCCCGTATCCGCCTGTATGAGCGAGTAAAAGAAGGGCAGGTCATCGGCTATGTCGGTAAAACCGGCAATGCCAGAACCACACCGGCCCACCTGCATTACGGCGTGTATCTGCCCAGCGGCGCGGTGAATCCGTATCCGCTGATTAATCAGAACAGATAGGCCGTCTGAACAAGATTTGAGAGTATGAACGCAAAGAAATTGGTTAAGGCAACGAATATCGTCGGTATGGTGGCAGTCGTGCTGCTGGTGTACTGGGTATTTGTTCTGATTTTATCCAATGTTTTCGGGCTTAAGGTATTCCGCGAATATATTACGGAAATTTTCCTGATGAGTATTTTGGGGATTTTTGCCGTGATGGCGGGTGCCTTGATATTGAACATCATGCTGAATTTGACCCGTATTGCTGAGCGAGGACAAGAGGAAGAAAGCAAAGGCGGCCGGAAAACCTTATATTTGTTGTTGGCCGTATTTCCTGTTTTGGCCGCTTTGCTATTTGGCGGAAATTATCTGACTGTCCAGAAAAAACGTCAGATTTTAACTCAATCGCTAGAGCGCATCGTCAAGGACAATCCGTCGCAAATCAAAGCCTTGGCAGATTATCGTTTTGACTCGGTGTACATCAAAAAAGCGGCGTTAATCCTGGAGCTGATGTCGAAGGAAGATTCTGCTTTTAAAGCGGCTACGGTGATTGTGCCGGATACGATCGGTAATAAACAGGTTTATTTGGCTTTCTCAGCTGATTCCCATTTAAGCGGGATTGATGAGCAAGCCCCCGATACTCAGGGAGTAGGCGATGATAATGGTTTTGTCGTTACTCGGAATGGCAATAAAGAAACAATCAGCAAAACGCAATATCTTTATGCACCAAATCTGAGCGAGCGTGAATACTTGCAAAGAATATTTGCCGGACAAACAAATGAAATACGTTATGAGGCAAAAGACGGCAATTACAGCCTTTGCCACCCCTACCGCCAAAACGGTAAAACCATTGTATTGTGTTTTTCCGATTACCAGCAGTACGGGAAAATCGGCAGTTAATGAAAGAAATTTATAAAATGAAAAGTTGGTTTTCCAATACATTTCCTGAATATAAAAAATTGCCCAAAAGCGGCAAATTTATGGCATGGCTGACTTTGGTGCAGGGCGTGGTTTGGTTGATTCTGGCATCAATTCAGAGTGTGCAGGGACTGATTAACAACATGGCATGGGCTGTGTTTTTTGGGATTTTACTTTTCATTTTGGGTGTATTGGCGTTGTCTGCAGCATGGAATGCGTTTAAATTCCGTGAAGTAGGTTTTAAAAGAATGATATATGTGTACACGCCATGCTTGTTGCAAATAGTCTTTGTAGGAGAGGCATTTTCTTTTACGTATTATATAGAAAGTGTGCTGCAATTATCATTTAGCCTTACGGTACATAAGCTTGCTGTCGGTATAAATTTTGCCGCTATTCTTTTTATTGTGCTGGCAGGACGCAATTGTCGTCATTTAAAAATGGTTTCCCAAAATACGGATAAAAATGTGGAACCGTTAGAACAAGTAGAACAAGGACAAGAAACACAATCATGAAACCACTAGACCTAAATTTCATCTGCCAAACCCTTGGCCTTCCGATGCCGTCTGAAAATCAACCCGTTTCGCGTATTGTTACAGACAGCCGTGATATTCAGGAAGGCGATGTATTTTTCGCGCTTGCCGGTGAGCGCTTTGACGCGCATGACTTTGTTGAAGATGTATTGGCAGCGGGGGCAACGGCAGTTGTGGTTTCGCGCGAAGATTGTGCGGCTTTGAAAGGCGCGCTGAAGGTTGACGATACGCTTGCGGCTTTGCAAAAACTGGCGAAGGCGTGGCGTGAAAATGTGAATCCGTTTGTCTTTGGTATTACCGGTTCTTCCGGAAAAACGACGGTTAAAGAGATGTTGGCCGGCGTATTGCGTCATCGATTCGGTGATGAAGCTGTGTTGGCGACTGCCGGCAATTTCAACAATCATATCGGCCTGCCGCTGACTTTGTTGAAACTGAACGAAAAACATCGTTATGCCGTCATTGAAATGGGCATGAACCATTTTGGCGAATTGTCTTTGCTGACCCGAATTGCCGGTCCGAATGTTGCTCTGGTCAATAATGCTTTGCGCGCGCATGTCGGTTGCGGTTTTGATGGCGTCGGCGATATTGCCAAAGCCAAAAGTGAAATCTACGAAGGTTTGCTTTCAGACGGCGTTGCGCTGATTCCGTGTGAAGATGCCAATATCGCTACATTTGAAGCGGCTACTGTGCAATTAAACATTCAGACTTTCGGCATTGCCAGTGGCGATGTCCATGCAGAAAATATTGAGTTGAAACCGTTGTCTTGTACGTTTGATTTGGTGCGTGGCAATGAACGTGTTGCCGTGGTCTTGCCGGTCCCCGGCCGCCACAATGTACATAATGCCGTAGCGGCTGCTGCTCTGGCTTTGGCGGCAGGTTTGAGCCTTGCCGAAGTTTCAGACGGCCTGAAAAATTTCAGCAATATCAAAGGCCGTCTGAATATCAAGCAAGGCATTAAAGGCGCGACTTTAATTGACGATACTTATAATGCCAACCCTGACAGTATGAAAGCCGCCATTGATGTGCTCGCCGCTATGCCTGCGCCGCGTATTTTTGTGATGGGCGATATGGGCGAACTGGGCGAGGACGAAGCCGCCGCCATGCACGCCGAAGTTGGCGCGTATGCGCGGGATAAAGGCATCGAGGCCGCATATTTTGTCGGCGACAACAGCGTTGAAGCGGCAGAGACGTTTGGTGCAGAAGGTTTGTGGTTTGCTGATAAAGATCCGCTGATTCAAGTGTTGAGCCACGATTTGCCTGAACGCGCTACTGTATTGGTCAAAGGCTCGCGCTTTATGAAGATGGAAGAAGTGGTCGAGGCGTTGGCAGCAACAACCGCGTAAAAGGCCGTCTGAAATATGAAAAAGATTTTACTATTGGCTGGTTTGTTGATTGCCGCGTTTTATGCCGGAATGAAAGTACAGGCATTTATTTATGAAGATACCTGTTTGGACTTGGGCGGCGGAAAGAATCCTGGAAACTATCCGATTTGCGTGGTAGAGAAATAATCTTACTCAACAAGGCCGTCTGAAATTTCAGACGGCATACCGATTGATTTTTAATTGGGCAATAAGCCCGCTGTTACAACAAAAACAAAAAAGGAAGCCCCATGTTTTTATGGCTCGCACATTTCAGTAACTGGTTAACCGGTCTGAATATTTTTCAATACACCACATTTCGTGCCGTGATGGCTGCGCTGACTGCGCTGGTATTTTCATTATTGTTGGGTCCGTGGACCATCCGCAAGCTGACTGCACTTAAAGTAGGCCAAGCCGTCCGTACCGACGGCCCTCAAACCCACCTGATCAAAAACGGTACGCCAACCATGGGCGGCTCGCTGATTTTGACCGCCATTACCGTGTCCACAATCTTATGGGGCAACTGGGCAAATCCTTATATCTGGATTCTCTTAGGCGTCTTGCTTGCTACCGGTGCACTCGGTTTTTACGACGACTGGCGCAAAGTGGTTTATAAAGACCCTAACGGCGTGTCTGCCAAATTCAAAATGGTGTGGCAGTCGAGCGTTGCCATTATTGCCGGTTTGGCATTGTTCTACCTTGCGACAAATTCCGCCAACAATATCCTGATTGTTCCCTTCTTCAAACAAGTTGCCTTGCCGCTTGGTGTAGTCGGCTTCTTGGTATTGTCCTACCTGACCATCGTCGGCACATCCAATGCCGTTAACCTGACCGACGGTTTGGACGGCTTGGCCGCATTTCCCGTCGTCCTCGTTGCCGCCGGCCTTGCCATTTTTGCTTATGCCAGCGGCCACTCACAATTTGCACAATACCTGCAACTGCCTTACGTTGCCGGCGCGAACGAAGTCGTGATTTTCTGTACCGCCATGTGTGGCGCATGTCTCGGCTTTTTGTGGTTTAACGCTTATCCGGCACAAGTCTTTATGGGCGACGTCGGCGCGCTCGCGCTTGGTGCGGCGCTTGGTACCGTTGCCGTTATCATCCGTCAAGAATTTGTCCTCGTCATCATGGGCGGTCTGTTTGTTGTCGAAGCCATTTCCGTTATGTTGCAAGTCGGTTGGTACAAACGCACCAAAAAACGCATCTTCCTGATGGCGCCGATTCATCACCACTACGAACAAAAAGGCTGGAAAGAAACCCAAGTCGTCGTCCGCTTTTGGATTATTACCATCGTCTTGGTGCTGATTGGTTTGAGTACCCTCAAAATCCGCTAAATCTCCAAAGGCCGTCTGAAAGTTTCAGACGGCCATTATGTAAGGTAAGCATGCTTGCCTGAATCCTACGTCTCAAAATAAATCCCGCAATAATCCACACAGAAAGTCCCCAAACATGTACCAATCTTTCGGCGGCGCAACCGGCATCCGCACCCTGACCGACCGTTTCTACGACTTGATGGAACTCGAGCCGCAATACCAAGCCTTACGCCAAATGCACGGCGAAGACATGACCCTGATACGGGAAAAGCTCTACGAATTTTTTAGCGGCTGGCTTGGCGGACCGCAACTCTTTGTTGAAAAATACGGCCATCCCCAACTGCGTGCCCGCCATATGCCTTTTGCCGTCAACGTACAAGTCCGCAACGAATGGATGGCTTGTTTTGCCCAAGCCATGAGCGAACTGGACATCGACAAAACACTTGCCGAGTCGGTTTTAATCCAAGTTTTTGCGATGGCAGATTGGTGTCGTAACCAAAACGAAGACGGTATCGAACCGCCCATGCCGCCGATGGCGGTCGATCCTTGGGTACGCGCACCGGAATTGCAGCAGATTTTGAGTAGCTATGGTGTGAATAGCTTTTTTAAGGAATTCACTAGTTAAGGCCGTCTGAAACTTCTTGGATAAAACAGAAACAATAATTTAAAAGTAAAAGTAATAGGTTTTAAAATGAATAAGTTCTTTAAAAGAATAATGTTGGGCATGATTGCCTTGAGTTTCAGCCAACTAGTGTGGGCGGATAATGTCCCTAATTTTCAGGAAACCTTGCGGGCGGCAGAACAAGGAGTTGTTGCTGCCCAATACAATCTTGGTCAGATGTATCGTAACGGACAAGGTGTCCGTAAAGACTATGCTGAAGCGGTCAAATGGTATCGCAAGGCAGCAGAACAAGGGTATGCTCAAGCTCAATATAATTTGGGTGTGATGTACGACAATGGGCGAGGAGTTCGTCAGGACTATATACAGGCAGTGCAGTGGTATCGCAAGGCGGCAGAACAAGGATTGGCCGATGCCCAATATAATTTGGGTATGATGTATGCCAATGGGCAAGGAGTTCGTCAAGACTATGCAGAGGCAGTGCGATGGTTTCGCAAAACGGCAGAGCAAGGGCTTGCAAAAGCCCAATATAATCTAGGCCTATCCTATGCACAAGGACAAGGTGTGAGCCAAGACTATGTTCAGGCGGTGAGATGGTATCGCAAGGCTGCGGAACAGGGACATGCAGATGCGCAAAATAATTTGGGTGTGATGTATGATAATGGAAAAGGAGTTCGTCAAGACTATACAAATGCGGTGCAGTGGTATCGCAAGGCTGCGGAACAGGGACATGCAGGTGCTCAAATTAATTTGGGTATGATGTATGAAAAAGGGCAAGGCGTGCACCAAAACTATGCAAAGGCAGTGGAGTGGTATCACAAGGCGGCTGAACAAGGACATGCCCAAGCTCAAAATAATTTGGGTGTGATGTACGACAATGGGCAAGGAGTTCGTCAGGACTATGCACAGGCGGTGCAATGGTATCTCAAGGCAGCAGAGCAGGGGTATGCAGATGCTCAATATAATTTGGGTTTGATGTATGAAAAAGGGCAAGGTGTACGTCAAAGTAAAATAGTTGCTAAAGAATGGTTTAAGAAGGCTTGTGCTAATGGAGACAAGCAAAGTTGTGATGTTTATCGCCAATTGGATTAGGCAGGGTATTGAATTTTGCTAAGGGCCGTCTGAAAAAACTAGGATAAAACAGAAACAATAATTTGAATGTAATGGATTTTAAAATGAATAAATTATTAAAAAAAATGATGGTAGCCTTGCTGGTTTTCGGTATAGGACAAACAGTGTATGCGGAAGAGGTTCCTGACGTTCAGAAAATTTTGTGGGTGGCGGAACAAGGTTATGTTCCTGCTCAATATATTTTGGGTGTAATGTATGCTGATGGACAAGGCGTGCGCCAAGACTATGCTGAAGCGGTCAAGTGGTATCGTAAAGCAGCGAAACAGGGAGATACCCGAGCACAATCTAATTTGGGGTTGATGTATGTCAACGGAAAAGGTGTGCGCCAGGATTATGCAGAGGCAGTGCGGTGGTTTCGCAAGGCAGCAGAACAAGGGGATGCAGCTGCCCAATCCAATTTGGGTGTAATGTATGTCAACGGACAAGGCGTACATCAAGACTATGCTGAAGCGGCGAAATGGTTCCATAAAGCAGCGGAACAAGGAAGTGCTGAAGCCCAACTTAATTTAGGTGTGATGTATGCTAATGGGCAAGGTATGATCCAAGACTATGTCGAAGCGGCAAAATGGTATAGAAAAGCGGCAGAACAGGGTGATGCTCAAGCCCAATATAATTTAGGTGTGATGTATACCGACGGACAAGGTGTACGCCAAGACTATGTCGAAGCGGTTAAATGGTATCGTAAAGCTACAAAGCAGGGTGATGTCAAAGCCCAATATAATTTAGGTGTGATGTATGCCAATGGACAAGGAGTCCGTCAAAACTATGTGCAGGCAGTGAAGTGGATTGAAAAGGCAGCAATGCAAGGTCATGTCAAAGCCCAATACAATGTGGGTGCAATGTATGCTAATGGACAAGGTGTCCGCCAAAATCTAAGAGTTGCCAAAGCGTGGCTCGGTATGGCATGTAATAACGGTAATCGGCTAGGATGTGACGGTTACCGTCGTTTAGAATCGGGTTATTGAGCGGTTTATGAAATGCCGTCTGAAAAAACTAGGACAAAACCAAAATGACTTTTCAAAATAAAAAAATCCTCGTCGCCGGGCTTGGCGGCACGGGTATTTCCATGATTGCCTATCTGCGCAAAAACGGCGCGGAGGTGGCTGCTTATGATGCGGAGTTAAAACCGGAGCGCGTGTCGCAAATTGGTAAGATATTTGACGGGCTGGTGTTTTATACGGGCCGTCTAAAAGATGCGCTCTCCAACGGTTTCGATATTTTGGCGCTCAGCCCCGGCATCAGCGAGCGGCAGCCGGATATCGAGGCGTTCAAGCAAAACGGCGGGCGTGTGTTGGGCGATATCGAATTGTTGGCAGATGTTGTGAACCGCCGCGGCGACAAGGTGATTGCGATTACCGGCAGCAACGGCAAAACGACGGTAACGAGCCTGGTCGGCTATCTCTGCATCAAGTGTGGTCTGGATACCGTTATCGCGGGCAATATCGGTACGCCGGTTTTGGAGGCGGAATTGCAGCGTGAAGGCAAGAAGGCTGACGTGTGGGTGTTGGAGCTTTCCAGCTTCCAACTGGAAAACACTGAAAGCCTGCGCCCGACTGCGGCGACGGTGCTGAACATCTCCGAAGACCATCTCGACCGCTACGACGACTTGCTCGACTATGCGCATACCAAGGACAAGATTTTCCGTGGCGATGGCGTACAGGTTTTGAATGCGGATGATGCGTTCTGCCGTGCGATGAAGCGTGCCGGGCGCGAGGTGAAATGGTTTTCGTTGGAACACGAAGCCGATTTTTGGTTGGAACGCGAGACAGGCCGCCTGAAACAAGGCAATGAAGATTTGATTTCTACGCAAGATATCCCGCTGCAAGGCTTGCACAACGCCGCCAACGTTATGGCTGCCGTGGCTTTGTGCGAGGCTATCGGTTTGCCGCGCGAAGCATTGCTCGAACACGTTAAAACCTTCCAAGGCTTGCCGCACCGCGTGGAAAAAATCGGCGAGAAAAACGGCGTGGTATTCATCGACGACAGCAAAGGCACAAACGTCGGCGCAACCGCCGCCGCGATTGCCGGTTTGCAAAATCCGCTCTTCGTGATTTTGGGCGGCATGGGCAAAGGGCAGGACTTCACGCCATTGCGCGATGCGCTTGCCGGCAAGGCAAAAGGCGTGTTCTTGATCGGCGTCGATGCGCCGCAAATCCGCCGCGATTTGGACGGCTGCGGTCTGAATATGACCGACTGCGCCACTTTGGAAGAAGCGGTTCAGACGGCATACGCCCAAGCCGAAGCGGGCGATATCGTGCTGCTCAGCCCCGCCTGCGCGAGCTTTGATATGTTCAAAGGCTATGCGCACCGTTCGGAAGTCTTTATCGAGGCGTTTAAGGCTTTGTAAGGTCGTCTGAAACATGAAAAGAGGGTTGGTTTTACCGTAAACCTTGAGCACTATTGGCAAAAAGGTCGTCTGCAAACGTCAAGGCAGTTTCAGACGACCTTTTTGCAGCAACGGTAAACTTGTTCCTTGCCTTTATCCGGTGTTACTGTTTCTTAAAATTTGCCTATGCGGGCAAACAGCGAGGCAGCGGGCAGCTATGCCTGACCGACAAAACGTGTGTTTATCAATCCGAAAGGAAAACCCATGAATTTTCAAGACTACATCCGTTACGATGCCGTCGGTTTGGCAGAGCTGATCCGTAAAAAAGAAGTCTCCGCCGATGAAGTGTTGCAGGCTGCTTTAAACCGCTTGGACGAAGTCAATCCCAAGCTCAATCTGTTGGCGCACGATTTGCGCGAACGCGCGGCGGCGTGGCAGGGGTCTTCTGAAAATGCCGATACGCCGCTGGCGGGCGTACCGTTTTTGCTCAAAGACTTGCTGGCGGATTGGGAAGGCGCGCCGACATGGTCGGGTTCGCGTATGATGCAGTATTACATTGCCAAACAAAACAGCGATTTGACCCAAGCCTATCTCGATGCGGGGCTGCGCGTGTTCGGCAAAACCACTACGCCCGAATGGGGCGCGTATCCCGTTACCGAAACCGAAATTTACGGCATCACGCGCAATCCGTGGCATTTGGATTACACCGCGGGCGGCAGCAGCGGAGGCGCGGCGGTGGCAGTGGCTTCGGGCGTCGTACCCGCAGCGCACGGCAGCGACGGTGGCGGCTCCATTCGCTTACCCGCGCACAACTGCGGCGTGTTCGGGCTGAAACCCACGCGCGGCCGCAGCAGTTACGCGCCGAACGCATCGGAGGCATGGCAAGGTTTGGTATGCGACCATGTGTTGACCCGCAGCGTGCGCGACAGCGCGGTTTTGCTGGACATCGCCGCCCAAACCCAAGCCCGCGCCTTGTATGCCTGCCCGCCGCCGCCCGAAAACGGTTTTGCAGACAGCCTGAAACTAGAAACAGGTCGTCTGAAAATCGCTTTTTGGAAACAGACATGGTTTGGCGGCGGTAACGACGAAGGAACGGAAGCCGCGTTCGCCCATAGTCTGAAACTGATGCAAGACGCGGGACACGAATTGGAAGAAGCCACGCCCGATTTTGCGCCACCCGAACAGCTCAACCGAGCCGCCCGCATCATCGTCATGGGCGAAACGGCAAAACTGTTCTACCAATATCAATACGAAACCGGGCAAAAACTGCCGCACCGCCTGCTTGAGCCGACAACGTGGGCAATGATTGTGCAGGGTCGGCAAATCAGCGCGGGCGAAATGGCATGGGCGCGCGACGTGATGCTGGCGCAGGAACGTGCCGCCACAGCATTTTTCACGCGCTACGACGTGTTGATGACGCCCGTCTGCCCGCGCACCACGCCGAAAATCGGCGAGATGATGCCGCCGCCCGCCGCACAAAAAGCCATGCGCCTGCTGTTTGGCACGCTGCGCTTGGGTTTTCTGTTGAAAAACAACCCGTTTTTAGAAAAAGAAGCCGCCGCCGCGCTGCAATACGTCGGTTATACGTCGCCGCTGAACATGAGCGGCAACCCCGCCATGAGTGTGCCGCTTTACCGGCATAACGGGCTGCCTGTCGGTACCCAGTTCGCCGCTGCACTCGGGCGCGAAGACACGCTGCTTAGCCTCGCCGCGCAGTTGGAACAGATACAGCCGTGGGCGGAAATACCGCAGGTGGTTTAGGGTTTGCATTGGATACAAAACGGTCTGTTTGCCTGAGGAAAAGATTTATAGAAGGTCGTCTGAAAACATAAAAACGTTTTCAGACGGCCTTTTGCCGGTATCAAAGGGTAGGGGAGGGCGCAAAGAACGTCGGAATCAGGCATCTTTAAAGATTCTGAATTGTTGGTTTGGAAATAAACCTTTAAAATAACGTTAATTCATTTTTTCAGACGGCCTCTTGCCCATTAGCAGGCCGTCTGAATATTTTATTCAAGCCGTTACGGATGTTTTCATGATTAGTCTTTCCAAAATGCTTGACCGGCCGATTGCGCGCGATGGTCGGAAGTTTGATGTTTCTCTCTTGTGGATGGTCGTTTTGATGACGACCTTCAGCTTGGTAATGATTTATTCGGCCTCTATTGCGTATGCGGCATCGGATGGGGGCAGCCAGTTTTCTTTTGTGTCCAAACAGGCAATGTTTATCCTGTTTACGGTGGCCATGTGCTTGCCGCTTTTCCTGTTGAAGATGAGCTTTTGGCGGCGGATTATTCCGTTTTATTTTGTCGTTTCCGGTTTGCTGTTGTTGCTGGTTTTGTTTGTCGGCCGTGAGATTAACGGCGCGACGCGCTGGATTCATATCGGACCGCTCAACTTGCAGCCAACCGAGTTTTTCAAATTGGCAACGGTTTTGTATTTGTCCAGCCTGTTTACGCGCCGTGAAGAAATGTTGCGCGATTTGGATTCTTTGGGTTGGTCGTCTTTGTTTACCGGTATTGGCGATTTAGTGTGCAGCCCTTTTAAAAGTGAAGCTTGGGTAAGGGTGAAGGAACGCTTCCGTAAATTTAAAACCCTGATTCTGCCGATTATGTCGGTGGCGGTCGGTTTGGTTTTGATTATGGGCCAGCCGGATTTCGGCTCGTTTGTCGTGATTGTCGTGATTACCATGGGTATGCTGTTTTTGGCAGGCTTTCCGTGGAAGTACTTTGCCGTATTGGTGGCGACCGTTGTGAGCGGAATGGGTTTGCTGATTTTGGCCGCGCCTTACCGTATGGCGCGTGTGGCGGCGTTTTTGGACCCGTGGAGCGATCCTTTGGGCAAAGGCTATCAGCTGACGCATTCTTTGATGGCGATTGCGCGCGGTGGCTGGTTTGGCGAGGGCTTGGGCGCAAGTTTGGAAAAACGTTTCTATCTGCCTGAAGCGCACACGGACTTTATTTTTGCCGTCATCGGCGAAGAATTCGGCTTTTTAGGGATGCTGGTTTTGGTGTTCTGCTACGGCTGGCTGGTGTGGCGCGCGTTTTCCATCGGCAAACAGGCGCGTGATTCGGGCTTGATGTTCAGCGCGTACATCGCCAACGGCATCGGTATTTGGATTGGTATTCAAAGTTTCTTCAATATCGGTGTAAACATCGGTATCCTGCCCACTAAAGGCCTGACTTTGCCGTTTATGTCTTATGGCGGTTCGGCTGTCTTTATCATGCTGGTGTGCGTTACTTTGTTATTGCGCATTGATTATGAAAACCGCCAAAAAATGCGCGGTTATTCAGTGGAGTAAAACCATGAGCGGTAAAACTTTTATGCTGATGGCCGGCGGTACGGGCGGTCATATTTTCCCTGCATTGGCGGTTGCCGAGTCGCTGCAAAAGCGCGGCCATCATGTGATTTGGCTGGGCAGTAAAGATTCGATGGAAGAGCGCATCGTGCCGCAATACGGCATACGCTTGGAAACGCTGGCCATTAAAGGCATCCGCGGCAACGGCATCAAGCGCAAGCTGATGTTGCCGTTTACGCTGTATAAAACCGTCCGCGAGGCGCAGCAGATTATTAAGAAACACCGTGTCGAGTGCGTTATCGGTTTTGGCGGTTTCGTTACTTTCCCCGGCGGCGTGGCGGCAAAAATTTCCGGGGTGCCGATTGTGATTCACGAGCAAAACGCCGTAGCCGGTTTGTCCAACCGCCAACTGTCGCGTTGGGCAAAACGTGTTCTGTATGCTTTCCCCAAAGCCTTTCAACATGAAGGCGGATTGGTGGGTAACCCTGTCCGTGCCGATATTGCGGCATTGCCTGTTCCCGAAGAACGCTTTGAAAACCGTCAAGGCCGTCTGAAAGTTTTGGTGGTGGGCGGCAGTTTGGGTGCGGATGTGTTGAATAAAACCGTTCCGCAAGCTTTGGCATTGTTGCCTGAAGCGGCCCGTCCGCAGATGTATCATCAGTCCGGCCGCAATAAATTGGGCAACCTGCAGGCGGATTACGATGCGTTGGGTGTGCAAGCCGAGTGCGTGGAGTTTATTACCGATATGGTATCCGCCTACCGTGATGCCGATTTGGTAATTTGCCGTGCCGGCGCGCTGACGATTGCCGAGCTGACGGCTGCGGGTTTGGGGGCGCTACTGGTGCCGTATCCGCACGCGGTGGACGACCACCAAACAGCCAATGCGCGTTTTATGGTGCAGGCTGAAGCCGGTTTGCTGCTGCCGCAAACTCAACTGACGGCAGAAAAACTGGCCGAAATCCTCGGCGGATTAAACCGTGAAAAATGCCTGAAATGGGCGAAAAATGCCCGTACCTTGGCGTTGCCGCACAGTGCGGACGATGTGGCGGAAATTGCCATATCCTGTACCGAATAAGCAGGCAGACTTTGTTCAAGGCCGTCTGAAAAGTTGATTAACGGCGTTTCAGACAGCCTTTATTGCTTTTGTTAAAATTCCTTTACAATAAAAGCATAGCGCAGAAGCGGATAGCCCTTTAAAATAACGCCTTTACGCACTAAAAACCAACCGGAACGCAACATTATGATGAAAAATCGAGTCACCAACATCCATTTTGTCGGAATCGGCGGCGTCGGCATGAGCGGTATTGCCGAAGTTTTACACAATTTGGGCTTTAAAGTTTCCGGTTCGGATCAGGCGCGTAATGCCGTTACCGAGCATTTGAGCGCTCTCGGCATCCAAGTTTATCCCGGCCATACTGCCGAACACGTCAATGGTGCCGACGTGGTTGTTACCTCTACCGCCGTCAAAAAAGACAATCCCGAAGTCGTTGCTGCGTTGGAACAGCAGATTCCCGTGATTCCGCGTGCACTGATGTTGGCAGAATTGATGCGCTTCCGCGATGGTATCGCCATTGCCGGTACGCACGGCAAAACCACAACCACCAGCCTGACTGCTTCTATTCTCGGCGCTGCAGGACTCGACCCGACTTTCGTTATCGGCGGCAAGCTCAACGCCGCGGGTACCAACGCCCGTTTGGGTAAAGGCGAATACATTGTTGCCGAAGCCGACGAATCCGATGCTTCTTTCCTGTATCTGACGCCGATTATGTCCGTCGTAACCAATATCGACGAAGACCATATGGACACTTACGGACACAGCGTTGAGAAACTGCATCAGGCGTTTGTCGACTTCATTCACCGTATGCCGTTTTACGGCAAAGCCTTTTTGTGTATCGACAGCGAACACGTCCGCGCGATTTTGCCGAAAATCAGCAAACCTTACGCCACTTACGGCTTGGACGATACTGCCGATATCTACGCGACCGATATTGAAAACGTCGGTGCGCAAATGAAATTTACCGTTCATGTTCAAATGAAAGGACATGAGCAAGAGCCGTTTGAAGTTGTTTTGAATATGCCCGGCCGCCACAACGTCCTCAATGCGTTGGCAGCTATCGGCGTTGCGCTGGAAGTTGGTGCATCGGTTGAAGCTATTCAAAAAGGCTTGCTCGGCTTTGAAGGTGTCGGCCGTCGTTTCCAAAAATATGGCGACATCAAATTGCCAAACGGCGGAGCCGCGCTGCTGGTGGATGATTATGGGCACCATCCTGTCGAAATGGCGGCAACTCTGGCCGCCGCACGCGGCGCATACCCTGAAAAACGCTTGGTCTTGGCTTTCCAACCGCACCGCTATACCCGCACGCGCGATTTGTTTGAAGACTTTACCAAAGTCCTCAATACTGTCGATGCGCTGGTGTTGACCGAAGTTTATGCCGCAGGCGAAGAGCCGATTGCTGCAGCCGATTCCCGCGCCTTGGCACGCGCCATCCGCGTATTGGGCAAACTTGAGCCGATTTACTGCGAAAACGTTGCCGATTTGCCGCAAATGCTGCTGAATGTTTTGCAAGACGGCGATGTTGTACTGAATATGGGTGCCGGCAGCATCAACCGCGTTCCGTCTGCATTGGTGGAATTGTCGAAACAATCATAATAAACAGGCATATTTGCCTTTGAGGACACATAGGTCGTCTGAACAATATTTCAGACGGCCTGTATCAGTATTTAAGAAAGTAGAAATTATGCAGAATTTTGGCAAAGTGGCCGTGTTGATGGGCGGCTTCTCCAGCGAGCGCGAAGTTTCTCTAGACAGCGGCGCCGCTATTTTGGCTGCCTTGAAAAGCAAAGGCGTGGATGCCCATGCGTTCGACCCCAAAGAAACCCCGTTGTCTGAATTAAAAACACAAGGTTTTCAGACGGCCTTCAATATTTTGCACGGCACTTTCGGCGAAGATGGCGCGATTCAAGGCGCATTGGAACTGATGGGTATTCCTTATACCGGCAGCGGTGTGGCCGCTTCCGCACTGGGTATGGACAAATACCGCTGCAAACTGATTTGGCAGGCCGTGGGTTTGCCTGTTCCTGAATTTGCCGTATTGCATGACGACAGCGACTTTGATGCCGTTGAAGAAAAATTGGGCCTGCCGATGTTTGTGAAACCCGCCGCGGAAGGCAGCAGCGTCGGTGTTGTAAAAGTCAAAGAAAAAGGCCGTCTGAAAAGCGTTTACGAAGAATTGAAACATTTGCAGGGCGAAATTATTGCCGAACGCTTTATCGGCGGTGGCGAGTATTCTTGCCCGGTATTGAACGGCAAAGGTCTGCCGAGCATTCATATTATTCCGGCTACCGAGTTTTACGATTACGAAGCCAAATACAACCGCGACGATACGGTTTATCAATGCCCGTCGGAAGATTTGAGCGAGGCAGAGGAAAACCTGATGCGTGAACTGGCCGTGCGTGGCGCGCAGGCGATTGGTGCGGACGGTTGTTCGCGCGTGGACTTTCTGAAAGATACGGACGGTAAGCTGTATCTTTTGGAAATCAATACCTTACCCGGTATGACCAGCCACAGTTTGGTGCCAAAATCTGCAGCCCATACCGGCGTAGATTTTGCTGATTTATGTATTGAGATTTTGAAGACCGCTCATGTGGGATGATGCAGGCGCACTGGGTCGGCTGACCCGCCGGCTATTGTTGCTGATGGCCTTTCTGCTGATAGGTTCGGGCATAGCTTGGCTTTACAATTCCAAATATTTCCCTGTGAAACAGATTGCCATTCAGGGCAAGCTGAAATATGCTTCCGGCAAAGAATTACAAACCGTTGCAAGAGAGCATATCAGAGGTAATATGTTCCGCGCCGATATTGATTCGGCGCAGGCCGCTTTTCAGGAGTTGCCTTGGATTGACTCGGCAATGGTGCGCCGCCGTTTTCCGGAAACCGTGGAAATTATCCTGACCGAGCGCGTGCCGGTTGCACACTGGCGCGCTGGCGGCTTGGTGGATAGTAAGGGTAATGTGTTTGCCGCAAGCCTGAAACAGGACCTGCCTATATTTGAAGGGCAGCAGGGGACAGGCAAAGACATGGTCAAACATTATGCGGACTTTTCCGGTATTTTGAGTCCGTTGAAACTGACCATTAAAGAATTGATCTACACGCCGCGTTCGGCATGGCTGCTTGTATTGAACAACGGCATTACCGTGCGTTTGGGGCGTGAAAACGAAATCAAACGTTTGCAGCAGTTTGCCCAGATTTGGCCGTCGTTGCTGCGTAAAAAACAAAGTCGTATCGAGTATATCGATATGCGTTATAAGGATGGTTTTTCAGTCCGTTACAGGCCGTCTGAAAATCCTTCCGACAGTGAATAGCCGATTAGACGTGAAGCAATCTTGTTTCAAAAATAATCAAACCGTCAGTCAGACAACATAGCGAACGAGCAATTATGGAACAACAACAAAATAAATATATCAGTGCCTTAGACATTGGTACGTCCAAGGTCATCGCCTTAATCGGCGAGATTCGGGAAGATAATGAAATCCACATTGTCGGCTTGGGCCAAAGTCCTTCACGCGGCCTGCGTGCAGGTATGGTGACCAATATCGACGCTACCGCGCAAGCCATTCGTCAGGCGGTAGAAGATGCCGAGTTGATGGCAGATACCAAAATTTCCCACGTTGTTACCGGTATTGCCGGTAACCATATCCGCAGCCTGAATTCACAAGGCGTGGTCAAAATTAAAGATGGCGAAGTATCGCAAGCCGACATCGATCGTGCCATCGAAACGGCCAAAGCCATCAATATTCCGCCTGATCACAATATCTTACATACCGTGGTTCAAGAGTACATCATCGACAACCAACCCGGTGTGAAAGAGCCTATCGGCATGAGCGGCGTGCGTTTGGATACCCGTGTACACATCATTACTGGTGCGAACACTGCTTTGCAAAATATCCAAAAATGTATCCAACGCTGCGGCCTGCAAATGGATCAAATCATGCTTCAGCCTTTGGCGAGCGGTCACGCCGTTTTGACTGAAGACGAAAAAGATTTGGGTGTGTGCGTCATCGATATCGGTGGTGGTACAACCGACATCGCGGTTTATACCAATGGCGCCATCCGCCATACCGCGGTTATTCCCGTTGCCGGCGATTTGATTACCAAAGACTTGGCGCAAGCCCTGCGTACGCCGCACAGTGCAGCCGAGTACATCAAAATCCATTACGGTGCCGCCATTCCGACTATGGACGGCTTGGATGAAATGATTGAAGTTCCTAGTGTTGGTGACCGTCAATCACGTCAAATTTCACGCCGCGTATTGGCTGAAATCATCGGCCCGCGCGTAGAAGAGATTTTGGAATTGACGCTGAACGAATTGCGCCGTTCCGGCTTCCCTGAAGAAGTGCTGACTTCCGGTATCGTTTTGACCGGCGGTGCTTCTATGTTGACCGGTATTGTTGAGTTGGCGGAAGAAGTCTTTAATTTGCCGGCACGTATCGGTGTTCCACAAGAAATGGGCGGCGTATCCGAGCGTATCCGCAATCCACGCTATTCAACAGCAATTGGCCTGCTTCAGACGGCCTATGCTGCCGAAGAGGGTGAGCAAACCAGCCGAACCGGTGCGATTGCCCTGAATGATTCAGGTAAAAAAATGGGTCTGTGGGAAAAAATCCAAAGATTCTTCAGAGACAATTTCTGATAAAAGCGTTCAGGGCAGGCGGTGTAGAATCCGTTTGTCCTGAATATTTAAGTAGAATTAAACGGTTTTAAATAATTGCCAAGTGAATAATTTAAAACTTGTATATTTTCTGTTAAAAATTGTAGTAAAAATATAACGCCGACAGTCGGATGATAAGAAGATTTTTGCCAGTATCAGAATACTTCTTATATAATACGGATAATAAGTTATTTTTGAACCGTCCTTATAAAGCGGGGCGCGGAGGATTATTGAATGGAATTTGTTTACGACGTAGCAGAATCAGCAACAAGCCCTGCTGTTATTAAAGTTATCGGTTTGGGTGGCGGCGGCTGTAATGCCATCAACAACATGGTTGCCAACACTATTCATGGTGTTGAGTTCATCAGTGCCAATACCGATGCGCAATCATTGGCTAAGAATAATGCGGCTAAACGCATTCAATTGGGCACAAACCTGACTCGCGGTTTGGGCGCCGGTGCAAATCCTGAAATCGGCCGAGCCGCAGCCCAAGAAGATCGCGAAGCCATCGAAGATGCCATCCGCGGTGCAAACATGCTGTTCATCACTACCGGTATGGGTGGCGGTACAGGTACTGGCTCTGCTCCTGTTGTGGCTGAAATTGCTAAAGAAATGGGTATCCTGACCGTTGCGGTTGTAACCCGTCCGTTTGCTTACGAAGGCAAACGCGTACACATCGCTCAAGCAGGTTTGGATCAACTCAAAGAGCGCGTTGACTCCCTGATTATTATCCCGAACGATAAATTGATGACTGCCTTGGGCGAAGACGTAACCATGCGCGAAGCTTTCCGTGCGGCCGACAATGTATTGCGTGATGCGGTTGCCGGTATTTCCGAAGTGGTGACTTGCCCGAGTGACATGATCAACTTGGACTTCGCCGACGTGAAAACCGTGATGAGCAATCGCGGCATCGCCATGATGGGTTCAGGTTTCGCGCAAGGTATCGACCGTGCCCGTTTGGCTACCGATCAAGCTATCTCCAGCCCGCTCTTGGATAACGTTACTTTGGATGGCGCACGCGGTGTATTGGTAAACATTACCACTGCTCCTGGTTGCCTGAAAATGTCTGAATTCAACGAGATTATGCGTATCGTCAACCAAAATGCACACCCTGAAGTGGAATGCAAATTTGGTGCTGCCGAAGATGAGAGCATGAGCGAAGACGCTATCCGTATTACCATCATTGCTACCGGCTTGAAAGAAAACGGTACTGACAACCAACTGCGCGCTGCTGCCCGTACCCAACAATTGGTACGCGGTGCGGAAGAAGCGCCTCAAGCTCAAAGCCAAAGCAGTGCTGAAAGCCTGGTTCGTACCAACCGCAATATCCGTTCTATGAATCTGACTGCGGCTGATTTCAGCAACCAGTCTGTACTGGATGACTTTGAAATTCCAGCAATCTTGCGCCGTCAGCAACACACTCCTGAGAAATAATCAGGATAAGGTATGAAAAGACCTGCCTTTAAGGCAGGTCTTTTTTATTGGCAAAATAAACTCAAGGCCGTCTGAAAATTTTCAGACGGCCTTAAGTTTCAAATAAAGCAAATAACAAGCCTACCCTTTATTGAGAATTTGCTTGTTTTCGCCCTCGCGGCGCAATTCTTTAGGTAAGACAAATACAATGCTTTCTTCTGCGCCTTCTCCTTCACGTATGGTCTCATGTCCCCAGTCTTGAATGGTTTGTAAGACTTCTCGAACCAAGACTTCGGGAGCGGATGCGCCGGCAGTCACACCGACCTTGGTTTTGTTTTCAAACCATTCTTTTTTCAGATAGGAAGCATTATCGACCATATAGGCATCAACTCCGCGCAATGCGGCTACTTCACGCAAGCGGTTGCTGTTGGAAGAGTTGGGCGAGCCGACAACAATCACGAGATCGCATTCTTCCGCCAATTCTTTAACGGCAGTTTGGCGGTTGGTTGTGGCGTAGCAGATGTCTTCTTTGTGCGGATTGCGGATATTGGGGAAGCGTTGATTTAAGGCCGCAATAATGTCTTTGGTTTCATCTACCGATAAAGTGGTTTGGCTGACGTAGGCCAGCTTGTCAGGATTTTTGACATTCAGCCCGGCCACATCTTCTACTGTCTCAACCAAAAACATTTTACCCGGAGGCAATTGTCCCATCGTTCCTTCTACTTCGACGTGGCCTTTGTGGCCGATCATAATGATTTCGTAATCTTGGGCATCGAGGCGGGCTACTTCTTTGTGGACTTTGGTTACCAAAGGACAGGTGGCATCAAAAACGCGGAAACCGCGTTGTGCCGCTTCTTCCTGTACGGCTTTTGATACGCCGTGAGCCGAGTAAATCAGCGTGGCACCCCTTGGGACATCCGCCAAGTCATCGACAAATACGGCACCTTTTGCCCGCAGATTGTCCACGACGAATTTGTTGTGAACGACCTCATGGCGGACGTAAATAGGCGCGCCGAACTCTTCGAGTGCACGTTCAACAATGCTGATGGCGCGGTCAACGCCGGCACAAAAGCCGCGGGGATTGGCAAGGATAATGGTTTTTTGAGTCATGTGTGTTCCGTTTTCAGACGGCCCTTGTGTCGTTTGAAGATGTTTTTTTGTGCAGCAAACCATCTAATACCAAGCAAACCGCGCCAACGCAGATAAAGCTGTCGGCAATGTTAAATGCGGGATAGAACCAGTTTTGCCAATAGAAAAGCAGAAAATCGACAACGTGGCCGTGAATCAGACGGTCAACCACATTGCCAATTGCGCCGCCGATAATCATGGCCGCCCCCAGTTTGCCCCAGCGGCCAAACTCATCACGCCAGATGGCACGGGCCAAATACAGGCTGATAATGACGGCCAGACCTAAAAAGAAGAATTTTTGCCAGCCGCCTTGGTCGGCCAAAAAGCTGAATGCCGCGCCTGGATTATAGGCAAGCGTCAGGTCAAAAAAACCTGGAATGATATTGAGGCGTTCGCCTTCGGTAAAGTGTTTCAAGATTTCCCATTTGCTCAGTTGGTCAAGAATGATGGCAACGAGGGAAAGTAAGAAAAAGGGTGTTTTTGCAGAAGAGGATGAACTCATGTTTTCAGACGGTTTATGTAATAAAGGGCTTATTTTACCTGAAAGCAGGCAGGAAGTGTTTGCGATGGTATCGACGTTAAGGCCGTCTGAAAATAGAAACGCCGCCACTTGAATGTATCAAAGGGCGGCGTGGTAAGTATGTGCAGGCTTATTGGTTTTTAAGTAATGGGAAGCCCAGTTTCTCGCGGCTTTCAACGAATTTTTGAGCAACGATACGGCTCAGTGCACGAATGCGGCCGATGTAGGTTGCGCGTTCGGTAACGGAAATGGCACCTCGCGCATCCAAGAGGTTGAAAGTGTGACCGGCCTTGAGTACAAGCTCGTAAGCAGGCAGGGCAAGACTGGTGTCTTCAACTGCAAGCAGGCGTTTGGCTTGTTCTTCATAGTCGTTGAATTGGCGCAAGAGCCAATCGGCATCGCTGTATTCGAAGTTGTAGGTGGATTGTTCGACTTCGTTTTGATGATAAACGTCGCCGTAAGTCACGATGTTGCCATCAAGGGTTTTTGCCCAAACGAGATCGTACACGTTTTCTACGCCTTGCAAATACATGGCGAGGCGTTCGATACCGTAGGTGATTTCGCCGAGTACGGGGGAGCAGTCGATACCGCCTACTTGTTGGAAGTAGGTGAATTGGGTTACTTCCATGCCGTTGAGCCAAACTTCCCAACCCAAGCCCCAAGCGCCGAGAGTAGGGTTTTCCCAGTCGTCTTCGACAAAGCGGATGTCGTGTACTTTAGGGTCGATACCCAATTCGCGCAGGGAATCGAGATATAGGTCTTGAATATTGGCGGGAGCTGGTTTGAGCGCAACTTGGAATTGATAGTAGTGTTGCAGGCGGTTGGGGTTGTCGCCATAGCGGCCGTCTTTGGGGCGGCGGCTGGGTTGAACGTAAGCGGCAAACCAAGGCTCCGGGCCTAAGGCGCGCAGACAAGTGGCTGGATGGGAAGTACCGGCACCGACTTCCATATCGAAAGGTTGGATAACGGTGCAGCCTTTGTCTGCCCAGTAGTTTTGTAATTTGAAAATAATTTGTTGGAAGGTGAGCATGGTGGATGGAATAGATTGGAATAAAGAGGGTATTTTACTGTTTTGAGCCTGTTTTGGATAGGCTGAAGGAAGCGGCGTAGGTTATTTGCCGTCCAATAGGTCTGAAAAAGGGTCGTCTTCTGAAGAAACGGTGTATTTTTCTTGTGCCCATTCGCCTAAATCAATGAGTTTGCACCGTTTGCTGCAGAAAGGGCGGTAGGGGCTGTCGGTGTTCCAAACGACTTCTTTGTGGCAGGTCGGACATTTTACAACAGGAGCGGTCATGCAGTTTCTTTCAGTGATTGTGCAATGGATTGATAGTATTGATGCAGGCGGAAAACCTTGATTTTTGCTTCTTCCAAGCTATGAGTATTGTTCAATACATCGTCAGCATGAAGTAGTCTGTCAGATCGGGAAGCTTGGGTAGCCATGATTTGGCTCGTCTGCTCTTCTGAAAAACCATTGCGTTGATATACGCGTTCGATTTGGACGGATTCTGGAACATCTACAACTAAAATGCGGTCGGTCTCCGCTTTAAATGCCGGATTCTCAATTAAAAGCGGGACATCGACAATGCCGTAGGCAGAGGAAGCAAGTTTTTGTTTCTGCTGTTGGATTTTGTTTAAGATTAATGGCAGAAGCAGGTTTTCCAGTTGTTTTTTGGATTGAGGCCGTCTGAAAACTTCTTCCCGTAAAGCCGTACGATTCAGACGGCCTTCGCTGTCAAAAACCTCATCACCGAAAAGCTGGCGGATGGCTGGAAGCGCTTCGCCGTTTTCAGCGGTCAGTGAGCGGCTGATGGCATCGGCATCGATAATGGGTACGCCAAGTTCGGCAAACATTTGGGCGATAGATGATTTGCCGCTGCCGATACCGCCGGTCAAGCCTATCCATAATGTCATTATCGGAATCCTGATTGTACGAGCCACCATTGTACCAGTTGGGTAATAGGTGCATTGGCAACCAAAATAATCCATCCTGCTACAGCAAGGCTGGGACCAAAAGCAAAATACTGACCTTTACCGACGCGGGCGATGAGTGCGCCTAACAGCCCGACTAAGGCAGCCATGAAGATCAGAACAGGCAAAATTCCTACGCCCAGCCATGCACCGAGTGCGGCCAAAAGTTTGAAATCGCCATTGCCCATGCCGATTTTACCGGTCAGAAGTTTATAGACGGCGCATAAAGTATAAAGGCTCATATAGCCTGCAATCGCGCCCCAAACGGCTGAATGCAGGGGCACGAATGTATCGTTCAGATTAAACAGCAGGCCGATCCAAATTAGGGGCTGAGTCAGGCTGTCGGGCAAATATTGCGTATCGGCATCGATAAAGGTCAGCGCAATCAATATAGCAGTCAGAATCAATCCGCCAATAGTTGCCCATGACCAGCCGTATTGCCACGTGACAATACCGAATAAGACACCTGTCAGCAGCTCAATCAACGGATAGCGTATGCTGATATGGGTTTTGCAGGCGTGGCATTTCCCACCTAGGAAAACATAGCTGAGGATGGGTATATTTTGCCAAACTCTGATCGGACTTTTGCATTTTGGGCAGCGTGAATCCGGTTTACGCAGATTAAATGGCTGTTTTTCTTCGTCTGCCAGCTCGATGCCCAAATGCTCTTTGGAAAATTGTGTCCATTCACGCTCCATCATTATCGGCGTGCGATAAATGACGACATTCAGAAAGCTACCAATCAGTAATCCCAAAATAACGGCTAAAGGAATAACGAATGGCGCAAGAACGGAGAGGGCGTCGATGGCAGAGTAAATACTATCAAGCATATCAACCTACGACATTACCCAAGTTGAACAACGGCAGATACATGGCAATCAGCAAAATACCGATGAGCGAACCCAATACCACCATAATGATAGGTTCCATCAAGGCAGATAAGCGGGAGACGGAGTTGTCTACTTCATCTTCGTAGAATTCGGCCGCTTTGTTCAGCATATCATCCAAGGAGCCAGACTCTTCGCCGATGGCCGCCATTTGAATCACCATGTTGGGGAACATATCAGTACTTTGCATACTGGATGTCAGCGACAGACCTTGGGTTACCTTGGCGCGGATGTCTTGAGTGGCTTCTTCATAGAGAATATTGCCGGATGCGCCTGCAACTGAATCTAATACTTCCACCAAAGGAACGCCGGCTGCGAAGAGGGTAGAAGTCGTACGCGCCCAACGGGCAATGGTCGCTTTACGGACGATGGTTCCGAAGATAGGCAGCCTCAAAATCAAAGCATCGATTCGCTTTTGGAAGGTGGGCGATTTCTCATGGAGTTTGTACAGGCCGAAGGCGGAAGCAATCAAAAGGATGATCATAATCCAGCCGTAGTCGACAAATAAATCGGACAAGTTCATGACGAGCTGGGTAAGGCCTGGCAGCTCTGCACCCATATTAGCATAAACTTCTTTAAAGGCAGGCAGTACAAACATCATCATGATGAAGATAAGCGCGATGGCTACCACGATAATGGCAATCGGGTAGGTCAGCGCGGTTTTAACCTTTTTCTTAATGGCTTGGGTTTTTTCTTTATAAACAGCCAGTTTGTCCAATAGGCTTTCTAATACGCCGCCGGACTCGCCTGCGCTGACCAGGTTGCAATAGAAACGGTCGAAATATTTTGGATATTTGGAGAACGATTTGCCCAGTGCGCTACCTTGTTCGACATCGGAGCGAACCTGCATCAGCATTTCGGTCATGCTCGGATTGGAGTGGCCGCGAGCAACGATTTCAAAAGCCTGCATCAGCGGCAAGCCTGCCTTCATCATCGTTGCCAATTGGCGCGTAAACACTGTAATGTCTTCTTGGGTAATGCGGCGTTTGCGTGCGGTTTTGACTTTGCTGATGCGCAAAGGACGAATGCCTCTGCGCTGGAGTTTTTTGCGCGCCTCTTCTTCATCTTTGGCAACTACTTCGCCGCGGACAAGACGTTCGGTCTCTATGTTTTTTCCTTCAAATGTAAAACGCTTACCTTTGCTTCTTGAACCGAACAGACTTCTTTTTTGCTCTGCTTGAGCCATGAGTTATCCCTTGTTAGTAAGAAATAAAGCGGACTGTTTCCCCGTGCCGCTTTATTGTAATTTTCGAAAATATGGCAGTTTAGTCATTGGTATGAGCAGTTACTTCTTCCAACGAAGTCAGGCCCTGCATGACTTTCATGAGGCCGGCGCGACGCAGGTCTACCATGCCTTCCTGATAGGCCATGTTCATGATATCAACTTCCGTACCGTTGTTCATAATGACTTTTTGCATTTCATCGCTGACCGGCATGACTTCATAAATACCGATGCGGCCTTTAAAGCCTTTGCCGCGGCAGCTGTCGCAACCAACCGGGCGGTAGAGCTTCCAATCTTGAGCCAAGTCCGCATCGGTAAAGCCGGCTTTTTTCAATGCCGGAACCGGCGGGCGCTCCACTTCGCGTTTGCAGTTTGGACACAGCCTGCGCAACAGCCTTTGCGCCATAATCAGGCTGACCGAGCTGGCGATGTTGAAAGGCGCCACACCCATGTTCAAAAGGCGGGACAGCGTGGCCGGTGCATTATTGGTATGCAGGGTCGAGAAAACCATGTGGCCGGTTTGGGCGGCTTTAATGGCGATGTCGGCGGTTTCCAAGTCGCGGATCTCACCGACCATAATAATATCAGGATCTTGACGCAAGAAGGATCGGAGTGCGGTGGCAA
Source organism: Neisseria mucosa (assembly GCF_013267835.1). Lineage (NCBI taxonomy): Bacteria > Pseudomonadati > Pseudomonadota > Betaproteobacteria > Neisseriales > Neisseriaceae > Neisseria > Neisseria mucosa. The sequence goes on from NZ_CP053939.1 coordinate 2,112,812, forward strand.
ACGTCAGGCCTTGTTTCTCATTGACGTTGACTTGGTTGACGCCCGGCAGGTTAATCTCGGCCGGATCCTCTGCCGTTGAAATGTTGACATCTTCGGTGTTCAAAATGCTCAGGCAGGTATAGAGCGAAACGGTTTTACCCGAGCCTGTTGGGCCGGTAACCAACACCATGCCGTAAGGGCGGTTGATGGCCTCAAGCAGCATTTCTTTTTGGAAAGGCTCTAAACCGAGCTGGTCGATATTGAGCGATGTACCATCGGAATTTAGGATACGCATCACTACTTTTTCGCCAAACAGCGTCGGCAAAGTGCTGACACGGAAGTCAATCGGACGGCCGTGTTTGTGGAAGGCAATTTGAATTCTGCCGTCTTGCGGAATACGTTTTTCAGAAATATCCAAACGCGCCATCACTTTGATGCGCGATGCCAACTGACCGCGCACGGCGACAGGCGGCTGTACGACTTCGCGCAACTGTCCGTCCACGCGGAAACGGACGCGCGCCATTTGTTCGTAGAATTCAAAGTGGATATCTGATGCACCTGCGTTTAGGGCATCGGATAAGGTTTTGTGGATGAAGCGGGGGATAGGGCCGTCTTCAGCCTCTTCATTATCGATATAAAGCGACTGAGATTGCTGCGTTGCTTCATGTTCTTCGTTGATTTCTTTCAGAATGGTGGTCGAACGCTGACCCAACCATTCCAGTAAGGAGCTGAGTTGGTCATCGGGAACCACTACCAAATCAACACTTAAACCTGAAGAAAAAGCGATTTTTTGGAAGTTTTGGATTTGAGTCGGATCGGATACGGCGAAATAAACCTTGCGTCCGCGTTTGAAAATCGGAACGCAACGGTTTTGCACCATTTGCTCTTCCGTCAGGATGTCGCTGACTACATTATTGCGCGGATAGTAGTGTAAATCCAAAAGGGGATAGCTGAATACGCGCGCAACCAATTCGCCCAAGGCTTTAGGGGTGATGATGCCGTCTGAAAACAAGTCGGGCAGGATTTCTTTGCCCGATTGTAAAAGGCTGTTGTAATGTTCCGCTTGTTGATTTGAGATGGTCTGGCTTTGAACCAAAACACGCAATAATCCGACACTCATTTTATTTTCCGTTTCTTGTGCAGTTTTCCCTTTAATTTAGAGGAAAGCCGTATTATTTTATCATTATTATGATTAAAGCATATATTTAATTATGCAAATCTGCTTAAGTTGCAAAGACATGCTTCTGCTTTAATTGTATTTTTCTTTCAGACGGCCATTATAAAGCAAGGAGAATAGGCGTTAAACTCAATATTTTGGGATGATGATGAAAAAACAACAATTTTGTCATATGAATCCAATCAATAACGAAATTATATTTCATGTTGCTATCGCTTGTCGGGAGACGGCAGAAAAGGTTGTTTTGATGGATAGACGGTTGGAATTCGAAATATGAAAAGGCCGTCTGAAACTGAGCAATCAGGTTTCAGACGGCCTTTTAGCTATTTAAATCCGATAGGATTGATTAGGCTTTGTTTTTCAGACGGCCATGCAACTCCTGTACGCTGTACACGCCCAAGTGTTCGCGGCTTTTTGCGCCTTCGCTCATAGCTTCGCCGCCGGCGATGGTGGTGTATTGCGGTACGCGTTGGGTGAGGGAGGTGCGGCGGATGCTGTGGCTGTCGGTAACAGATTGCACTGTGCTGCCGACGGTGTTGACCACCAGTGCGATTTCGCCGTTTTTAATGGCGTCCACGATGTGTGGGCGGCCTTCCTGCACTTTGTTGACCGCTTGTACGATGATGCCGTGTTCTTTCAAGTATTCGGCGGTACCGCGTGTGGCGCAGACACCGTAGCCGAGTGCTTGGAAGTTTTGTGCGGTTTTGACGATGAGCGGTTTGTCTTCGTCGCGTACGGCAAGGAAGATTTTGCCGGTTGTGCTCAAGCGTTCGCCTGCGCCGAGTTGGGCTTTGAAGTAGGCTTCGCCGAAGCTTGCGCCTACGCCCATGACTTCGCCGGTAGAACGCATTTCAGGGCCGAGAATGGTGTCCACACCCGGAAATTTGATGAATGGGAACACGGCTTCTTTAACGGCGTAGAAGTCCGGGATGACTTCTTTTTCTACGCCTTGCTCTTTCAGCGAAATGCCTGCCATCACGCGTGCGCCGACTTTGGCGAGCGGTACGCCGGTGGCTTTGGATACGAACGGTACGGTACGGCTGGCGCGTGGGTTTACTTCCAGTACGAAGACCACGCCGTCTTGTACGGCAAACTGTACGTTCATCAAGCCGACCACGCCCAGTGCGTATGCCATGGCTTTGGTTTGGCGGCGGATTTCGTCTTGAATCTCTTCGCTCAAAGAGTATGGAGGCAATGAACAGCCGGAGTCGCCGGAGTGGATACCTGCTTGTTCGACGTGTTGCATGATGCCGCCGATCACGACGTCTTGGCCGTCTGAAACGCAGTCTACGTCCACTTCGATGGCGTTGTTCAAGAAGAAGTCGAGCAATACGGGGCTGTCTTCGGAAACTTGTACGGCTTCGCGCATGTATTTTTGCAACTCTTCGGCAGAGTGAACAATCTGCATGGCTCGGCCACCGAGTACGTAAGAAGGACGGACAACCAACGGATAACCGATTTCTTCGGCTTTAACGAGGGCTTCTTCTTCGTTGTGGGCGATGCGGTTAGGCGGTTGACGCAGGCCTAAGTCGTTCAACACTTTTTGGAAGCGTTCGCGGTCTTCGGCGGCGTCGATGCTGTCGGCGGACGTGCCGATGATGTTCACGCCGTTTTCAACTAATGCGTTGGCGAGTTTGAGCGGGGTTTGGCCGCCGTAATGCACAATCACGCCCCATGGGTTTTCGGTGCGGACGATTTCCAATACGTCTTCCAAGGTCAGCGGCTCGAAGTACAGGCGGTCGCTGGTGTCGAAGTCGGTGGATACGGTTTCCGGGTTACAGTTGACCATGATGGTTTCAAAACCGGATTCGCGCAGGGCGAGTGCGGCATGAACGCAGCAGTAGTCAAATTCGATACCTTGGCCGATACGGTTTGGACCACCGCCGAGGATCATCACTTTTTTACGGTCGGAAGGACGGGATTCGCATTCTTCTTCGTAAGTGGAGTAGAGGTAGGCGGTTTCGGTGGCAAACTCGGCGGCGCAGGTATCGACGCGTTTATAGACAGGATGCAAGTTCAGCGCGTAGCGGTGTTCGCGGACTTCTTTTTCGCTTACGTTCAACAATTGTGCCAAACGTTTGTCAGAGAAGCCTTTGCGTTTCAGACGGCGTAAAGCGGCGTAATCTAAGTCTTGCAACTGGCCGTCTGAAACCGATTTTTCTTCTTTTACCAAGTCTTCGATTTGCGCCAAGAACCAAGGGTCGATGGCACAGATTTCGTGGATTTCTTCCAGCGTGAAGCCCGCGCGGAACGCGTCTGCCACAAACAGCATACGTTCAGGGCCAGGGTTGGCCAGTTCGCGGCGGATTTCCGCTTTGTCTTCGCTGCGAGGGTTGAAGCCGCACAAGCCGGTTTCCAAACCGCGCAGGGCTTTTTGGAAGCTTTCTTGAATGGTACGGCCCATCGCCATTACTTCGCCCACCGATTTCATCTGCGTGGTCAGGCGGTCGTCTGCAGCGGGGAATTTTTCAAACGCAAAACGCGGGATTTTGGTCACGACATAGTCGATAGAAGGCTCGAACGAAGCTGGGGTGCGGCCGCCGGTAATGTCGTTGCGCAACTCGTCCAGCGTAAAACCGACAGCCAGTTTCGCCGCCACCTTCGCAATCGGGAAGCCGGTTGCTTTAGATGCCAACGCGGAAGAACGGCTTACGCGCGGGTTCATCTCAATGACAATCATCTCGCCGTTTTCAGGGTTTACTGCAAACTGAACGTTTGAGCCGCCGGTATCCACGCCGATTTCGCGCAATACTGCCAACGAAGCATTACGCATGATTTGGTATTCTTTGTCGGTCAATGTTTGTGCAGGTGCAACAGTGATGGAGTCGCCGGTATGCACGCCCATCGGGTCGAAGTTTTCAATCGAGCAAATGATGATGCAGTTGTCGTTTTTATCGCGTACAACTTCCATTTCGTACTCTTTCCAGCCGAGAACGGATTGCTCAATCAGCAACTCATGAGTAGGCGATGCATCAAAACCGCGTTCGCAAATCGCCAAAAACTCGTCTTTGTTGTAGGCAATGCCGCCGCCCGAACCGCCCATGGTGAAAGAAGGGCGAATCAGAGTAGGGAAGCCGACCTGTTCTTGCGCTGCCAAAGCCTCGTTCATGGTGTGGCAGACAAAAGATTTCGGGCAAGACAAACCGATTTTTTCCATCGCTTCTTTAAAGCGGCCGCGGTCTTCCGCCTTGTCAATCGCGTCTTCGGTTGCACCGATTAATTCAACATTGTATTTCGCCAACACGCCGTTGCGCGCCAAATCCAGCGCACAGTTCAGCGCAGTCTGACCGCCCATCGTGGGCAGAATCGCATCAGGACGCTCTTTGGCGATAATCTTCTCCACCGTCTGCCACATAATCGGCTCGATGTAGGTAACATCCGCCATTTCAGGGTCGGTCATGATGGTGGCGGGGTTGGAATTCACCAGAATGACTTTATAGCCTTCTTCACGCAAGGCTTTGCAGGCCTGTGCGCCCGAATAGTCAAATTCGCAGGCCTGACCGATAACGATAGGGCCGGCGCCGATGATAAGGATGGATTTTAGGTCGGTACGTTTAGGCATGATGTTTCCTGTTGGATTAAGTCTAAAGTTAATCTATTTTAACTGAAGGTAATGTTTTCAATGAATTGAGAAAGTTATGCCATTCTGCAACTTCCTCCTGTTTCTCAATAATTTTTTCAAATGGCAATAAATTCTCAAAGGTTAGGAAATTAACGCAAAATTTAATGGCGGTATCTATTTTATTTTTTAAATTTGGAATTTCTTTTACTTCCTTTGCCCAATATGCTAAGTCTTTGGATGATAATAAATCAATTTTATCTATTGGGAAATTTTCTATAAATTTTTTTAGTGTATCAGTAATTAGAAGTTTTAAATTATTCTGATCATACATTGCTTCTATACCAGAAACTGTAGCTATATTTTCTTCGATATATTTAATTCCGGTCCTACCTATATTTTCGTAGATAGCTTTTTCTTTTTCTGTCAGTTCTCTTTCAATTGTTATTTGATAAGTCCTATCTCTAGACATTTTTGAAATTTTTTTTCGAACAGTTTCCGGAATTTCTTTGCCATCTCTTAATTGACTAATATATCGATTAATATTTTTTGCAATTTTAAGTCGTGTCTCACACCATTCATTTAAGTTGTTTAAATTGAAGGTATGTAATTCTTCTCGATTAGTGTAGTCTTTGATATCTTGAGTTAATTTCGATGACATAGTTTTAAAATCAACCCCAAAATATTTTTCACCACAATCTTTTCCAATATTTGTAATATGTCCATCAGTAGATACTACAATGTAACCATTTTGATGTTGGGTGTGGCAATTTTTCAATCCACATATAACTTTTCCATGTTCTCCACTATACTGACCTATAATTTCTTTTAATTTGGTTTCTTCTGGATTTATCTCTCTTCTAAAACCAGCCATTTCTTCTAAGTCAGACCAGTTTTTTATGTAAACTAAGTTTCTATCTTTTTTTAAAGTAATCATGATAAGTCTTTAAGATGCAGTAATGTATATATAGAGTTGAATGATCTTTTATTGCTTTAAAAGTTATCTGAAAATTAGTTGACTCTTCTTGAGAGTAAGCCATAGCCCGCATGTAGGGTGTGTGCGGTACGCACGCACGCGTTCTCCATTTTCCCTGCAACCTCAACCCACCGCGTGCGTACCTTGCGGCACACACCCTATCGACGGGTTCAAAGGTCGTCTGAAAAAACGCTCGCGGCGTTTGTTCCATATGCCTTGCGATAAAGGCCGCCTGAAAAATTCCTGCTGTTGATATTTCGGGCATTCTTTTTCAGACGACCTTTTGCGTTTTTATGTTGCACAGGCCGTCTGAAAACTTCCTTAAAAACTAGTGACAAACGTAATCAAACCCAAAATGATACCGGGGGCGTTTGCCAGTATGATGGGGTAGTCGCGTTTTTCTTTCAAAAAGCCGTAGGCAAACCATAATGTGCAGTTGATGGCGGCGACGAGGGGTTGCAACGGCGAGCCGGGGTTGCCGGCAAGGTTGTTTTGGATTTGCGGGATATAAGAAACGTACATACCGACGGCGGCCAGGGTGGCGACTACGGAGAGGATGCGCATTTGTTTTTCAGTCATGGGAGTTTCCTTTCTGACTTGAGTTACAGGGTTTTGAACTGCTTGATTTTCAGACGGCCTGCCGGATTTGACGGCCGTCTGAAAAATTCGCTTTATTGCTTCGCCGCTTTCATATTGTCAATGAATTTGTCGAACAGATAGCCGACATCCTGCGGGCCGGGGCTGGCTTCCGGGTGGCCTTGGAAGCAGAACACGGGTTTGTCGGTCAGTTCGATGCCTTGCAAGGTGTTGTCAAACAAGGATTTGTGGGTAATGCGTGCGTTGGCGGGCAGGGTGTCTGCATCGACGGCGAAGCCGTGGTTTTGGCTGGTAATGACGACTTTGCCGCTGTCCAAATCTTGTACCGGGTGGTTGGCGCCGTGGTGGCTGAAGCGCATTTTCAGGGTTTTCGCGCCAATGGCGAGGCTGATCAGCTGGTGTCCCAAGCAAATGCCGAAAATCGGTTTGCCGCTTTCCATCAGTTTTTGTACGGCTTTGATGGCGTAGTCGCAAGGCTCGGGGTCGCCGGGGCCGTTGGACAGGAATACGCCGTCAGGATTGAGTGCCAAGACATCTTCCGCGCTGGTTTGAGCCGGAACGACGGTCAGGCGGCAGCCGCGTGAGGCAAGCATGCGCAGGATGTTGGTTTTGACGCCGAAATCGTAGGCGACGACGTGGTAAGGCTGTTCGGCAGGGGTAACGAAACCTTTGCCCAATTCCCATTCGCCTTCGGTCCATTCGTAAGTTTCTGTGCAGGAAACTTCTTTGGCCAAGTCTTTGCCGACCATGCTGCCGAATGCGGCAATCAGTTCTTGTGCTTTTTCAACGGTGGCATCTGCACCGGTCAAGATTGCACCGCCTTGCGAGCCTTTTTCGCGCAACAGGGTGGTCAGGCGGCGGGTGTCGATGTCGGCGATGGCGACGGTTTTGTTGCGTACCAAATAGTCGTGCAGGCTTTCGGAGGCGCGGAAGTTGCTGTGCAAGAGCGGTAGGTCGCGGATAATCAAGCCTGCGGCATAAACGCTGCGGCTTTCTTCGTCTTCGGCGTTGGTGCCGGTATTGCCGATGTGGGGGTAGGTGAGGGTAACGATTTGTTTGCAGTAGGAAGGGTCGGTCAGGATTTCTTGATAGCCGGTCATGGAAGTGTTGAACACGACTTCGCCGGAAGTCGAACCTTCGTAACCGATTGATGTGCCGTGAAATACGCTGCCGTCAGCGAGAACGAGAAGAGCCGGAGTGGTCATGATGGAATCCTGTTTGCCTGATGATGGTCGGTTCGAAAAAAATGGGTCGGGCCGTCTGAAAAATAAAAATTGTTTACAAAAAAGACAGCCTTCGGAAATCTCGGCTAAAAAAAAACACGCTCCGCAGCTTTGATTTTGCTGTGTAACGTGCTTTTTCAGACATAGCGGTCTATGCCGTAGAAGCAGTGTATTTTAAGTCAAAGTAATAGGAATTTCAAGCGTAGAGCAAATAATCGATAATTTAAAAAACGTTTTATCTTTACGGTACAGTCCCTTGCTTTTGGAATGCTTGATGAGTAAGGTTGAACTAAATATCCAGTCGGGCCGTCTGAAAACTGATCAGGCAGATTGTTTCATTTTTGTTGTGTTTGAAATGCAGGCATAGGGAAATTCAGCCGAATCAAACATGGAACAGGCTGTTTATGCTAAAATCGTAGCCTTATAAAAAATAAAAACAATGTCATTTCTAGCTGAGATTATCCGATGAAAAAAGAACACATTATGCAAAACGCTCCATCAGGCCGCCATCGCCTTATTCATGCAAGCGTCGCTTCCGCTTTAGCGCTTATCAGCTTTTCCGTTCAGGCAAATACGCAGCAATTTGCCAAAATTCCGTTTTACCTGCAAAACGAAACCTCCATCAACGGCCAACCCAAAGTCAAACACAATATTATGTTTTTGATTGATGACTCGGGCAGTATGCAATGGAATGTGCAAGGTAAGGAAACATCGATATGGGCTGATAAAAGAATAACGATTACTAAGGAGGCTCTAAAATCGGTATTGAAAGAGTATGGCGAAAAACAACGATTCCAGTGGGGTTTGCAAACCCTGCATAACAATGGTCGTACTGATACTCCAGATGAGGAGGGCTTTACCGATGATTGGAAGGATGTTCAAAGGAGGGTAGATGGTATCGACCCCGGTCATGCTACGCCAATCACACGCCGCTACTATGAAGTAGTCAAAAACTTTGTGATGCCCAATATCAAATACCGTTGTCAGAAGTCTTATGTGATTGTGATGTCGGACGGTGATGCCAATATGAGTTGTAGTAACCAGGTTCCAGGCGAAGATCCTCGCTTATCTCGTAATACTAACTTCAACTATGATCGGGATTATTACTATTCAAACTATTACCATCGTATTGAACGTAGTGCAAATACATTTGCATACCAATATTTTGGGCCGTCTGAAGTAAAGACTATTGATGATGCATATGGGCCAGGTAAATTATTTGACGATAGGCATGGATTCAAAGGATATTTTGATTTTCCAATTTATCAATATGAGTCATTCTTACCTGAGAACGAAAGAAAATTGTTATGTCAATCTAGCAAATATGCGCGTGAGTATAGTCCTTTTTATAAGAGAGATATATGGGTAGCTGCCGGCGAAATCATTGTTCCTTATTGGGATAGAAACTATAAAGATGAAAAACGCGGTCTGCGTTTCTTTAGCCGGACTTTGGCAGAAAAAGACATCAAAACAGCAAAAGACGGCTTAGATGATGCCGGTAAGAGCTGGGATGGTGATCCAAGCGATCCCAAAGGCGTAGATTACAGCAAACAATTGGTACAGACTTTTACTGTGGGCTTTGGTGAGGGGATCTCTGAGGTCGGACGAGAATATCTAGAAAAGGGTGCAAGCCGTCCAGACTGGTATTTTAATGCTGCGAAAAAAGAAGATTTGCTTGAAGCCTTTAAAACCATCGTCGATAATATTGAAAATGACAGCAAAATAACAAAATTTGAAGGGACATCTTCAACTGCGCCTGCAACGACCAGTACAGGTATTCCCAATATGGCGGCAACGGTTCATTTGAATACCGGCTCTTGGAGCAGTCAATTGCGGTTTTATAAATTGAACCGTGATGGCACGCCTATCAATACGACAGAGTTTGTTCAGCCATCATTTAATAACCGCCTTACTTTAGTTAATGACGGCAGCAAGACCTATTTCATCGATAGAGTTGCAGACAATGAGGCTTCAAATGCCGATTTCGGCATTTCAGACGGCAGTGCAAAAGATAAGTTGGAATGGAAAAATGCATTGCTGAAATGGACTGGCCGAGCAGGTAGTGATGAAACCATCAAAGCGGATGCGGAGACAAAAGGTTATAGCCAGTCTTATCGAATTCGTCCGACAGATTCTGCTGATTCAAGTAAAGATGAGCGCAATTTAGGCGATATTTTAGACGGTTCGGTTGCTGCTGTTGGCGATAAGCGCGACAACCGTCAAGAGTTTTTGGTCGCCGCTGCCAATGACGGCATGGTACATATTTTCCGTAATGGTACGCCTAGCAATCCTTATGACTTGAAACTCAGCTATATTCCGGCAGGCATGGAGCGTGAGGACGATCAAGGTCAAGCGACAACTTTGGGCAAGGTTCTGAAGGATGTCGCTCGCGATGGCTACGGCTCCAGCACGCCGCACCGCTATATGGTCAATGGTGGTTTTGTTCTCCGCCAAACGCCTGATAAGCAAACCTTTATGTTTGGTGCGATGGGTCAGGGTGGACGCGGTGCGTATGCGTTGAATATCGGTGCAGTGGCAAACAGTGACCGTAGTGGTTGGAATACGACTGTACCTTTGTTTGAAACAGAAAAAGGCTCTGGCAATAAGCTGGGTTACACCATTGGTTCGACACAAATCGGCCGTGTTTCCATTAAACGCAATGCTACCCCGGTTAATCTGGAATCTGACGTGCGTTATGCAGGCTTCTTGGCCAGCGGCTATCGTACTGAAGATGTGAACAGTGCCGATAATGAAACGGCTTTATATGTCTATGATATGACAGGTAAAGAGGCTGGGACGAAAGGTACGGGAAGCAATGTTTCTGATGCCGGTAAGCTCTTGGTTAAAATTCCTGCGCCGAATGGCAAAGGCGGCCTCTCTACCCCTACTTTGGTAGATACCGATTTTGACGGTGTTGTCGATATTGCCTATGCCGGCGACCGTTACGGCAATATGTTCCGCTTCGACTTGAGAGGTGAGACGCCGTCTGAATGGTCTGCGCAGATGATTTTCCAAGGTTCGGGTAATCAACCGATTACGTCTGCGCCTGCGGTATCGCGCCGCAGTAAAGATAAGTATGTCGTCATTTTTGGTACGGGTAGCGAGATTTATCATAGCGAGCTGGATGTAGCGACACAGAACAATGCGGTTTACGGCATCTATGATGATACGTCCAAAGAAGCTGTCTTGGCTAAAAGCGATGAGCTGACCAGCCAAACTGTTCAAGCGGATGGTGAATATATTTCTGTTACCAACAATAAGGTCAGCGAAGATCAAAAAGGTTGGAAGCTGGCGTTGGGTTCGGGTGAGCGGGTAACTGTCAAACCGACGATGATTTTGCGTACAGCGGTGGTAACTATTCGCAAATACAAGCAGGAAGTCATACATACAAATTCTTCCAGTGCTGATGTTTGTTTGCCTGACAGTACGTCCACACAAACGACTGCAAAAACGGTTATTCTGGGCGTCAATGCTGAAAACGGCGGCCGTTTGGGTTTGCGTGATGCGCGTATTTCCGATAAAAACCGCCAATTCATCAAACGTGAAAACAACGGCCAAGTCTATTACGCCAGCGGTATGGTGTTTGACGGTGTGGTCAACTTTACTTATCTGAATGGCTCTAAGGCCGATGATTCTCCGGTAACCGCCGATGGCGATAGCGGCGGCACGGGTACGGATAAAGAGTTGAACGCTACGCCGAGCGTGCCAAACAATAAATGTTTTGCAACCCAAGCCGAGCGCAGTCTGTTGACCAACTCTGATAAGATGCACAGTCTGAAAGTAGAAGGCCGGAAATGCGGACTCAAACGCATCAGCTGGCGTGAATTGTTCTTTTAATCGGTAAGGCTTGAGTATTGAGGCCGTCTGAATGTTTCAGACGGCCTTTTTGTTGAGTGATAATAATTGAGAGATGTTGGATTAAGAAAAATAGAAAACCTTGTTTGTGGGTAAAACGGTTTGATTAAATTAAAAGCCTGGATAAGCCCAAACGGTAGGTTTTAGTCGTTTCTTTTTTCTGTTTTCTATTATTGAAATGAGAAGTTAAAAGGCAGTCTGAAAAGATATTTTCAGACGGCCTTTGATTTAAAAAGAGTGAGTCAAAGAGCGTATTGTTAGATGCTGTTTTTAATGATTTTCCGCAGGGTGGACAGTTGTCGGCGGCTGACGGGCAACGGGGTCGGAATATCGAGAATTTTTGCGCCCCATGTGGATGCGTATTCGTCGTTTTCGTCATCGTCCAGTCGAATCAAGCTGTCGAGGGTGTGGCGGAAGACGAGGGCGTTGCGGTGGATGCGGATGACTTTGTCGCCAAGCAACTCTTCCCAGTAAACCAATGTTTTCGGTAATTCGTAGCTTTGGCCGTCGCCGGTAAACAGATAGACGGTTTTGTGTTCCGCCATCAGGTAACGTGCCTGTTGCCAGGGGATTTCAACCATGCGCTCGCGGTTGTACACTTTGAAATGGGTGAAGCTGTCTGCTTTTTCGCGGTTTTTCTCGATGATGCGGTCAAGCGCGGTTTGCAGGCGGGTCATTTTGATCGGTTTGAGCAGATAGTCTGCGGCAGCCAGCTCGAACGCGCGCAGAGCGTGTTCTTCGTAGGCTGTGGTGAAGACAATTTCCGGCTGGCGTTTGGCGGTACGCTTGATGCGTTCGACAAACTCGAGACCGTCGATTTCCGGCATGCCGATGTCGGCAAAGACAATGTCGACTTCGTGGACGCTCAGCCACTCCAATGCTGGCATGGCATGGTGAAAGACGTTGAGCAGTACGACATTGCATTCTTCCAATAATACACGCAAGCGTTCTGCTGCTAATACTTCGTCTTCTACAATAATGGCACTTGGCATAGCGGTATTTCTTTTTGTTGTATCGTGGGAGATCTGCCGCGCTTTGTCATCCTCAATAACGCGCCAGCCGTATGTTGTTGCAATCTTGAAATTATCACTTCGCAACAATTTTAGGAAATTTTTAAAATATACATGATTTTTCGCTTCTTGGGCGTGATTTGGAATGAATCTGAAGATTACTTACATAATTTTATGAAATATTGTAATACCTAGAGTAATTTTGTTGTAATCGTGCTAATTCATTTCGTGATAATGGACGATTTTGGGATTTTGTCCATTTGCCAGTGCGCCACCGCCCAATCGAGTAATTCTTGCGGCCGGTTTACGGCGGGTGCATCGGGTAGGTTGAGGTAGGTCAGGACTTGGCGGAGGAGTTGTTCTTTTTGATTCAAATCCAAAGCCGGGGCAAGGGTTTGTTTCGACCACTTTTGCCCTTGGTTGTTGGTCAATAGCGGCAGGTGGGCGTAGGACGGTGTGGGAGCGCCGAGGCATTGTTGCAGATAGATTTGGCGCGGCGTGGAAACGAGCAAATCTTGGCCGCGGACAATATGCGTTATGCCTTGATCGGCATCGTCGGCAACCACGGCAAGCTGATAGGCCCAATAGCCGTCGGCACGAAGCAGGACGAAATCGCCGATGTCGTGTGCCAGATTTTGTGCGTATTGTCCGACAATGCCGTCTGAAAAACCGATCACGCGATTGGGGACTTGAATGCGCCATGCCGGCATTTTGTTTTGCGTGTTAGGTCTTTGCTGTGGATTGCGGCAACGGCCGTTATACACAAATCCGTCTGCGCCCTGAGTTGCCGCTGCCTGCCAGTCTTTGCGGCTGCAATAGCAGGGATACACCAGCCCGGCTGCTTGGAGGCGGTCGAGTGTGTCTTGATACAGGTCGTAACGGCGGCTTTGATAGGCGACTTCGCCGTTCCACTCAAAACCGAAAGCCTCAAGCGTGCGCAAAATGTCGGCAGCGGCGCCGGGCATTTCACGCGGGGGGTCAAGGTCTTCAATGCGAACCAGCCATTTGCCCTGATGGGCGCGCGCGTCGGCATAGGAGGCGACGGCGGTCAGCAGGGAGCCGATATGAAGCAGGCCGGTAGGGCTGGGGGCGAAACGTCCTATATACATGGCAGGGTGTTTGTGTAGGGCAGGGTAAGTATGCCTGCGCGGTATTCAAATCGTGATAGAAAAGGGCGTGCCGTACACGCCCGAATTTGGGTTTCAGACGGCCTAGACTTTTCAAAATGATTTAAGTTTCAATCGGCCGTCTGTTTAATCCGTTTAAGCCAAGGGAGCCAGCAGTTTGGCAAAAGCGTCTTCAAATTGTTTCAAACCGTCTTCCTGCAAACGAGTTGCCAAAGTTTCGACATCAATGCCGAGTTTCGCGGTTTCGGCAAGCTGCGCTTGGGCTTCGTCCACACCTTCGGTCAACGTGGCTTGGGCGGTGCCGTGATCGATAAAGGCTTTGAGTGTCGCATCGGGAACGGTGTTGACGGTATGGGCGCCAATCAGGCTGTCAACGTACAACGTGTCAGGATAGGCAGGGTTTTTCACGCCTGTGGATGCCCACAAAAGTTGTACGCGGTTGGCACCTTTTTCGGCAAGTGCGGCAAATTCGCTGCTGCCGAAGTATTGCGCCCAATCTTGATAGGCGGCTTTGGCCAGCGCGATGGCGATTTTGCCTTTGAGGTGGTCGGGCAGGGTGGCGTCCAACGCGGCATCGACACGGGAAATAAAGAAGCTGGCGACAACGTGGATATGGGAAACATCATGTCCCGCTTCCAAACGTTTGGCAATGCCGCGCGCGTAGGCCGCATAGGCTTTGAGGGTTTGGGCACGGGAGAAAAGCAGGGTCAGGTTGACGCTGATGCCGTCTGAAACGAGGGTTTCAAGCGCTTCGATGCCTTCGTCGGTTGCCGGTACTTTAATCATGGCATTTTTACGGCCGATGGCGGCATGCAGGCGACGCGCTTCTTCAACCGTGCCTTGTGCGTCTTTGGATAATTCGGGCGAAACTTCGAGGCTGACGAAGCCGGTTTTGCCGCCGGTGGATTCGTGTTCGGTAAGGCACACGTCGCAAGCGGCTTGTACGTCGGCAACCGCCATGGTTTCGTAGCGTTGTTTCGGGGTCAGGTCTTGCTGTTTGAGCGCGGCTACTTCGTCGGCGTACAGGGCATCGCCTGCAAAGGCTTTTTGGAAAATGGCAGGATTGGAAGTTACGCCGCACACGCCCTGTTTGAGCATTTCGGCCAATTCGCCGCTTTGTACCAGCGAACGGGAGAGGTTGTCCAACCAGATTTGTTGTCCTAATGCTTTAACGTCCGATAAAATAGTCATCTCTGATTCCTTTTACATAATAGGTTTGTTTGTGAAGTGGCGGTAATGCTACGCCGATTCGATGAATTTGAACAGTTTACAGCCGATTAATTTGGGCAAAACAAACCTAAATTCAAGCATGAAAGGCGGCTTTGATGGCGGAAAACACACTTTATCTCGACTGGGCGCGCGATGTATTGGATACGGAAGCCGAAGGTTTGCGTGAAATTGCGGCGGCTTTGGACCATGATTTTGTCCGTGCGGCGGAAGCGTTGTTGCACTGCAAGGGCAGGGTGGTCATTACCGGCATGGGCAAGTCCGGACACATTGGCCGTAAAATGGCGGCGACCATGGCTTCTACCGGCACGCCTGCGTTTTTCGTCCATCCAGCCGAAGCGGCGCACGGCGATTTGGGCATGATTGTGGACCACGATGTCGTGATTGCCATTTCCAATTCCGGTGAAAGCGATGAAATTGCGGCGATTATTCCGGCGTTGAAACGCAAAAACATCACGCTTATTTGTATCACTGCCCATCCGACTTCCACCATGGCGCGCCATGCTGATATCCATATTACCGCGGCGGTTTCCAAAGAAGCCTGCCCGCTCGGCCTTGCGCCGACTTCCAGCACGACCGCCGTGATGGCATTGGGCGATGCGCTGGCGGTTGTATTGTTGCGTGCACGCGCGTTCACGCCCGACGATTTTGCTTTAAGCCATCCGGCCGGCAGCTTGGGCAAACGCCTGCTGTTGCGCGTGGCGGATATTATGCACAAAGACGAAGCCCTGCCTGCCGTTTTGTTGGGCACGCCGTTGAAAGAGGCCATTGTCCGCATGAGTGAAAAAGGTTTGGGCATGTTGGCGGTAACCGATGCCGAAGGCCGTCTGAAAGGCGTATTTACCGATGGCGACTTGCGCCGTCTGTTTCAAGAACGCGACAGCTTTGCCGGTTTGAAAGTGGACGACATCATGCACGCTTCGCCGAAAACCATCTCCGCCGATCGCCTCGCCACAGAAGCCTTGAAAGCCATGCAAAGCGGCCATGTGAACGGTTTGCTGGTGGTCGAAGAAAACGGCGTACTGATTGGCGCGCTGAACATGCACGATTTATTGATGGCACGAATTGTCTGAATCGACGGCAAAAACGTTTTCAGGCGGCCTTATGCTAGAATAGGCCGTCTGAAATAAGGAAACCTTATGCAAAACCTCTCTTCCGACCTGCAACAACGCGCTTTAGGCATCAAACTGCTGATACTGGATGTGGACGGCGTTTTGACCGACGGCCGCATTTTTATCCGCGACAACGGCGAAGAAATCAAATCGTTCCACACTTTGGACGGACACGGTTTGAAAATGCTTCAGGCCAGCGGCGTGCAAACGGCGATTATTACCGGCCGCGATGCGCCTTCCGTCGGTATCCGCGTGAAGCAGCTCGGTATCAACTATTACTTCAAAGGCATTCACGACAAACGTGCCGCCTACGCCCAATTACGCGAACAGGCCGGTGTGGAGGAGCATGAGTGCGCCTTTGTCGGCGACGATGTTGTCGATTTGCCCGTGATGGTGCGTTGCGGATTGGCGGTCGCCGTCCCCGAAGCGCATTGGTTTACTTTGCAATACGCCCATTATGTAACCCGACGTTCCGGCGGCGCAGGCGCGGTGCGTGAAGTGTGCGATTTGATTATGCAGGCGCAAGGTACGCTTGAACCTGCTTTGAAAGAGTATGTACGATGAAAATCAGATGGCGTTACGGAATCGCCTTTCCGCTGGTGTTGGCAGTCTCACTCGGCGCACTGGCGGCGTGGCTCGGCCGCATCAGCGAAGTGCAGGTCGAAGAAGTCGTCCTCAATCCGAATGAGCCGCAATATTCGATGAAAGGCATCAACGGCAAACGTTTTGACCAAGAAGGCCGTCTGAAAGAAAACCTGAGCGCGGCCGATGCCGTTCAATATCCGAATAGCGCGGACGTTCATTTGGACAAACCGCATCTTTCGTTTTACCGCGACGGCAGCCTGTTGTACGAAGTCGGCAGCGACAAGGCCGTGTACAATATTCAAAACAAAAAAGTCGTTTTTGAACAAAATGTTGTCTTAAATAAAGCGGCAGATGCCAAGCGTTTGGCCGGCATCGTCAAAACCGAACGTTTGAATGTCGATACCGAAGCACAATACGCCCATACCGACAGCCCGGTTACTTTCCAATACGGACAGTCCGGCGGTCAGGCAAACGGCATGACTTATGACCACAAAACCGGTTTGCTGAATTTCCCTTCCAAAGTGAAAGCCACAATTTATGATACAAAAAATTTGTAAAACCTTAGCCCTTGTTGCCGTTTTTGCCGCCAGCCCGGCCTTTGCCCTGCAAAGCGACAGCAAGCAGCCGATTCAAATTGAAGCCGACCAAGGCTCGCTTGACCAAAACAACCAAAGCACCACCTTTTCCGGCAACGTCATCATCAAACAAGGCACGCTCAATATCCGTGCCGGCAGCGTAACCGTTTCACGCAACGACAAAAGCGAGCAGTTGATGAAAGCCACCGGCTCGCCCGTCAAATTCAGCCAAGAGTTGGACGGCGGTAAAGGCGTGGTCAACGGCCAAGCCAATACCGTGACGTATTCTTCCGCAGCCAACCTCGTTACCCTGTCCGGCAATGCCAAAGTGCAGCGCGGCGGCGATGTGGCCGAAGGTGCGGTCATCACGTACAACACCAAAACCGAGGTTTACACCATCAACGGCAGCGCCAAATCCGGTGTGAAATCCGCCGCGAAATCCGGCCGCGTCAGCGTGGTCATCCAGCCGTCCAGCACGCAGAAAAACAAATAAGAAAACACACAAAAAGGCCGTCTGAAAAAGGTTCAGACGGCCTGAGGTCAATATCGAAAGTCAACAGAATATGAGCGCAAAAAACAGCCGTCTTGTGGTTCAAAACCTGCAAAAAAGTTTCAAAAAACGCCAAGTCGTCAAAAGCTTCTCCCTTGAAATCGAAAGCGGCGAGGTCATCGGCCTGCTCGGCCCCAACGGCGCGGGTAAGACTACCAGCTTTTACATGATTGTCGGCCTGATTGCCGCCGATGCAGGCAGCGTGATGCTGGACGGACAAGAGTTGCGCCACCTGCCCATTCACGAACGCGCCCGCCTCGGCGTCGGCTATCTGCCGCAGGAGGCCTCGATTTTTCGCAAAATGACCGTGGAACAAAATATCCGCGCTATTTTGGAAATCAGCATGAAGGACAAAAGCCGCATCGATGCCGAACTGGAAAAACTGTTGGCTGATTTGAATATCGAGCGCCTACGCAACAACCCCGCGCCGTCCTTGTCCGGCGGCGAACGCCGCCGTGTCGAAATCGCGCGCGTGTTGGCCATGCAGCCTCGTTTCATTTTGTTGGACGAACCTTTTGCCGGCGTTGACCCGATTGCCGTCATCGATATTCAGAAAATCATCGAGTTCCTCAAATCACGCGGTATCGGCGTATTGATTACCGACCACAACGTGCGCGAAACCCTCAGCATCTGCGACCGTGCCTACATCATCAGCGACGGTACGGTATTGGCTTCAGGCAAGCCGGATGATTTGGTCAACAATGAACAAGTCCGTTCGGTTTACTTGGGTGAAAATTTTAAATATTGAATGCATATTTGACGGTATATGAAGCCCTCATTTCAATTGAGGGCGGCTATAAATATTGGAATAATCACTACAAATACAAATATAATACCGATAACCTAATCTTTCAGACGGCCTGCCGTATAAAGGCCGTCTGAAAAACTATCCATACATTTCGAATCAAACACTATGTCTTCACTCGTCCTTAAACTCAAACAGACCCAGCAGCTCAACCAGCGGCTGCAGCAGTCTCTGCGCATCTTGCAGATGTCGGGTCTTGAGCTTGAGCGCGAAGTGGAAGACTGGTTGTCGGACAATCCTCTGCTTGAGCGTCCGGAAAGCGATGAGTTTGCCGATAGCGGGCTCAACCGTGCCGTCACCATGCCGCGTGCCGGTCAGCAGTTGGGCGGCGGCGATGCCGAAGATATTTGGAGCAACATCGCCGAAGAAGAGGATTTCAAACACTATCTGCATGCCCAAGTGTGCGAGCATCCGCTCTCTCAAATAGAAGCGGTCTATGTTCATGTATTGATTGATTTTTTGGACGAACAAGGCTACCTCACCGACAGCCTCGAAGAAATCATCGACCACACGCCGTTGGAATGGATGCTGGACGAAGAAGCCCTGCAAAATGCGCTGGACGTATTGCAAACCTTTGACCCGCCCGGCGTGGCGGCGGCCGATTTGACCGAGTCGCTCATGCTGCAGCTGATGCGTTTGCCGGCTTCTCCGGCCAGACAAATGGCCGCGCATTTGGTGCAAAGTTCGCTTCAAGATTTGGGCAAAAACCGTAAACAAAACGTTCTGCGTTTCCGCAAACTTTATCCCCAGGCCGACAGCGAAACCATAGAAGCCGCGCTCGATATGATTGCCGGCTTGAATCCTTATCCGGCTTACGGCTTCGCTTCTGCCACCCCTACGCCTTATATTCAGCCTGACGTTTGGGTCAAAGAGGGCAAGGACGGCTGGGAAGTCATCAGCAACGAAGCGGCCTGGCCGAAGCTGCAGCTCAATCAGGAATATTGCGACCTGATGAAATCGGCGGAAGAGGGCGCGCCGGAGTGGAAGGAAAAAATCAGCGAAGCCAAACAGCGCATTGATTCTTTGGAATTGCGCAAAAGCACAGTCCTCCGCCTTGCCGAGTATATTGTCAAAAATCAGGAAGATTTTTTCATCTTCGGCGAAATCGGCCTGTCGCCCATGCTGATGAAAGATGCTGCCGCCGAATTGGGTTTGGCGGAAAGCACCATTTCGCGCGCCGCCAACCAGAAATATTTGTCTTGCCCGCGCGGCCTGTTTGCGTTACGCTATTTCTTCACACAGGCAGTCAATGCCGACGATGAGGGCGAAGGGTTCAGCCAAGGCGCAATCAAAGCTGTCTTGAGCCAGCTGATTGAAAGCGAAGACAGCAGCAAACCTTATTCGGACGAGGCCCTCGTCAAATTATTAAAACAACGCGGCATTGAAATCGCCAGACGTACAGTGGCTAAATATAGAGAATCATTAGACATCCCGCCGGCACACAAACGAAAATTTACCGAGTAGATATATTCCGATCCGTTTTGACGGACTAACCAACCGAAGGAGCTGTATCATGAATCTGAAAATCACCGGTCTGAATTTTGATGTTACCGAAGCCATCAAAAACTACGTTTCCGACAAGTTGGCACGAATCAGCCGCCACGCCGACAACATCATTTCCGTGACCATCACGCTCTCGGTGGAAAAAGTCAGCCAAAAAGCCGAAGCCGATGTCCATCTGGCAGGCAAAGATTTGCACGTTGAAGCGATTGAACAGGATATGTACGCCGCGATTGATGTTTTGATGGACAAACTCGACCGCGCTGTTTTGAAACATAAAGAAAAAAGTGGCGATGTCCGCAGCACTGTCAAACCTGAAGCAGAATAGAATAAAGTTTTTGTATGATAAAGGCCGTCTGAACCATTCAGACGGCCTTTTGTTTTGCTAGAAGTTTTAGACTGGCAATCTAGTTACTCACTTTTTGACCATTCCATGGTGCCACTTTAAACAGCAGCAACATGCCGGGTATGCCTAGGGCAAAACACAGCCAGTAGAAATTGAAGTAACCCATCGCTTCAATCAGATAGCCTGCCGAAGCATTGATAAATGTACGGGGAACGGCTGACAGGCTGGTAAAGAGGGCCAATTGTGTGGCCGTGAAAGCAGGATTGGTTTCACGGGCCATATAGGCGACAAATGCCGCCGTGCCCAAGCCTACGCCTGCCGCTTCCGCACCAATCACGGCGGCAAGCATCATTTGTTCCGTCAGGGTAATGGTTTCAAATTTACCGAAACCCGCCAGCCAGGCAAAGCCTAGAATCGTTACCCATTGCGCCACGCCGAAAACCCATAATGCCCTGTTGATACCGAGTTTCAACATCCAAATACCGCCGGCGATACCGGCAATGACGGCAGGCCATAAACCGGCATTTTTGGCAATGAGGCCGATGTCGGTTTTGCTGAAGCCCATGTCCAGATAAAACGGCGTTGCCAGGGAAGTCGCCATACTGTCGCCCAGTTTGTAGAGGAAGATAAACAGCAACACCAATATGGCTTGTTTGATTCCTTTTCGGGAGAAGAATTCACTGAAAGGGTCGGAAACCGTTTGGGCAAATGTACGCGACACGGATGGTGGAATGTCAGGCTCTTTCGCTAAAAACAGGGTCATCAGCAGACCGGGCAGCATAAATAGTGCAGTAATGATGAATACGTTGTGCCAAGGCATCAAGTCGGCCAAAATTAAGCTGAGCGAGCCGGGTACCAAAGCGGCGATACGGTAGGCATTGACGTGGATAGAGTTGCCTAAGCCTAATTCTTCATCTGACAAAATTTCGCGGCGAAATGCATCCAATACAATATCTTGGCTGGCAGAAAAAAAGGCGACCACCAACGATAAGCCCATAATTACATATAAATGCTGGGCAGGATTTAGGAAGGCGTAAATGAGCAAGGTCAGCAGCAAACCAATTTGTGTCACCAGCATCCAACCGCGCCGACGTCCTAAGAAAGGTAATTTGACCAAATCAATGACGGGAGACCAGATAAATTTCCAAGTAAAAGGCAGGCCGATGAGTGCCATCAGGCCGATGGTTTTCAAATCGACGTGTTCGCTGCGCAACCATGCCGGAATCAGGTTGATCAGGAAATAAAGCGGCAACCCCGAAGTGAAGCCTGTAAAGATACAAATCAGCATACTGCGCGAGAAAATCTTGCGCCAAGTGCCGGATTGGGGTGCGGTTGTCATAGTGAAATCAATAAAAAAGAAAAGAGATATTGTAGCAAAGATGGGGGATATGGCGAATGAACTTCTGTTATCTTTATCGAATAATGAAAGGCCGTCTGAAACTTTAGCAAATTAAGTTTCAGACGGCCTTTTGTCGGAACAAGCCAATCAGGTTTTGAAATGCCCGTAAGACAGGCAGATATGTTTGTTTTACGGATATTTTATTTTCAGACGGCCTTCGATGCTGCGTTGCAGTTGCGGTAGAAGGCAATCAGACCATTGGTGGAGCTGTCGTGTGCCGGCGTGCCGCGTTCGAGTTCGGGTTCGATGGTTTTGGCCAGCTCTTTACCGTATTCCACGCCCCATTGGTCGAAGGGGTTGATACGCCAAATCACGCCCTGTACGAAGGTGCGGTGTTCGTAAGCCGCCATCAGCATGCCGAGGTTGAAAGGTGTCAGGCTGTCGATGAGCAGGCTGTTGCTCGGGCGGTTGCCGGGGAATTCTTTCTGTGGCGCAAGTCGGTCGCGTTCGTCTTGGGGTAGGGCGGCCAATTCGATTTGGACTTCGTCTAAGGTCTTGCCTTTCATCAGCGCTTCGGCTTGGGCGAAGGCATTGGCAACGGTAAAGCGGTGTTGGCGGTGGTTGCCGTAGATTGTGGTCATGGGGACGATGAAATCGACGGGAATCAGACGCGTGCCTTGGTGTAAAAGCTGGAAGTAGGCGTGTTGGCAGTTGACGCCTTCATCGCCGAAGACAATGCCGCCGGTGGTGCAGGAAACGGGTTGGCCGTCTGAAGTACGTTGTTTGCCGAGGCTTTCCATATCGAGCTGGTTGAGCCACGGGGTGAAGAGGCGCATGTTGTGGCTGTATGAGACAACGGTTTGGCCGTCTGAATGTTGGAAGTTGTTGTACCAAACGTTGATGAGCGCCATCAGGACGGGAATGTTGCGGCGGAATGGTGTCTCGAAGAAATGGGTATCCATCGCGTGCGCACCGGCCAGCATTTTGCGGAACGCTTTTTCTCCGACGGCAACCATCAGCGGCAGGCCGATGGGCGACCAGACGGAATAGCGGCCGCCGACCCAGTCGGACATGGCGAAGACTTTGTCGGGGGAAATGCCGAAGTTTTGGGCGGCGGCCACATCGGCGGAAATGGCGCAGAAGTGGCGGTAGATACCGGAATCGGGCAAACCTGCATCGCGGTACCAAGTACGCGCCGCATAGGCATTGAGCAGGGTTTCCGGTGTGCGGAACGATTTGCTGGCAATGCTGAATACGGTGGTCTCGGGGTTGAGGCCGAGAAGGGTTTGGGTCAGGTCGGCATCATCGGAGTTGCTGACAAAGTGGACGCGGATGTTTTGCCAATAGGGTTGCAGCGCCTGTGTGGCCATACGCGGGCCCAAATCGGAGCCGCCGATGCCGATGTGAACCAAGTCGGTAATCGGTTTGCCGGTAATGCCTGCGTGGGTGCCGTCCAAAAGTTGGCGTGCGAATTCGAGGGTGCGGTTGAGTTCGTGATGAACTTTGGACACGATGTTTTCGCCGTCGACGTAAATGGGTTGGGCATTGGCCGGCAGGCGCAGGGCGGTGTGGAGGACGGCGCGGTGTTCGCTGGTGTTGATTTTTTCGCCGTTGAGCATGGCCTGCATATATTGTGGCAAATCGGCTGCTTCGGCCAGTCGGCACAATAAATCAAGGGTATTTTCATCCAGACGGTTTTTGCTGTAATCAAATAACAAACCGTGCAGAATTTCGTGCATATTGTTGAAACGTTCGGCATCTGCTGCGAAACGTTCGCGCAGAGTAACGTGTTGCGTATCGGCATGATGGGCTTCCAAGGCCTGCCATGCGTCTGAGTATGCGGTCATCTCGTTTCCTTAGTATGTAACGGTAAAATAAGCAGGATAGATAGGTATTTCCTACTTTTTTGTAGTGGCTTGTAGTTTAACAAATTTGAACAGGTTTTGGGAGGTGGCGGGGGTGGTTTTGTTTAAGAAATGTATGCAAAATGAAAAAGAAATGATTGATTATCATCAAGTTTCTGTAAAAAAAGGGGTATGACACCGATGTCTGCTGTGTTATCCTATGTAACATTATTGAAATCCTGTCGGGGCGGGTTCGTAAGATGGCTACAATTTATGATGTCGCTGCTTATGCCGGAGTGTCTCCCAAGACGGTCAGCCGGGTGATTAACGGCGATGCGCCGGTCAGCGATAAAACCCGTTCCAAAGTAGAAACAGCGATTGCCGCTTTGGGCTATATCCCGTCTTCTGCGGCGCGGATTATGCGGTCCCACCGTTCCGGCTTGGTCGGCCTGATTACCGGCGCCATTTCGCGGACGGGCGAGAATACGGGCGGACACGGCATTCCGGATATGTTCTTGATTAAGGGCATTCAGCAGCGGATTCGCGCACAAGGCAAGATTTTGATGATTGCCGACATCGACAACAAGCCGGGTCAGCCCGGTCAGATGGAGCCGCTGATCCGTACCTTTATGGAACACCGTGCCGAGGGGATTTTGTATGTAGCCGGTTTCCATCAGGAAGTATTGCTGCCGGAAGTGCCCAACCGTTGCCCGATGGTGTTGGTCAACTGCTTTGATTTGGCAGGTACGCCGTCGGTTTTGCCGGATGACGAAGCGGGGCAGTATGGCTTGGTGCGCCGGATTATCCAAAGCGGACACAAACGGATTGCTTATGTGACTTTGCAGCCGGGCGTGGAAGCGACGAGATTGAGATTGGCCGGATACCGCCGTGCTTTGGCTGATGCGGATATTGTCTTCGATCCTGATTTGGTGCAAACTGGTTATCCTGACTTCAGCAACGACAGCGGGTCTTTGATTTCGGCTATTTTGAAACTGTTGTCTTTGCCGCTTCCGCCGACGGTAATTTGCTGCGGCAACGATGAAATGGCGGTGCGCGTGTACGGGATTTTGAGGACGCGCGGCATGCGGGTTCCCGAGCAAGTCTCTGTTGCCGGATATGATAACCACAGCGCGATTGCGGAAACGCTGTTTCCGCCGTTGACCAGTACCGAACTGCCGTATCTACGCATGGGTGCGATGGCGGCGGATTTGCTGTTCCAATACATCGAAGATCCGGCCGGTGCGGTTCAGCCAGTCAAGGTCGTTGGGGAAACCATCTGGCGTCAGTCTGTGATTAATAAATAGTTTCAGACGGCCTGAAAATAATAAGCTTTAAACAACACAAACACACATCAAAATAAGATTCATGTGAACGGTCAAAATAAAGGCCGTCTGAAAACGGAGTTGCCTCATTAAAAAAGGCGGCTCAATACAATAAAAGCAAAAGCGTCATACCGCTGAAATTGGAGTTTGTTGTTTCCATAGTTTATTATCCAGGAGTAGCCTTCCTATGAAAATCTCCCCACAAGTGGCGATGACACTTCGCCAGATTATGCTGATGAACTTCGGTTTCTTCGGCATTCAATACAGCTTCGGGTTGCAGCAGACTGCGATTAACCCGATTTTCAGCTTTCTTCATGCCGACCCGAGCCAATTGCCGATTTTGAATATGGCAGGCCCGATTACCGGTTTGCTGGTGCAGCCGATGATTGGTGCAATGAGTGACCGCACTTGGGTGCCGGGATTGGGCCGCCGCCGTCCGTATTTCTTGATCGGCGCCATCGGTTGCAGCCTCTGCCTATTTATTTATCCGCACGTTACCGCCTTGTGGGTGGCCGTATTGCTGCTGTGGCTCTTGGACATCAGCAACAACACGGCAATGGAACCTTTCCGTGCCTTTATTGCCGATACCGTTCCTGAACACCAGCAATCCACCGGTTTCTTGATGCAGTCCGTGTTTACCGGTTTGGGTATTACCCTGGCCAACGTTTCCCTCTACATCTTCCAACAAATCGGCTGGTTGCAACAAACCTCCGAAGCGGGCATTCCGTATTGGGTATTCGGTTCGTTTTATATTGGTGCGGTCTGCTCCATTGGTTCGGTTTTGGTTACCGTTTTATCAACAGCCGAACGCGAGCCCAGTCCTGAAGAAATGGCGGCCATTAAAGCCCAGCCGAGCGGTCCGGCCCATGCTGTTAAAGATATTGTCGTTGCCGTGCGCGAAATGCCGACTGCCCTGTGGCAACTGGCTTTGGTGTATCTCTTCCAATGGTACGCGCTCTTCATCTACTGGCAATATATTTCCCACAGTATCGTCCAATCCGTCTGGGACTCGACCGTTGAGAATACCGAAGCGTATAGCCAAGCGGTTGCATGGACCGGCCTGGTAAACGGTTTCTACAACGTGGTAACCTTTATCTCCGCCTTCGGCCTGATGTGGATGGCGCGCAAATACGCCGCCAAATATGTTCACGCCTTTGCCGTAACCCTTGCCGCGCTGGCCTTGCTCACCATTCCGCACATCGGCAACAAATACCTGATGTTTGCGCCGATGATTGGTTTCGGTGTCGGTTGGGCAAGTATGATGGGCGTGCCGTTTATGATTGTGGTCGGCTCTATCCCTAAAGAACGTTACGGCGTGTACATGGGTATTGTGAACATGATGATTGTGATTCCTATGCTGATTGAAACCGTATCTTTCGGCTGGGTGTACAGAACTTTCTTGGATTCAAACCCTGCCAACGCGATGACTTTTGCCGGTGTTTCCCTGGCCATTGCCGCCGCATTGACCTTAACCATTAAAACTGCGGCCAAACCGGCTACTGCAGAATAACGAAGTTTTGATTTAAAACCAAAATAAAAAGGCCGTCTGAAACATGAAAGGGTTTCAGACGGCCTTTTTGGTCGAAAAAAATCATATTTGCCGACTTGATTCGGTAAGCCTTATTGCCGCCGAGCTACCGTTCATCACTCAAATTGGCTATGACTACCGATTTTGCTTTACAATATCCTTCTTTAATTGATTTCGTTTTACCATCCTGATGACAGAACACATTTCCGCTCCAAGTCCATCTCCTGTCGGCGAAGACTACCTGCTGTTAGGTCAGTACGCCGAACGCGCCTATCTCGAATACGCCATGAGCGTGGTCAAAGGCCGCGCGCTGCCTGAAGTTTCAGACGGCCAAAAGCCTGTACAACGGCGTATTTTGTTTGCCATGCGCGATATGGGTTTGACAGCGGGCGCGAAGCCGGTGAAGTCGGCGCGCGTGGTCGGCGAGATTTTGGGTAAATATCATCCGCACGGCGACAGTTCCGCCTATGAGGCGATGGTCCGCATGGCGCAGGATTTTACCTTGCGCTATCCCTTAATCGACGGCATCGGCAACTTCGGCTCACGCGACGGCGACGGAGCGGCGGCGATGCGTTACACCGAAGCGCGGCTGACGCCGATTGCGGAATTGCTGTTGTCCGAAATTAATCAGGGTACGGTAGATTTTGTACCGAACTACGACGGCGCGTTTGACGAACCGCTGCACCTGCCCGCCCGTCTGCCTATGGTCTTGCTCAACGGCGCATCGGGCATTGCAGTGGGCATGGCGACCGAAATCCCATCACACAATTTAAACGAAGTGACACAGGCGGCGATTGCGCTGTTGAAAAAGCCGACGCTGGAAACCGCCGACCTGATGCAATATATTCCCGCGCCCGATTTTGCCGGCGGCGGTCAAATCATCACGCCGGCGGACGAATTGCGCCGGATTTACGAAACCGGCAAGGGCAGCGTGCGCGTGCGTGCGCGTTACGAAATCGAGAAGCTGGCGCGCGGACAATGGCGCGTGATTGTGACCGAGCTGCCGCCGAACGCCAATTCCGCCAAAATCCTTGCCGAAATCGAAGAACAAACCAACCCGAAACCGAAAGCGGGTAAAAAGCAGCTGAACCAAGACCAACTTAATACCAAAAAGCTGATGCTGGATTTAATCGACCGTGTACGCGACGAGTCCGACGGCGAACATCCCGTGCGTCTGGTGTTCGAACCGAAATCCAGCCGCATCGATACCGATACCTTCATCAACACGCTGATGGCGCAGACTTCGCTGGAAGGCAATGTGTCCATGAACTTGGTGATGATGGGGCTGGACAACCGTCCCGCGCAGAAAAACCTGAAAACGATTTTGCAGGAATGGCTGGATTTCCGCGTCGTTACCGTAACACGCCGTCTGAAATTCCGTTTGAACCAAGTGGAAAAACGGCTTCACATCCTTGAAGGCCGTCTGAAAGTCTTCCTGCACATCGACGAAGTGATTAAAGTCATCCGCGAATCAGACGACCCGAAGGCCGATTTGATGGCGGCGTTCGGGCTGACCGAAATCCAAGCCGAAGACATTTTGGAAATCCGCCTGCGTCAGTTGGCGCGTTTGGAAGGTTTCAAACTCGAAAAAGAATTGAACGAATTGCGCGAGGAACAAGGCCGTCTGAATATCCTTTTGGGCGACGAAAACGAAAAACGCAAGCTGATTATCAAAGAGATGCAGGCGGACATGAAGCAGTTCGGCGACGCGCGCCGCACGCTGGTGGAAGAAGCCGGACGCGCAGTGCTGACGCAAACCACCGCCGACGAGCCCATCACGCTAATTCTGTCGGAAAAAGGGTGGATACGCAGCCGTGCCGGACACAACCTTGATTTGAGCCAAACTGCATTCAAAGAAGGCGACCGCCTCAAGCAGACCCTCGAAGGCCGAACCGTTTTGCCCGTCGTCATTCTCGACTCATTGGGTAGAACCTACACGCTCGATGCCGCCGAAATTCCCGGCGGACGCGGCGACGGCGTACCGGTTTCATCCTTAATCGAGCTGCAAAACGGCGCCAAACCTGTCGCCATGCTCACCGGCCAACCCGAACAGCACTACCTGCTCTCAGGCAGCGGCGGCTACGGCTTCATCGCTAAGTTGGCCGATATGGTCGGACGCGTGAAAGCGGGCAAAGTAGTGATGACCGTGGACAGCAGTGAAACCGTCCTGCCTCCGGTTGCCGTCTATGCTTCTTCGCTCATCAATCCCGACTGCAAAATCGTACTGGCCAGCAGCGACCACCGTCTCTTGGCGTTTTCCATCGGCGAACTCAAAGTCATGCCCAAAGGCCGCGGTTTGCAGCTGATGTCGTTGGCCGAGGGTGCATCTTTGGAACACGTTATGGTAACGACCTCTCCTGAGTTTACCGTTGTATCGGTCGGCCGACGCGGCGCAGAACATCAGGAAAAACTGCGTATTGCCGATATTGACGGCAAGCGCGGTAAAAAAGGCAAGGTATTGGAAATATCAGGCCGTCTGAAAAGTTTGTCTTAAGGCAAAAACCAATATATTCAAATAAATTAAATTTACTACGACATTGCATGAAAATAAAAAAGGTTCACTTATGAACAGAGCCAATCTTCAAGAGCTGGGTAATCTGAGGGAGCGGATTCCCGGCGTCATCAACATTGCCCGAATAGCCATCGTCTTGCCGCTTTTGGTTTTGCACGCTTTCGGCAGCTATACGGGCGGCAATCTGATTGGCGTTTCGTTGCCGGCAGTTGAGTTTTATATTTGGATAACGCTGTATTTCTTCCTGATTATGCTCTCCG
Organism: Neisseria mucosa; assembly: GCF_013267835.1. Classification (NCBI taxonomy): domain Bacteria; kingdom Pseudomonadati; phylum Pseudomonadota; class Betaproteobacteria; order Neisseriales; family Neisseriaceae; genus Neisseria; species Neisseria mucosa. The sequence continues at coordinate 2,141,820 of NZ_CP053939.1, forward strand.
TGCTCCGCCCGGGCTGGCAGTGGCAATCCTTGGATTTGCCCAATGCCAGCGCCGTGGTCGACATTACCATGATCATGGTTTTGGTGTATATCTCCGGCGGTACGGCTTCAGGTTTCGGGATTTTGGTTTTGCCGTTTGTTGCCACGTCGTGTCTGCTCAGTTATGGCCATTATCCCATGCTGTACGCAGGCTATACGGCAATGCTGTTTATTTTGAACCTGTTTTTAGACGGCAGTATGCGTTTCGATTCGTTTAATTGGGACGCAAAATCAGTGGCGAATTCTTTAATGCTGATCGGCGCCAGCTATCTGGTGGCGATGTTGACTTCGTTTGCCGCCCGTTATCTCGAACAGGCCACAGAGTCCGCCAGCCGCCATCAATTAGCCTACCGCCGTATCAGCGGCCTGAACCATTTGGTTTTAAACCGTGTACAGGAAGCGGTGGTGGTGATTGATGCGACCCAGCGCGTGTGGCTGTTTAACAAACAGGCAAAAATCTATTTTCCCAGCCTGATTATCGATCAGCAGGAAATCGTGTTCGGCGAACTGGTGGCCCGATGGCAGCGCCAACCCGACAAACCTTTTGAAACCGATATTCATATTTTTCAACACGCCATGCACGTCCGTGCCGTTCCGCTGATTCAGGAGCAGACCGAGCTGCTGATGCTGTATGTCCGCTCATTGCGTGAAGTGGCTGCAGAGGCCATGTCCACCAAGCTGACTTCGCTTGGACAGTTGACTGCCAACCTTGCCCACGAAATCCGCAACCCGATGTCCGCCATCCGCCATGCCAGCGATTTGTTGCAAGAGGGAGACGAGGCAGATCCGCTCAAGGCCAAGCTCTACAACATCATCGACAGCAATATCCAACGCATCGACAAGATGTTGGAAGACGTATCCCTGATTAACAAACGCGACAACATCAGCCGCCAGCCGGTCAATCTGATGAAATTCTGGTTAGAGTTCAAGCAGGAGTTTACCTTGAACAATCCTGATGCCATCGGCTGTCTGCGCATGAATATGGACGGCAACAACCTGACCGTATTGGTCGATCCTATGCACTTGCAGCAAGTGATGTGGAACTTGTGCAACAACGCTTGGCGACACAGCCGTCAGGACGAAAACGCCATTACCGTCCTGATCCGCCCCAGCGGCAGGATGCATATTTCCATCGTCGTGGCGGACAACGGCAAAGGTGTGCCGCCGGATGTGCGAAACCATCTGTTCGAGCCGTTTTACACCACCGAAAAACAAGGCACCGGTTTGGGGCTTTACGTCGCACGCGAGTTGGCACACGCCAATATGGGACAGCTGCATTATCACCCTGAAATGAACGGGTTCGAACTGATTTTACCGAAGGAGCAAGCGCAGGATGAATAAATTGCAAGAGCCGGTTTTGGTTGTCGATGACGAGGCAGACATCCGCGACCTGATGGAAATGACCCTGATGAAAATGGGTCTGCGTGTCGATACGGCGGCTGGTGTTGAAGAAGCCAAAGACAAGCTGGACAACAACGATTATTCGCTGGTGTTGACCGATATGCGTATGCCCGACGGCTCCGGCCTCGAGGTGGTCCAATACATTGACGAGTTGATGCTCGATACACCCGTTGCCGTGATTACGGCTTTCGGCAATGCCGACCAAGCCGTTGAAGCCTTGAAAGCAGGCGCGTTTGACTATCTGCAAAAACCGATTACGCTGTCGCAACTGCGTTCGTTGGTAAAATCGGCCGTATCGGTTTCAGACAATACCAACGAACCCACGCCGTCTGAAAAAGTCAAATCTCAGCCGGCGCCTGTTTCTGCCGCCCTGTATAAACCCGAACCCCAGCCGGTCAAGCCTGTTGTTACGCCGCCCAAGAGCGTGCAGAGCGAATTTAACCGGCCTTTGACCGTTCCGGAAGGGCTCAATTCCTTAAAAGAGCGGTTTTCAACCGGCAATATCAATCCTGCTTTGCAAGAAGAGCCTATCCTGAAAGGCGACGACGATATGCCGCGCCTGTTGGGTACTTCGCCGCAAATGGTCGAAGTGCGCCACCTGATTCGCAGATTGGCACGCAGCCTGGTTCCCGTTTATATTTCCGGCGAATCCGGTACGGGTAAAGAGCAGGCGGCGCGCACGATTCACGAGCTGTCCGACCGCGCCGACAAACCGTTTATTGCCGTCAACTGCGGCGCGATTCCTGAAAACCTGATGGAAAGCGAATTTTTCGGCTACAAAAAAGGCAGCTTTACCGGTGCGGACCAAGACCGTCTCGGCTTTTTCCAACACGCCGACGGCGGTACACTGTTTCTCGACGAAGTTGCCGATTTGCCGCTTGCCATGCAGGTCAAACTCCTGCGCGCCATCCAAGAAAAGGCCGTGCGCCGTATCGGCGATGCGCGGGAAACCTTTGTGGACGTACGCATTATTTGTGCAACCCATAAAAACCTCGAAGCCTTGGTTGAGAGCGGCGCATTCCGCCAGGACTTGTATTACCGCCTCAACGTTGTCTCCCTACACATGCCGCCTTTACGCGAAATGCGCGAAGACTTGGGCGCGCTGATTCTGTATTTGCTGTACAAACACCGCCACGGCAATCAAACCTACAAACTCAGTCCGAAAGCCCAAGAAGCCCTGCTGCATTACAGCTATCCCGGCAACTTCCGCGAGCTGGAGAATATCCTCGAACGCGCCGTTGCACTGACGGTCGGCCAAGTGATACAAGTGGACGACTTGCAGATTCAAAACGCCCCGCAGGCCAAGGCCGATCGCAGCAGCCTTTCTTTTGACGACATCGCCGAACCTGACGCGCGCGAAACCACGCTCAATCACAGCCCCATTCCGCCGTTTGATCCGCGCACCATGCAGATACAGGATTACCTCGACCAAGTGGAACGCAGCATCATCGAGCAGGCCTTGCAGCAAACCCGTTACAACCGTACCCAAGCCGCCAAACTTTTGGGCATCAGCTTCCGCTCCATGCGCTACCGCATGGAACGCTTGGACATCAATTAAAACGTTCAGACGGCCCAAGTTCAAGGCCGTCTGAAACATAAGCCTTATGTACAAGATTTATTTTGACGAAACCGCATCTGCCGAACTTCGCAGCCTTGCCGCGCCTTTCGGGCTGACCGTTATCGACCGGCAGCCTGAAGCAGGCAGTTTCCTTATTGCTGACGAAAGCGGCATCAGTTTATGCCGCGCCGGTGAAAAAGGCCGTGTCCGCGTTGATTTTGATGGCGGTGCCGCCCATTATCGGCGCACTAAAGGCGGAGGCGAGTTGATTGCCAAAGCCGTCAATCATACTGCGCAACCGACTGTCTGGGACGCTACCGGCGGACTGGGGCGCGACAGCTTCGTGCTTGCCTCGTTGGGTTTGAATGTACACACTTTTGAACAAAATCCTGCGGTTGCCTGTCTACTTTCAGACGGCCTCAACAGGGCTGGGCAAAGTGAAGAAACACGGGAGATTGCCCGGCGAATTACTTTGTATTTCGGCAATGCCGTTGATTTGATGCAGGAATTATCTGCGCAAAACGGCAGGCCCGATGTGGTGTACCTCGACCCGATGTACCCGGAACGCCGCAAAACCGCCGCCGTGAAAAAAGAAATGGCTTACTTTCACGACTTGGTCGGCGCGGCACAAGACGAAGCCGAGTTGTTGGAGGCGGCATTGGATACCGCCAAAAAGCGCATTGTCGTCAAACGCCCGCGCTTGGGCGAATTTCTCGACGGACGCAAACCGGCATATCAATACACCGGCAAAAGCACGCGTTTTGACGTTTACCTTCCGACAAGGCCGTCTGAAGACTAGAAGCAAACTTGCAACATATCAAAAGAAACCGCCGACGTTATCAGCGCGGCGGCAAAGTGTGCTATAAATACCTTTTCCCAAACTTCATTGGAGCAAACAATCATGGAATTAGTATTCATCCGTCACGGACAAAGCGAATGGAACGCGAAAAACCTTTTCACCGGCTGGCGCGACGTCAAGCTGAGCGAGCAAGGTTTGGCAGAAGCCGCCGCAGCAGGTAAAAAGCTGAAAGAAAAAGGCTATGAATTCGACATCGCCTTTACTTCCGTCCTGACCCGTGCCATCAAAACCTGTAACATTGTTTTGGAAGAATCTGACCAACTGTTTGTTCCGCAAATCAAATCATGGCGTTTGAACGAGCGCCACTACGGCCAGCTGCAAGGTTTGGATAAAAAACAAACCGCAGAAAAATACGGTGACGAGCAAGTCCACATTTGGCGCCGCAGCTACGACACCCTGCCTCCGCTGCTTGATCCTAAAGACCCGCATTCCGCCCACAACGACCGCCGCTATGCCAACCTGCCTAGCGATGTTATTCCCGATGGCGAAAACCTCAAAGTTACCCTCGAGCGCGTCCTGCCTTTCTGGGAAGACCAAATCGCTCCGGCCATCCTGAGCGGCAAACGTGTTTTGGTTGCGGCACACGGCAACTCCCTGCGCGCGTTGGCCAAACACATCGAAGGCATTTCCGACGAAGACATCATGAGCTTGGAAATCCCGACCGGCCAGCCGCTGGTGTACAAATTGGACGAAAACCTGAAAGTGGTTGAGAAATTCTACCTGTAAGGTAAAGGGAAAAAGGACGTGGCGAACACGTCCTTTTTTGTATTTGTCTGTTTGAGGCCGTCTGAAAGCAATTGATGGCAGGGCGAAATGAAAAAAGGACGCGTAAAGCGTCCTTGATGGAGATTAAACCCTGTATTACTGGTTTTTCTCGATAACTTCTTTGAGGTGGGGCATAGGGCTGTAACCGCTTTGGCTGCGGCCGTTAGGGAAGACCAGGGTCGGCGTGCCGTTGAAGCCGAATTGTTCGCCCAATGAAGTGGTTTCCGCAACAGGGTTTTCGCAGTTTGCTTTGCCGCTTGGGAGTTTGCCTTTGCGCATCCAGTCGGTCCATGCCTGGGTCGGATTAGGTTGGCACCACAACAGCTCGGCCTTGCGCGCGGCATCAGGGTGCAGGCTTGGAATCGGCATCATGAAGGTGTAAATCGTGATGTCGGTCATTTTTTCAAATTCATGCTCCAAGCGTTTGCAGAACGGGCAGTCCGGATCGGAGAAAACGGCGACTTTCAGTTTGCCGTTGCCGCGCACTTCTTTGATGGCTTTGTCCAAAGGCAGGGAAGCGAAGTCAATTTTGTTCAAATCGGCGGCGCGTTCTTCAGTCAGGCTTTGGCGCGTGTTGACGTTGATGAGGTCGCCGACGAGCATATAGTCGCCTTTGGCATCGGTATAGATGATTTGTTTGCCGCTGACGACAACTTCGTAAATGCCTTTAATCGGTGTTTCACTGACGCTCAAAACTTTCAAATCTTGGGCGGCATAGACTTTTTCTAAACGCGCTTTCAAAGAAGCGGCAACGGATTTGTCGGCAGGCGCTTCCGCTTTGGCAGCCGGAGCAGGCGCCGCGTTGGCATTGGATACGGCAGGTTGACCACATGCCAACAAAGGAAGGACGGCAAACGGTGTTAAGATTTTGATTAACTTGGTTTTCATGCGAGAGACTTGCGTGTGTTAAAAGTAAGGCATTGTATCAAACCTCTGTCATGCCTGCATTGTATTGAGGCTCAATTTATCGTCTGAAAATAGCTTTCGGCTGTTAAAATACGAAAAAATGATTTGATTGTTTGTATGATTTACCACCGCATCGCTGTGAACGTGCCGCTTTCAGACGGCCTTTTGACTTATTCGCATTCCGAGCCGCTCCCTCCAGGAACGCGGGTGCTTGTGCCTTTCCGCAATAAAACCGTGGTCGGGATTGTGTGGGAAACGGATATTGCACCCGATATGGATACGGCGCGGATTTTGAGTGTTCAGACGGCCTTTGTGGAAGAAAAGCCGTTGCCTCAAAGCTGGCGTGATTTGTTGGCGTTTACGTCGCGTTATTACCACTATCCGACCGGGCAGGCGGTGTTTGCCGCGCTGCCGCAGGGTTTGAAGGAAACGCGCGCGGTGGAAATGCCGCAGCCGCCGTTGTTTTACGCGCTGAACGAAGCGGGCAGGGCGCAAACACCGCCACCGACGCGGTTCAACAAAAAAGCGGCTTTGTGGGACGCGCTGCTGTCGGGCGGAATGACGATGGCGGCGTTGAAGCAGGTAAACGCGCAGGCAGTGAAATTGATTGAAGATTGGGCGGAGCAGGGCTGGATTGAAACGACGGAGGCGGCGAAGTCCGTTTTAAGGCCGTACCATGGGCAGGCTTCGCACTCTGAATTTGTGTTGAATGCCGACCAGCAGCAGGCTTCCGATGAAATTCAGACGGCCTTCGGCAAATTCCAGCCGTTTTTGCTGTACGGCATTACCGGCAGCGGCAAGACCGAGGTGTATTTCGATGCGATGGCGAAAGTGTTGGCGCAGGGGCGGCAGGTGTTATTTTTGTTGCCCGAAATCAACCTCACGCCGCAGCTTTTGAAGCGGGTGGAAAACCGTTTTGCCGACGTGCCGACCGCCGTGTTGCACAGCCAGATGGCGGCAGGCAAGCGCACGCAGGATTATCTGCGCGCCATGTTGGGGCAGGCGAAATTGGTCATCGGCACGCGGCTGGCGGTGTTCACGCCTTTGCCTGATGTCGGGCTGATTGTGGTCGATGAGGAACACGACAGCTCGTTCAAACAGGACAATGAATTGCGCTACCATGCCCGCGATTTGGCGGTGTGGCGGGCGAAGCAGAGCGGCTGCCCCATCATATTGGGCAGCGCCACGCCCAGCTTGGAGAGCTGGCACAAAGCGCAAAGCGGCGCGTACCGCCTGCTGCAACTGACCGAGCGCGCCCATGCCGCCGCGCAACTGCCGCAAGTGGAAATACTTAATGTAGGCCGTCTGAAACTCGATAACGGCTTCTCGCCGCAAGCCTTGCAGCTTTTGAAACAGAATTTTGAGGCGGGCGGCATGTCGCTGGTGTACCTCAACCGACGCGGCTTCGCGCCCGCGCTGTTTTGCGGCGACTGCGGCCATACCTTCGGCTGCCCAAACTGTTCCGCCAAAATGGTGCTGCACCAACGCGCCCGCCAACTGCGCTGCCACCACTGCGACCACCGCGAGCCCATCCCGTTCAAATGCCCCGACTGCGGCAACCAAGACCTGACCGCCATCGGCCACGGCACGCAGCGCGTCGAAGAAACCCTGCGCGCCTTCCTGCCCAAGGCCGCCGTCGTCCGCGTCGACAGGGACAGCACGGCGCACAAAAACGACTGGGCGGATTTGTACCGCCGCATCGCCGACAACGAAATCGATATTCTGGTCGGCACGCAGATGCTCGCCAAAGGCCATGATTTCGCGCGGCTCAACCTCGTTATCGTCTTAAACGCCGACGGCAGCCTATACAGCGCGGACTTTCGCGCGCCGGAAAGGCTGTTTGCCGAGCTGATGCAAGTGTCCGGCAGGGCGGGGCGCGCCGACAAACCCGGCAAGGTGCTGATACAGACCCAACTGCCCGAACATCCCGTCTTCGCCGCCGTCAAAGCGCAGGACTACGCCGTGTTTGCCGAAAACGAATTGAACGAGCGGCAAATGTTCGCCATGCCGCCCTTCGGTTTTCAGACCGCCGTCCGCGCCGACGCGCCGCGCGTTGCCGATGCGATGGAATTTCTCAACGCCGCCAAAGAAACCCTCGCCCCGCTTTTACCCGAAAGCGTCTCCCAGTTCGGCGCCGCCCCCATGCTGATGGTGCGACTTGCCGAACGCGAACGCGCGCAAATCTTCCTCGAATCGACATCCCGACAAGATTTGCACCGCGCCGTGAGTTTGTGGGTGCAGGTGTTGCAGCAAAACCGCGACGGCAAAATCAGATGGTCGGTGGATGTGGATGTGCAAGAGGCTTGATTGGAATGATGCAATCAATATGGAAATAAAAGGCCGTCTGAAAATCTGTTTTTCAGACGGCCTTAAGTTTTTGAATCAGTTTAGAAGAATTTTGCAGCGATATAGCCGAGAGCAAGCAGGCTCAAAACGGCGAATACGATGGCCATTGTAAGCAGAAACTGTGTTTTCTTCCTCGCTGCAAGTGCAGCCAGCTCAGGATTTTGGCCTAACTCTTCGCGTAATTGGGATTCTAATTCGGCGCGGATTTTTTTGCGCAGCTTTTTTTCCTCCTGCTCACGTTCGTATTTGAGCTTGTGGGCAATTTCGGTTTGTTTTTTATGCTCGAAAGAGATTTTTTCCTGCCATTCAATGCGCTTGCGCTGGATGGCCAGCTCATTTTTTTCTGTCAAATCAAAGTGGCAGGTCTTACATTCCTGTGCATCGAGTTCGTCAATAATCGTCATGCAGACTGGGCATTGGATAGGGTCGGGAGTGTTGACTGCCAATACGGGTTCTTCTTCGACCGCTTCCAACTCCATAGCCTGACGGACGATTACGTCCAAACCTAAATAGCTGAAGTAATGCTGCGCATTTTCGCGCTCGTCTTGCGTGCATTTTTCGGCCACAATGGCTTGCGGACGCTCGGCCAAGGCTTGAATCAGGCTCTCGGCTTCGTTTTCGGGCAGGTTGTCATACAGGCAGGCATGGATGCGCTCCTTATCCGTGTTCGGCGGATAAGAAACGTATACGTCGAAAAATTTTTCTTGTTTGCTCATTGATATCCCATGAATATTTCGACTGCGTCAACCAAATGGGTTTAGCCTAAGGTTTTGTTATTGTGTTTGAGCTGTTCTGACTTGCGATAAGAGCCAGGACAGAGGCTGCAGTCTCAGGCAGACCAGGTACGGTTTGCCTTTGTGTCGTTAATCGGCTGGACAATAATTTTTTATTTATATGGAAATATGCATGTCCAATGTTATGTCTATTGTAGAGTAAATATTCACGCCCGATATTATTATTATAAGGTAAATCTAAAATTGTTTAAAATAAATTCACACAAAAGGCCGTCTGAAGATACAGACGGCCTGCTTTTTTTGTGGCAAAAACGGATTGTTTATACGGAGAAGGACGAACCGCAACCGCAAGTTGTCTCTGCATTCGGATTGCGGATGACGAATTGAGAACCTTGCAGGCTTTCGGTGTAGTCGATTTCCGCACCAACCAGATATTGGTAGCTCATCGGGTCAACCAAGAACGTCAGGCCGTTTTTTTGGATTTCGAAATCGTCGTCGTTTTTGATTTCGTCAAAGGTAAAACCGTATTGGAAGCCGGAACAGCCGCCACCGTTGACGAATACGCGCAATTTCAGGTCGGGATTGTTCTCTTCGGCAATCAGGTCGGCAACTTTGGTGCAGCAGCTGTCAGTAAAGATAATAGGGCTTTCGTCTGACATGATGTGATTCCTTTTATATGAATATTTTTACTATTGTCGCGCAAACCGTTGGCCAAAGCAAGTTTGTGCAGACAGGTCTGCCAGCTTACATGGAGGGTATGGCAGAAATTTCAAGCGCCAGTATGTCAGATTTAGATGCTTCTGCCAAACCATTCGACTCGGCCGATGATGGCAACGTCGTCGGTCGGGTTTTTCAGGTCGATTTCAAAAGTAGGGTAGGCTTCGTTGGCGGAAATGACGTTGACGATGCCGCCGGGTATCAGTTGCAGGCGTTTGACCAAAAGGTTTTCGTTGAGGCGCAAAACATAGAGGCCGTCGCGCGGCGTGGTTTGGCCGTGGTTGATGAGGATGGTGTCGCCATCATTCAGCACGCCTTCCATCGAGTCGCCTTTGACTGAGATAACGGAAAGGTTTTTGATGTCGCGCGTCACATAATTTTCTATCCAATAGCGTCGGAACGCCATGGCGAACATGGGCTGTTCATCGCCGACGAGCTGGCCGTGTCCGGCCGCGGCTTGGATGTCGTAACGCGGTACGAAGACAAATTCGTCTATATCGACAGGGTTGCCCAGTGTGTCGGTGGCCGTGGCTTTTGGGGCTTCGGAATCGGGGAAGGGGGAGCCTTCGCCTGTCAACAGCCAGTCTATGCTGCAGCCTTTAAGTTGTTTGATTTTTTTTAGCGTTTCTGATTTTGGCAGGCCGCCTTCGTTCCAGATGCGGCTGAATCCGGCGATGGTCATATCGATGTCGGCGGCGATTTTGGCTTGGCGGGCTTCATCTTTCCATAAGAAAGCCAGGCGGTCTTTAAAGGTATCCATGTTTATGCCTTTATGAAGGTATGTTTTTTATATGGTTTAGACGATTTGAGTGTATTTTACCTTAGTTTTTATAAAATTGTAAGAAAAAAATTACTCAACCTAAGAAAAAGTATTGCATATTTTATTTTTTCTTAGTATTATTCGTTTTGTCTTAGATAAGTCGATATTTCTAATTTTCGATTCGATTTTTCTTAGTTTAGTTTTATTTGGTTTAGTTTTTCTGACTTAAACCTGCTATGTGATTATGATGAGAGGTGTGAAATGACTCGTTCGCGTAAAAATATTTTTTGGGTACTGCTGGCGTTGGTGCTGGGTTTTTTTGCCCTGCCTTTCGGATCTTCGGAAGCGCATGAAGCGGACGGTAATTTGACGGCTTCGGAATGCGAACGCTTGGGCAGTTTGAGTCTGGATCAGATGGACGGCAGGTTGCTTGCCTTCGCCAAAGAATGCGATATGGTGGAGGCTACCCACGATTGGGAACAACAGTACGGTAACTTGAATGAAGAAGAAATGCTTGCCGGCGTGGTGTATGAGTGATGTTTGCGTATGAATTAATAAAGGCCGTCTGAAAACCATTGTTTCAGACGGCCTTGTGTTTTTAATAAGGATGACGTTAAGGCATCAACGGCGCATTGGTCAGGCCGGTGGTTTCGGGCAGGCCGAACATGATGTTCATATTCTGCACGGCTTGACCGGCTGCGCCTTTAACCAAGTTGTCGATGACGGAAAGCACAATCCACACATCGTCTTGATCAGGCGCTTTTTGAACGCTGATACGGCAAAGGTTGGCGCCGCGCACGCTGCGGGTTTCGGGTGTCGAACCTGAAGGCAGGATATCGACAAAGGGGCTGTTACGGTAGTATTCGCGCAGCAAAGCTTCAGGATCGGTATGTTCTTGCAGGTGCAGATACAGGGTGGCGTGCATACCGCGTATCATCGGAACAAGGTGTGGCACGAAAATCAGGCCGTCTGAAACCTGGTCTTGCAGTCCGGACAGGGTTTGTCGGATTTCAGGCAGATGGCGGTGGCCGCCGACGCTGTAGGCTTTGAAGTTATCGCCTGCTTCGCACAACAGGGCGTGAGTACTGGCTTTGCGGCCTGCGCCGGAAACACCGGATTTACAGTCGGCAATCAGCGGCGCGTTGGCTTTCAGACGGCCAGCCTGAAGCAGCGGCAATAAGGGCAGGGAAACGCAGGTGGGGTAGCAGCCCGGATTGGCCACCAGCATGGCTTTGGCGATGTCATCTTTGTGAAGTTCGCACAAACCGTACACTGCTTGGGAAACGAGTTGCGGCGCAGCATGGGTCATTTTGTACCATTGTTCCCATGTGGGGATGTCGCGGATACGGAAGTCGGCAGACAGGTCAATCACGCGTACGCCTTTTTCGACAAGGGCCGGTGCTTCTTTCATGGCCACGCCGTTGGGCGTGGCAAAGAACACGAGGTCGCAACGGTCAAGTCCGGCATCCTCGGGTGTTTGGAATGCAAGGTCGTAAATACCGCGCAGGCTGGGGAAGTAGTCCGCCACTTCAATACCGGCTTCGCTTCGGCTGGTAACGGCGGTAACTTCTGCGTTGGGGTGGCTGCTGAGCAGGCGCAACAATTCGACGCCTGTGTATCCGGTTGCACCGACAATACCGATTTTAATTTTTGTGGTCATGGTGTGGCTCCTTTGTAGGGATGACGATGCGTTTGATTATATAGTAATTGATTGCCGTCGGTCAGCGGTGCTTGTGCCAAGCTTTGCAAGGGACGGTTAAACAGGCCGTCTGAAATATGGAATGAATAATATTCGAGAGCGGGTTTCAGACGGCCTGAGCGTTGGGAAAACGCAGTTTGCTGTTTGATTTGTGGTGGGTGTTTCGTCTTTATCCTATCCGTACGAACACAAAATAAAAATGTAAAAAAATGCCCCCGGGTTGGAGGACCGGAGGCAAGTATCCAAGGAGTAGCTCTCATCAATAAGAACTAGTTACTTGGTACTATATCCCTTGTTAGAATGGAAAGCAAGCGTTTTGCACATTTTAACATTTAAATAATTTTTTCATTCAAATTCAGCGAACTATCAAACAGGGTTTGAATCTTGGGTTGGTGGCTGATGCTGATGACCAAAGTGTCGGGCAAATGTTGTTTGAGGGTCTGCATCAACATCAGGGCGGATTCGTCATCGAGCTGGTTGGTAGCTTCATCTAGGAACAGGATTTGCGGTTTGTGCAGCAGTGCGCGTGCAAGGCTGAGGCGTTGCTGTTCGCCGCCGGAGAGGATGCCGTGCCATTCGTATGAAGTGTCCAAATCGTTCATCAACGTGTGCAGCCTACCCGTGGGGCTGTTTAGGCCGACTTGTTCCAAAACGGTTTGAATCAAATGGTCGTCTTGGCAGGCCGCATAGGGATAGCTGACGGTTTGACGCAGGGTATCGGTAGGCAGGTAAGGGCGTTGCGGGAAAAACAGGCGGTTGCCTTCGAGTGAAAAAGTGCCTTGATAATACGGCCATAAACCGGCCAGCACGCGCAACAGCGTGGATTTGCCGATGCCGCTTTTGCCTTCGAGCAATAGCCATTCAGGGGCATGGGCTTCAAGGCTGATGCCGGAGAGCAGGGGGGTGCCGGTTTGGGTGTGGACGGTAAGGTTGTGCAGGACGGCTTTGCCGCGATGTTGCGGCAAATCTGCTTGGTGTGGTTGAAGGACGGGGCTTTTGTGTTCTGCTTGTTCTAAGGCCGTCTGAAAACCGGAAAGCCGCTCGATGACTGCCGCCCATTCAATCAGGCGGCGGTAGGAGTCGGTAAACCAGCCGAAGCTGTCTTGGACGCGGGCAAACGATGTGCGCGTCTGCATCATGTCGCCGAAGGTCATGGTTTTGGCGAGGTACATGGGCAGGGTGGCGAGGATGGGGATGAAGATGCTGATGCGGACATAGGTCGCCCAGAAGGTTTCTTGGCGGAATTCGCAGTTGGTCAGTCGCCGCCAGTTGTCGCGGATGCGGAGGTAACGTTGTTTCAGACGGCCTGTTTCCGCTTCGCCGCCGTTGTAAAAGGCGATTTGTTCGGCATGGTCGCGCACGCGCAGAAGGGCGGCGCGGTAGTCGGCTTCGCGGTGCTGGCGGTCGATATTGAGGTTTTTCAGTTTGCGGCCGACAAGGTGGGCGATGACGGTGCTGAAGATGGAATAAATCAGGGCAACCCAGACGAGGTAGCCGTGTATGGTGATGCTGTATCCGCCGATGTTGAAGGTCTGCACGCCGGAGAGCGTCCACAGTACGGCGACGAACGCGCTGAATTTGGCAACGTTGTTGATGAAGGAGCGAAAGAGGCTGATGCTTTTGTCGGCGAGGAGGTAGATGTCTTCGGCGATACGCTGGTCGGGGTTGTCCGGTTCGCCCGTCAGGCGCAGGCGGTAGTGTTTGTGGCCTTCGAGCCAGTTTGTTTGGAATTGCTCGGTCAGGTGGGTGCGCCAGCGGAAGATGAGGCGTTTTTGCAACCAGTCGCCGCAAACGATGCAGCCGATGATCATCGCCATGTAGCCGAGGTATTCGACGATGAGCGCGGGCATGGACGCGCCGTCAAATGCGGCCAGCGCGTCGTAGAAACGTTTGTCCCACGCGGCGATCCAAACGCTGATGGTGATGGAGCAAAGGGTGAAGCCGATGAGGACGGCGAGCATCAGCCATTGGAGGCGGCCGTGCGCCCCCGACCAGAAAGGACGGGCGAGGTAAAAGAATTTTTCGAGTGTTTTCATAATGCTTGCGAATGCGTGCGAATGGCCGTCTGAAAGTGAAATTGTACTTTCAGACGGCCTTTTTATCAGCAATAGTTGGTTTATGCTTTTAAAAAATGAGCGGTCAACCCGTGCTTGCTATGCTGCTATTTACATCTTCCACTTCAGGCTGAACACGGCGTTGCGCGGTTCGCCGTAGAAGTTGTCGCTGTTGGCAGCTCGGTTGTATTGGTTTTCGTAGTAGCGTTTGTCGGTCAGGTTGTTGACTGCCAGCCCCAGTTGCAGGTTTTTGCTCGGGCGGTATTGGACGTTGGTATTCCAAATGGTGTAGCCGCCTTGCTTGATGGAGCCGTAGGAATTGGCGGTTTTGCTGCTGCTCTTCAAGCCAAGACCGACTGTCCATTTGCCGTCATCCACCGGCAGGACATAGCTGGTGTAGAGGCGGAACATATGCTTCGGCGTATGGCTGCTGAAGTTGTAGCCTTTTAGGCGCGATTCAACATTGTCGCCGACGCTGTTGCGGTTGGTGCTGCGGTTGAAGGTGTAGCCTGCGTAAACCTGCCAACGGTCGGTCAGACTGCCGGAGATTTCGGCGTCCAAGCCGCGGCTGCTTTGATTGAGCGGTTCCCAATAGGGATGCGGTTTGGCATTGACGCGTTGGTTGTTGTTGTCTTTGTCGGTACGGTAGAGGGCGACAGAAGTATTCAGACGGCCTTCGTTCCATTCGCCTTTCCAACCGAGTTCGTAGTTGCGTCCCATAATCGGCGGCAACAGGTTGTCATTGTAGTCGCGGTTCATCGTTTGTTTGAAGATGGAAGTATAGGCGGCGTAAATACTTTGTTTAGGCGTGATATCGTAAGTGATGCCGGCATAAGGAACGAAGCGGTTGCGTTTGAGCGAGTCTGAGGAACCTGCTGCCCCGTCTTTGAGGTCGCGATCCCAATAGTAGTCGCGTTTCCAGCTGGTATAGCGTCCGCCTGCGATGATGTGCAGTTTGTCGGTGGGATTGATGCGCGCGCCCAAACCGAAGGCATGGGTAGTATAACGGCCGTCGCCGCCACGGGCTTTGGCTGTGGCAGAATCCCAATCGGGTTTGGCTTTCTCGCTGCCGTTAAAGGCATCTGCGTCATAGTTGCTGCTGTCGTTGAGCCAGCGATTGCTTGAATTCACGTTCTCTTTGGAATAGCTGTGCATGAAGAAGAGGTCGTGATTTTGGCCGAAAGCGAAGATGCGGCCGGTCAGGTTGTTTTGGAAAGTGAACTGGCGGTTGCCTGCATCGTAACGGTCGAAGCTGTATGTGCTTCCCAGGCCGTCTGTACCGATGCCGTTACCCGTGCCACCCAGCGTGTAATATTCTTTTAAACTAGTGTTCTTGCGCCAGTCCAGTTTGCTGCTCAGTTTCCAGTTGTCGTTGAAATAATGTTCTAATTCGGCAAAAAGATTGTATTTTTTCAGGCGGGCTTCGTTCCAATCCGCACCCAAATAGCGGCTGCGTTTCCACTCTTTGCCGTCAGCGCGCATGGGCAGACCGTCGGGGTCGGGCGTTTCGGTTTGGTTGAGATAGCTTGCGCCCCAAGTGAGCTTGCTGTTGTCGCCGATGTCTTTGTCCATCACGCCATACAGAAGGACGTCGCGGCCGCCGGATTGGTCTTTGAAGGTTTTGTTGCTGCCTACCGAGCCGACAAAGCGTCCGCGCAGGCCGTGTTCTTGGCTTAAGGTGCCGGATGCATCAAAGGTGCTGTTTACTTTGCCCCATGAGTTTGCCATCAAATCGGCGGAAAGCTGGCGTTTTGCAGTCGGCTTTTTACGGACGGCGTTTACCGTGCCGCCGGGTTCGTTGTTTGCCTGTGTCAAACCTGCCGCACCGCGCACCACTTCAATGTGGTCGTACATTGCCATATCGGTTGCACTGGTCGGGTCGCCGGCCGGGCCACCTAAGCCGAATCCGCCAGGCGAACCAAGTTGCGTGGCAATGCCGTCTTCTTCAAACTGTTCGATAAAATAGCCGCGCGACATGAAATGCGTGCGTCCGCCGCTTTTGAAAACATTGATGCCCGTAGAGTTTTGCAACGCACCTTCTAAGTCGGTGATGCCTTGGTCTTCAATTTGTTTTTTAGTAATGACGCTGACAGATTGGGGGATTTCCCGCGGAGAGAGGATCAGTCCTGTGGTTGAGCGCAGGGCGGATACGGTGTAACTGTTTTGACTTTCTGTACGCAGGCTTTTGTTTTTACCCACTACGGTAACTTGTTCCACTTCAGCCTGTTGTACTTCTTCGGCAGCTTGTACGGCTTGGGGTAGTGCGGCAAGGCAGAGGGCAAGTGTGCTCAGTTTGAATAGTTTCTCAGAATGGTGCATTGGAAGGGGTCCTTGATAAAGAAAGGTCTGTTTGTTTTTAAATATTGGCGGCAATATCCGTTTAAATTGAGCCGTTGTTTTTTATAAGCCGTTTTATTTTAAAAATAAATATAAGTCCCCGAATCATTTTATTTGATTCAATTTCGATATTGCCAAACCATCGGATCAAAAAAAGGTTGCCGCCGGAAAGGGAGCCGTTGGCAACGAATGAAGGTAGTAATGCAATGAAAGCTAGATACAAAGGGTAGTATCAAACTAGCTATAAATAACTATATCGAAACGGTGAAAAAAATCAACAGGAATTTTTTTTCGGTTGAGAAAATTTTTTAGACTGTTTGCTTTATATCAAGATTTAAAAAAAATTTGATTGGAAAAGGCCGTCTGAAAACGGAAAGAATCGGTTTCAGACGGCCTTTGAATCAAGCGGGGTTAGAACTTGTAATCGACTTTGAACATGACGTTACGCGGTTGGCCGTAAATATTGTTAATGCCCATTGTGCGAATACGGTGGTTTTCATAGTAGCGGCGGTTGCCCAAATTGCTGCCGATCAAACTGAGGTTGAGATTTTTGGTCGGTGTGTAATGAACATCGGCATTCCAAAGCAGGTAGCCGCCTTGGCCTACATCCCACAAACTGTTGGTTTTGCTTTGCACGGTCATACCGCCGCCGATGGTCCATTTGCGGTCGGCAAAGGGGAGGCAGTAGCTGGTGTACAGGCGGAACATATGTTTGGGCGTATGTTTGCTGAAGTTTGTGCCGATGGGGTAACGCGCCCCTTCGCTTTCTTTATATTTGCTTATATTGAAAGCGTAGTTTGCCGATATTTTCCAATCTTCGGTGAGGTCGCCGGAGAGTTCGGCTTCAAAACCGCGGCTTTGAACTTTGCCGATGGCCTGATATGCCCATTCGCCCATAGCGTTGCGTTTATCTAAATCATACGGACGGTTTTTTTGAATGATTTGGTAGAGGGCAAACGAGCTGTTGAGCCTGCCGTTGCCAAACCAGTCGGATTTGAAGCCGATTTCGGTATTGGTACCGGTAATCGGGTTCAGGAGATTGTTGTCCATATCTCGGTTGGTCTGCGGTTTTTTGATTTGGGTATAGTTGGCATAGATGCTGTGGTTTTTGTCGACATCGAATGTAATGCCCAAGTAAGGGACAAGGCTGGATTTTCGGTATTCGGACAGTTTGCCTGTTTTGCGGTTGTCGAAGTCGTATGCCCAGTGTGTGTAACGCAATGCGCCCAAAATGTGGAGTTTGTGCCAAGGGGTAAAGAGAACGCCTGTCGATACGGCATGGTTGGTGATGGTGCGTTCGGTATCGGTATAGTTGGCGTTGCCGCTTGTCCAATCGGTGCGCACTACGCTCTTCCAGTCGTAATCGAAAATATTGTATTCGTTAGAGGTACGGGCTTTCCATAGGTTGTAGGAGCTGTTGTTTTCCCGTGAATAAGTGTAGTTGGCAAATGCCTGCTGTTCATTGCCTAAGGCTTGGAATTTGCCGGATACGCCGGTTTGGAAGGCAAATTGTTTGCCGGTGTTGTCGTATTTTTGGATGTTGTCGGTTGCACCGGTAAAGATGCCGTTCTGTCCGATGCCGGCGAACCTGCCGCCTGTATTGGCTGCGGTGGCGAAGTTTTGGGCGGATGAAGAACGGTTGTAGTTGAGCTTGCTGCTCCATTTCCAATTGTCGTTGATTTGATGGTCGAATTCAGCAAAGACATTGCGTTTGTACAAGCGGATTTGATTCCATTCCGCGCCCAGATAGGTATCTCTCGGAAGGTTAAGGTCAAAGCCGTTGCCCATCGGTACGCCGTAGAAATCGGGTGTTTCTTCGGTGCGTTGGTACAGGCCTCCAAGTGTGGCTTTGCTGTTCTCGCCGATATCGGCCTCTAAAATCCCGTACAGCATTTGACCTTTGGTTGGGTTTTTGTCTTGGAAAGTTTTATTGCGTGTCAGGCTGGAAACCAAACGGCCGCGGACGCTGTGACTGCTGTTTAAGCTGCCCGATACGTCGCCGATCAGGCCTGCTGCGCCGAAACGGTCGGTCATAAAACTTAAGGTTGCCTGCGTATTGGCGGTCGGACGTTTGCGTACGGCATTGATTGTGCCGCCGGGTTCGCTGTTGGATTGGGTCAGGCCGGTCGGACCGCGGACAACTTCGATATGGTCGTAGATGGCCAGATTGCTCATGCTTTGAGGGTCGTTGTACGGGTTGCCGGACGAACCTGCAACGGTAGTGGATAAGCCGTCTTCTTCAATTTGATCGATGTAAAAGCCGCGCGACTGATAACGCCAACGGCCAGAATCGGGAATCACGTTGATGCCGGTTGTGGTTTTTAAGGCTTGTTCCATATTGGTCATGCCTTGGTTATCCAGCTGCGTTTTGGTAATCACGCTCACCGACTGCGGCGTTTCTTTCGGAGACAAGGTAAGGCCGGTGGTGGTGCGCATGGCTGAAGTTGTGTAGGAGTCGCGGTTTTCGGTGCGGGTGGAACGGTTTTTGCCGGTTACGTTGACGGTTTGCAGCTCGGCAGTTTGTTCGAGCTTGGGTGTTGCCGTGTTGTCTGCTAAGGCTGCATAAGGCAGGGTGGCGATAATGAGTGCTAATGTTTTAAGGGTTGGGGCGTTCATGAACGTCTTTCTATAATTAAAATAATAATAATTATATTTTACGATAATTTTGTTGTTTTGTAATTTAAGAACAAGATTTTGAGGGTTTTTAGCGGATTTATGTTGTTTTTATGGTTTTTGAAGGTGTTTTTGAAATTAAACTAGCTAAGGGAATCAAGCGACAGGCCGTCTGAAAATTTTCGGGGTGGTTCGGCTATAATGCTGTTTTGGTTTTTTTAAGGCCTTTGCAAAAATACGGTTTGCGTTGCTTTAAGCTGAATGTGCACCGGATTTGTTTGCAAAGGTTTTGAGGCATGAGGAGAAAGAGATGAAGAAGGTTTTGGTGTTGCAACATGGGGATTTGGGCGCGTGCGACTGGTCGGCGTTTGGCGGTTTGGTGTCTGCGCCATCAGGGAAGTCGGTGTTGCGTGTGCCGGTTGATGATGATTTTGAATTGACGGACGGGATGCGTGCGGCGTTGATTGCGCAGCAGATAGATGGAGCGGTGTTGCCGGATGTGGCTTTTGCCGATTTGGGGCTGATTGTCAGCGATATGGATTCGACGCTGATTACGATTGAGTGTGTGGATGAGATTGCGGCCGGTGTCGGGCTGAAGGATGAGGTGGCCAAGATTACGGAGCAGTCGATGCGCGGCGAGCTGGACTTTGAGCAGTCTTTGCGCAAGCGTGTGGCCTTGCTGGCCGGTTTGGACGAGCGCGTGTTGGAAGAGGTGTACGAGAATGTGTTGCAGCTGTCGCCGGGCGCGGAATTTTTATTAGAAGCGTGTAAACAGAATGATGTGAAGTTTATGCTGGTGTCGGGCGGATTTACGTTTTTTACGGAACGCCTGAAACGGCGTTTGGGCTTGGATTTCCATTTTGCGAATGTGTTGGAAGTGGAAAACGGCAAGCTGACAGGCCGTCTGAAAGGGCGGATTATCGATGCACAGGCTAAGGCGGATTTGTTGCGCGAATACCGTGAGCGTCTGGGTTTGGCTCCGTGGCAGGTGGTGGCGATGGGCGATGGTGCGAACGATATTCCGATGATACGGGAAGCGGGATTCGGCATTGCTTATCGGGCGAAACCGAAAACTGAAGCGAATGCGGATGCGTGTGTGCGCTTTGGTGGTTTGGAGCGGATACGCGGTTGGTTTGCGTAAACTGTTTGAGGTCAGGCCGTCTGAACAATCGGGAAACCGGTTTTCAGACGGCCTGATGTTTTATAAGGCGATAAAACGGTAGCCTTCGGCATCGACTTCGAGAATGGAGGCGTAATTGTCGCGCCAGTCGCCGAGTACGATGCGGGTGTAATCGGCGTTGCGGTGGATGTTTTCGCGGTGGGTATGGCCGTGAATGAGTAGGGGCGTGTGGAAGCGTTGGACGGTTTCGTAGGTAAAGGTTGGATTGACGTCCATGATGTCGGCGGTTTTGTGTTGTTTGTCCTGTTTGCTCTGCTTGCGGATTTTGGCGGCGATGTTCAGCCGGAGTGTGAGCGGCAAAAGCAGGAACAGGCGTTGCAGCCATTTTTGATGGACGGTACGGCGGAATTTTTGATAGGAATGATCGTCGGTGCAGAGAGTGTCGCCGTGACAGAGCAGGGTGGGCGTGCCGAATAGGTCGATCACGGTGTACTCGGGCAGTAAGGTCATGCCGGTATCGTGGGCGAAGGTTTTACCGATGAGGAAGTCGCGGTTGCCATGGATAAAATAGCAGGCGACGCCGCGCTCGGTCAGGCTACGGATGGTTTGCTTGATGGTTTGAACCAAAGGGCTGTTTTCGTCATCGCCGATCCAAAAATCGAAAAGGTCGCCAAGAATGTATACGGCTTGGGCATGGACGGCTTTTTCTTGGATAAATTTTTGGAAGAGTGCGGTCAGCTGAGGATGAGATTCGCTCAGGTGCAAATCGGCGATGAAGTAAATCGGCATGATGATGTGGGGCGTATGGGAAGGGTTTTATTATAACTTGGGTTGTCGCGTTTGGATTTGGGCTTGGTGTTTTTCGTTTGTAATGCGGTGATTTTGTTGTTTTGATTGGATGTGATAAAGGCCGTCTGAAACATCTTTTCAGACGGCCTTTATGGTTTATTGGGCTTTGCCCTGATAGGTGATTTTTTTCAGCGTCTCTTCTTGGTACAGGTCGGTAATGGGGACGCTATAGAAGAATTCGTTGCTGCGGACAAAGCGGTTGACCAAGTCTTTGTCGATGTGGAGGATGTGGTGCCGCAGTTTGTTTAGGCCTTTGAATATCATGGTGTTCCAACGCATATAGCCGTCTGAATTGGGGCGGATGTCGTTCATGGCATCAAGGGCGAGGAGTTTGCGGTTTTGTTCCTCTTTGTCCAAAGGATGGGAATAGATGCTTTGGAAGTAAAACGGCTGTTCGGCAAGCGGCGGCAGGCTGAGGGAAGAGCCTACTTTGCCGATTGGGAAGTCGTCGCTCAGATAATGGATGGTGTGCAAAAACAGATTGCCGCGGCGGTAATCGATTTTACGCAGGGCTTCGATGGCGGCGAGCGTTGTGTGTTGGTGGTCGGGATGCGTGTCAATATTGGGTGAAGGCGACACGATAATGTCCGGCTGGAATGTTTCTATCAGATAGCCGAGATTGTCTACCAAGCTGTTCCAGGTTGAGCCGGGCTTGAGTTGTTGCGCCAATGGGGAGGTGTTGGCATGGCGGAAAATATCGACGTCGGCCGTATCGATTTTGGTCGATTTAATCTCTTTTTCCGGATTTTGGCGCATGGCGGTCAATGTGCTGTCGAAGTAGCCCAGTTGCAGGATGTGTTCAGACGGCACGCCGGCCAAAAGGGGGACGGTCAGGCTGTTCCAAACGCGCATCCGGCCTTTTTGCAGATATTGGGCCTGAGTGTCGCAGTCGCATTGGCCGTAAAGGTTGCCATAGTGGAAGCTGCCGCCTTCGCTGGCGGTTAAAGTGCAGATCATTGAATTGGCGGCGTGTTTTTCGTACAAACCGTATGCGCTGAGTTCGGCATCGTCGGCATGGGGCGCGAGGACAAGGATTTTTTTGCCGTCGAGGTTTTCACGCGGATAAACAGAGAGTTCGATTTCTTGATCGGCCAAAGTCAGGTATTTGCCTTCCAAACGGACGGTTTTGTCGCTGTCGGAGAAGGTGTCGCTCAGATTGATATAGCGCACGCCTTTTGCACCGTATTCGAAATATTGCTTCCATTTGCCTTTGGATGAAATGGTTTCGACAAAAGGCAAGAACAGCAGTCCCATCCAGTTGGACTTGATGCGGATTTTGGCAATGACGGTATCCCGTCCGCTGACAGTGGCGGGCAAGGTCAGGCTGCCGCCTTTGAGGGTTGCATGCGCGGTAGAGGGAAGGGAGGGATAGTTATAGTCTTGGTGCGTGTTATAGGCAAACTGTTTTTTATGAATAATTGAAGTAATAATAAACAACAAAACAAAAAAAGTCAGTATCAGCCCCGTCAGTATTAGAAACATTGTTGGGTTCCTTTATTGTTGTAACAGTCATGATAGTGCTTGTGGAGCCTATTTGTTTGTTTTTCTTACAAACGGTTGTTTTTCATACTCTAACGTCATTAAAGTGAACGTTTAAAATAAAACAGTTTATGAGTTGATTATATATAAACGACTAAAATACAGAAAGGCCGTCTGAAAAATTTGAAAGAAATTTCAAATTTTTCAGACGGCCTTGATATTTTAAAGGTTAAGCCGATAAATTATGCTTCTTTTGTTTCAACTGCTTTTTGACGCAGACGCAGGCTCAACTCGCGCAGCTGTTTGTCGTCTACCACATTAGGCGCATTGGTCAGCAGACATTGGGCGCGTTGTGTTTTTGGGAAGGCAATCACGTCGCGGATGGATTCCGCACCGGTCATCAGGGTAACCAGACGGTCGAGGCCGAATGCAAGGCCGCCGTGAGGAGGTGCACCGAATTTCAAGTTATCCAAGAGGAAGCCGAATTTCTCTTGTTGCTCTTCAGGGCTGATTTTCAGAGCGGCAAACACTTTCTCTTGTACGTCTGCGCGGTGGATACGGATAGAGCCGCCGCCGATTTCCCAGCCGTTCAATACCATGTCGTAGGCACGGGCCAGGCAGTTTGCCGGGTCGGAAACCATCAGGTCTTCATGACCTTCTTTAGGCGCGGTAAACGGATGGTGCACGGCAACGTAGCGGTCGGCTTCTTCGTCGTATTCGAACATTGGGAAATCGACAACCCACAAAGGTTTCCATTCGTCTACGAAGTAGCCGTTGTCTTTGCCGTGTTCCAAGCCGACTTTGATACGCAGCGCGCCGATGGCTTCGTTCACGACTTTGGCTTTGTCTGCGCCGAAGAAGATGATGTCGCCGTTTTGCGCGCCGGTACGCTCGATGATTTCTTTCAGGGCGTTTTCAGACAGGAATTTGACGATTGGAGATTGCAGGCCGCTGTCTTCGCCGTTGGAGAGGTTGCTGACATCGTTCACTTTGATGTAGGCCAGACCTTTCGCGCCGTAGATGCCGACAAATTTGGTGTATTCGTCAATTTCTTTGCGGCTGAATTTCGCGCCGTTCGGTACGCGCAGAGCAACCACGCGACCGCCTTTCATGTCGGCTGCGCCGCGGAAAACTTTAAATTCTTCCGTTTTCATCAGGTCGGTCAACTCGGTAAATTTCAAGTTGATGCGCATATCCGGTTTGTCAGAGCCGTAGTAGAACATGGTTTCAGAATAAGGCATGCGTGGGAAATCGCCCAAATCCACGCCCAATGCGTCTTTGAAGACTTGTTTGGCCATGCCTTCGGTGATGTCCATGATTTCATCCTCGTTCAAGAACGAGGTTTCCAAGTCGATTTGAGTGAATTCAGGTTGACGGTCGGCACGCAAATCTTCGTCACGGAAACATTTGGTGATTTGGTAGTAACGGTCGAAACCGGCCACCATCAGCAATTGTTTGAACAATTGCGGTGATTGTGGCAGAGCGAAGAATTCGCCCGGATGAACGCGGCTCGGCACGAGGTAGTCGCGCGCGCCTTCCGGAGTGGAGCGGGTCAGCATCGGGGTTTCAATGTCGATGAAGCCTTGCGCATCCAAGTAGCGGCGAACGCCCATGGCCACTTGGTAACGCAGGCGCAGGTTGCGTTGCATGGTAGGACGGCGCAAGTCGATAACGCGGTTGGTCAGGCGAACGTTTTCGCTGATGTTTTCATCGTCAATTTGGAACGGAGGTGTAGCGGCAGCGTTCAAGACTTCGATTTCTTTGGCAAGGATTTCGATTTTGCCGGAAATCATTTTGTCGTTGGTTGTACCTTCAGGACGATTGCGTACGCGGCCGGTAATGCTCAAAACGTATTCGTTGCGGGAAGAGTCGGCAGCGGCAAATGCTTCCGGAGTGTCAGGGTCGATAACGACTTGAACGATGCCTTCGCGGTCGCGCAGGTCGATAAAAATCACACCGCCGTGGTCGCGTCGGCGGTGTACCCAGCCTTTGACGGTAACGGTTTGGTCTAAGTATTGCTCGCTGATAAGGCCACAATAGTTGGTACGCATAAAATCACCTTTTTATATTGTTCAATTTGAAAAGAAGGAAAGGCCGTCTGAAAAAAGAAGACCTTAATTGTTGTGTTCGGTATGACCGTCTTTAGACGGTTTTTGGGCAGGTAGGGCTTTAACCGGCAAGTCGTCCGGCATGACCATGCCCAGTGAAATCACATATTTCAATGCCTGATCCACACTCATGTCCAGCTCGCGAACGTCGCTTTTTTTCACCATGATGTAATAGCCGCCGGTCGGGTTGGGCGTGGTTGGGACGTAAACGGAAATATAGTCGTCATCTTGCGGCAGGCTGCCTTTGAGTTTGGCGGGGATATGGCCGGAAACAAAGGCTATCGTCCAAATGCCCGGTTGCGGAAAGGGAACCAGTACGGGGGTTTTGAACGAGCGGCTGCTGTCGGAGAGCAGGGATTCGGAAACTTTTTTAACGCTGGAGTAGATGGATTTGACGACGGGGATACGTCCTAAAAGGCTGTCCCATGCGCCGAGAATCCGTCTGCCCAATACGTTGGCGGCAAATACGCCGGTAACGAACAAGACGACTGTGGCGGCGACGATGCCCAAGCCGGGAATGTTGAACCCCCAGAAATGCTGGGGCTGCCAGCTTTCCGGTAATAGGTTGATCAGTCTGTCGGCGGCGGAGATGATATAGCTCATCGCCCAGATGGTTACGGCAATCGGCAACCAAACCAGCACGCCTGTAATCAGGTATTTCTTTAAAGCCTTGGCGATTTTTCCGCTTTCGGCTGCGGCTTCTGTCATCTTTGTTTCATTCCGGCAAGTTTTGCCCAAACTTTGCATTATACGCGTTTGGACGCTAGGAAACGAGTATTTTAAACGAATGGCTTGTTTTGTTTTATTGTTTCAGACGGCCGCCTTGATTGCAAAGGCCGTCTGAAACAATATGGGGTCATTTAGATGCCGTCCCAGTCGTTGAACATCAGGCCGAAGCCGATGCCGTTTTGTTTGTGGTTGTAGTCAATCAGACTTTCGCCGTAGCCGTGGAAGCCGCGGACAACGCCTTTGAGTTTGCCTTTGATGGGGAAAGTATAGGCCGCTTCAACGGCGCCGCGTCCGCTTTTCGGATTGTAACGCAGGACGGAATAAACATTTTGTTTGTCATTGAAGCGGTATTGGACTTTCAAGTCGCCGTAACCCATGTATTTGTTGATGTCCGGATTGTCATCGTCCTCTCCTTTTTGGTCGAAGGCGCGCATCCAAACTCTAGGGATGACAGTCAGCTTGCCCCATTCCATGCCGGCCATGGCGTAAACCCGGTTCCATGAGCGTGATTCAGGGCGGCTTTGACCGTTGGACTGGTGAACAAAACCTGCGCCGACCATGCGCAGTTTGCCGCCGAAAGGCAGGTCTGCTTTAACGGGTTGGGTAATGAAGATTTCGGGTTCGTAGTCGGTATTGCGGAACGGAGCGGATTTACGGCCTTGGTTGAAGATTTGCCAGTCGGATTTTTGGGTATAGCCAAACCATACGTCGGCACGGGTTTTGAATAAATCTTCGGCAATCTTGCTTTTGAAGGAAACCTGCATTTTGGTTTCGAGGCGTTTTTGCTCGCTGAATTTTTCCTGCGTGGTTACGCCGCGGCTGGGGGATTCAGGGTAATAGTTGGGGCTGCTGTTGTACCAAACAGGCATGAGGTACATAGGATTATGCTCGCGTACGCTCAACAGGCCGCGTGTGTCGTTTTTATCCAAATCGTACATCAGGCTTAAAGGCGTGTAGCTGTCGGCAGTTTCGCTTAATACGTCGTCTGAAATATTCGGGTGGGTAGGGTTGTCGAATACAATGGCCGCTTCTTTTTTCTCAATGCTCTTGCGCACGCTTTTTTCGAGGTCGACCGGTGTTTTGGCCGTTTCGGTTTGCGCTTGCGGCAGTGGGGATTGAGGGGGGAGTTGCGCCGAGTAGATGTTGTCGTAACACGCCAAACGGGTGGCGTTGTCTTGAATGGTGGTGCAGT
The DNA here is from genome assembly GCF_013267835.1 of Neisseria mucosa. Lineage (NCBI taxonomy): Bacteria > Pseudomonadati > Pseudomonadota > Betaproteobacteria > Neisseriales > Neisseriaceae > Neisseria > Neisseria mucosa. Next base: position 2,168,084 of record NZ_CP053939.1, read on the forward strand.
GTAGGGCGGTATCGGCGGCGGCCAGCGGGGCGGCGGCAATGAATCCGATACTTAGGGAATGTTTCAACATCTTGTTCATAAGAGTTTCCGTTGTTTTTCAGACGGCCTGATGAAAGGGTAAATGGTTTTATTTAGTCGGTTTGGGCTGTGAATACGGCAATGCCCCTGAAAGGCAGGACCTCAGGGGCATCGTATCAGCTCGATTCATCCTGTTTTGATGTCAGGATTTCCGGCATCTGCGTTAGTATTAAGCCAAAGCTTTTACTTTAGCAGACAGACGGCTTTTATGACGAGCTGCTTTGTTTTTGTGGAATACGCCTTTGTCAGCGATGCGGTCGATGACTTTAACGGATTCTTGGTAAACTGCTTGAGCAGCAGCTTTGTCGCCGGCTTCAACTGCTTTCAACACTTTTTTCACAGCGGTACGGAATGCAGTACGCAGGCTGGCGTTGTGGGCGCGTTGTTTAACCGACTGGCGGGCACGTTTGCGGGCTTGTGCGCTGTTTGCCATATTGAATATCTCCTGAAAAATAAATTCTGTAAACGCGCAATTTTAAAGACAGATTTCCTTATATGCAAGCTTTTTCTCTATAAACGCGCGCAAATCAGCCGTATTTTGCCCAAAAACGACAACCGGTGCAACGCTTTTGGTAAAAAGATGGTGTTGCTTTGCCTTATTTCAATAAAAATCAGATGGATATTGCTTTGCGTTTGCTTACGTTTCCATTACAATAGCCTAACTCTGCGCCGGGGTGTTTATGGGGTGCAGGGTTTCTTATTTATTGACATTAACCACTCTTTCATCAGGAATCTGCCCGTATGAAAAAATCTGTATTAGCCGTATTGGCCGCATTGTCTTTGGCCGCGTGCGGCGGTGGCGAGAAAAAAGCCGAGCAACCTCAAGCAGGCAGCGCGCCTGCTGCCAATGCCGAAGCAGCCGCCACCGATACTCTGAATATCTACAACTGGTCAAACTACGTTGACGAAAGTACAGTCGAAGACTTCAAAAAAGCCAATAATTTGAAGCTGACTTACGATTTGTATGAAAACAACGAAACGCTGGAAGCCAAAATGCTGACCGGTAAATCCGGCTACGACTTGGTTGTGCCCGGTATTGCCTTCCTGCCGCGCCAAATTGAGGCGGGTGCATACCAAAAAATCAATAAGGATCTGATTCCGAACTACAAAAACATCGATCCTGAATTGCTGAAGATGTTGGAAACCGCCGACCCGGGCAATCAATATGCCGTTCCTTATTTCTCCGGCGTCAATACTTTGGCAATTACTGCGAAGGGCAAAGAACTTTTGGGCGGCAAGCTGCCTGAAAACGGCTGGGATTTGCTGTTCAAACCGGAATACACCAACAAGCTGAAATCTTGCGGCATCGCTTTGTGGGATACACCGAGCGAAATGTTCCCAATCTTGTTGAACTACTTGGGTAAAGATCCTAAAGGCTCGAATCCTGAAGATTTGAAAGCGGCGGCGGAAGTGTTGAAGTCTATCCGTCCTGATGTAAAACGTTTCAGCCCTTCCATCATTGACGAACTGGCGCGCGGCGATATCTGCTTGGCGGCAGGTAACGGCGGCGACTTGAACTTGGCCAAAGCGCGTTCCGAAGAAGTGAAAAACAACGTCGGCATCGAAGTGTTGACGCCGAAAGGCATGGGCTTCTGGATTGAATCTTGGCTGATTCCGGCCGATGCGAAAAACATCGTCAATGCCCACAAATACATCAACTACACGCTTGATCCCGAAGTGGCTGCGAAAAACGGTATTGCCGTAACCTTCGCGCCGGCCAGCAAACCTGCACGCGAAAAAATGCCTGCAGAACTGGTGAACACTCGCTCTATTTTCCCGAACGAGCAAGACATGAAAGACGGTTTCGTGATGCCTCAAATGAGCGCAGATGCGAAAAAACTGTCTGTCAACTTGTGGCAAAAAATCAAAGTCGGCTCAAATTAATTGTGAGCTGATTGTTTGAAGCAAAGCAAAGGCCGTCTGAAATTTTTCAGACGGCCTTTTTGTCCCAATCTTTATCGTTTCAAAGCCAAAGTCAATACGCCTGCGGTTACCAAGCCTAAGCCTATCCATTCCTGCGTGCTTGGGCGTTCGTCTAAGAAAACGACGGCCATCAGGGCGACCAAGACCAGGCTGAATTTGTCGACGGGTGCAACTTGCGAGGCGTTGCCCAGTTGCAGGGCTTTGAAGTAGGCGAGCCAAGAAGCGCCGGTGGCGAGGCCGGATAGGATGAGGAATGTCCAGTTGCGGCCGGTAAAGCCGTTCACACCCTGCCATTTGCCTGTGTAGGTTAAAAACAATACCAAAGCGGCGAGGATGACCAAGGTGCGGATAAAGGTGGCGAAATCTGAATCTATGCCTTGTAAACCCATTTTGGCGAAAATGGCGGTCAATGAGGCGAAGCCTGCCGATGCCAATGCCCAAAACAGCCATGCGTTGCTGCTCATGTTTTATTCCTTTGTTTCAAATTGTTGACAATATGAATCCGCTTGTTGATGAAATATCGAAATTTTCACTGCGGTTTGTCTTTGGAAAACGCTATAATAGAACTAATATTCTTTTTCTTCCAGCCGTCTTTATTATATTGTTTCAGACGGCCTTTCCCTCTCTCAATAAAGGAAAATCATGAGCTTCAAAACCGATGCTGAAATTGCCCAGTCTTCCACCATGCGCCCGATTGGTGAAATTGCCGCCAAGCTGGGTTTGAACGTTGACAACATCGAGCCCTATGGCCATTACAAAGCCAAAATCAATCCTGCCGAAGCATTCAAGCTGCCGCAAAAACAAGGCCGTCTGATTTTAGTTACCGCCATCAACCCGACTCCGGCGGGCGAAGGCAAAACCACCGTTACCATCGGTTTGGCGGACGCGTTGCGCCACATCGGCAAAGACGCCGTTATCGCCCTGCGCGAACCTTCTTTGGGGCCTGTGTTCGGTGTCAAAGGCGGTGCGGCGGGCGGCGGCTATGCCCAAGTTTTGCCGATGGAAGACATCAACCTGCACTTTACCGGCGACTTCCACGCTATCGGCGCGGCGAATAACCTGCTCGCCGCCATGCTCGACAACCATATCTATCAAGGCAACGAGTTGAACATTGATCCGAAACGCGTGCTGTGGCGTCGCGTGGTCGATATGAACGACCGCCAGTTGCGCAACATCATCGACGGTATGGGAAAACCTGTTGACGGCGTGATGCGTCCTGACGGTTTTGACATTACCGTTGCGTCCGAAGTCATGGCGGTATTCTGTCTTGCTAAAGACATCAGCGATTTGAAAGAGCGTTTGGGCAACATCCTTGTCGCCTATGCCAAAGACGGCAGCCCTGTTTACGCCAAAGATTTGAAAGCGAATGGCGCGATGGCGGCATTGCTCAAAGATGCGATTAAGCCTAACTTGGTACAAACCATCGAAGGTACGCCTGCCTTTGTACACGGCGGCCCGTTTGCCAACATCGCCCACGGCTGCAACTCCGTTACCGCCACCCGCCTGGCGAAACACCTTGCCGATTACGCTGTAACCGAAGCAGGCTTCGGCGCGGATTTGGGTGCGGAAAAATTCTGCGACATCAAATGCCGTCTGGCGGATTTGAAACCTGATGCGGCTGTTGTCGTGGCCACCGTCCGCGCGTTGAAATACAACGGCGGCGTGGAGCGTGCCAACCTCGGCGAAGAAAACCTCGACGCTTTGGCAAAAGGCCTGCCTAATCTCTTGAAACACATTTCCAACCTGAAAAACGTATTCGGCCTGCCTGTGGTGGTTGCCATCAACCGCTTCGTGTCCGACTCCGATGCCGAGTTGGCCATGATTGAAAAAGCCTGCGCGGAACACGGTGTCGAAGTTTCCCTGACCGAAGTATGGGGCAAAGGCGGCGCGGGTGGCGCGGATTTGGCGCACAAAGTCGTCAACGCCATTGAAAATCAACCGAATAACTTCGGCTTCGCCTACGATGTTGAGTTGAGTATTAAAGACAAAATCCGTGCGATTGCCCAAAAAGTGTACGGCGCGGAAGATGTTGATTTCAGCGCGGAAGCGTCTGCCGAAATCGCTTCACTGGAAAAACTGGGCTTGGACAAAATGCCGATCTGCATGGCGAAAACCCAATACTCTTTGAGCGACAACGCCAAACTGTTGGGCTGCCCCGAAGGCTTCCGCATTACTGTGCGCGGTATCACGGTTTCCGCCGGCGCAGGCTTCATCGTTGCGTTGTGCGGCAATATGATGAAAATGCCGGGTCTGCCGAAAGTTCCGGCTGCTGAGAAAATCGATGTGGACGCAGACGGCGTGATTCACGGCTTGTTCTGATTTAGATTGATCTTGAAATAGACAAAGGCCGTCTGAAACTTAGGTTTCAGACGGCCTTTTATGATTTAAGTGAATTTTAACTGACTTTTTAAGAAATTGAAGAACTTGTCTATCATGTCGAACATGGTATTGCGGTCTTCGCCAAACAATGAAATGCTGCGGTCTTTGCTGATTCTGTCATAGGCGGCAAAAATGGTTTTCAGCTCTTCTGTGGTCAAGCGCAGTTGCTTTTCGTACAAGATGCGGCTTAAGAGCGTTACTTCCGTCGCGTTCAAATCAGGGAAGAGATGACTGATCCACAACTCCATGGTGTATTGGACGGATCTGTTGATTTTGTCTCTTTTTTTGCTTTCTTGAGTTTGGTGTATCCTGTAAAACAACAAAGGTTCGGGCAGATTGGCAAAGGTTTTGCCATGTAGGGCGCATTGCACCCACATATGGAAATCGGGCGCGGTTTCCGTCGCGGTGTAGTTTATCCCGAGGTTTTTAATGCTGTCGTGCCGCCACATGGTGGTGGGGTTGAACATATTTTGAGCGGCCCTGGAGAAAAAGGCTTTAATGTCTTTGTCGAGCAGGGGCAAATCGCTTAAAACGGGTTCTCTTCCGGTTTGGTCGTCGAAAAAGATGGTGGCTTGGCTGCCGACAATATCGATTTCGGGATGGCTGTCTAAAAACTGAATTTGTTTTTCAAAACGATCCAGAGTGCAAATATCGTCCGCGTCCATCCGCGCCACGTATTCAACCTCTATATCTTTGAGCATATCCATGGCAAATTGGCAGACAAACGGCTCGCCCCTGTTTTCCGGAAGGTGGAAAACCTGCAAACGTGAATCTCTGGCTGCGTAAGCCTCGAGGATTTCGCCGGTTTTGTCTTTTGAGGCATCGTTGACGGCGATGACGAAAAAGTTGCGGAATGTTTGATTCAATACCGAATCCAAGCATTCGGGCAAATAAGCTTCGGCACAATAGGCCGGCAAAATAACGGCGAGTTTCATGTTTGCTTTCGATGTGTTTTGATGGGTAGTCGAGGGGGATTTTACTATAAGTTTCCAAAAGTCAAGGCCGTCTGAAACCTTATTGCCAAGTTTTCAGACGGCCTTAGTATCAATCCGATGTACAGATTATTTGATGATTTGGTTCAATTCGCCTTTGGCGTATTTGGTTGCCATTTTTTCCAAAGAAATCGGTTTGATTTTGTCGGCTTGGCCTTCGCAACCGAATGCGAGGTAGCGGTCAAGACAGATTTGTTTCATGGCTTCGACGGTTTTGCTTAGGTATTTGCGCGGGTCGAATTCGGATGGGTTTTCTGCCATGAAGCGGCGGATGGCGCCGGTAGAGGCAAGGCGCAAGTCGGTGTCGATGTTGACTTTGCGCACGCCGTGTTTGATGCCTTCGACGATTTCTTCTACGGGTACGCCGTAGGTTTCACCGATTTTGCCGCCGTATTCGTTGATGACTTTCAGCCATTCTTGCGGAACGGAGCTGGAGCCGTGCATCACGATGTGGGTGTTGGGCAGGGCTTGGTGGATTTCTTTGATGCGGTCGATACGCAATACGTCGCCTGTGGGCGGACGGGTGAATTTGTATGCGCCGTGGCTGGTGCCGACGGCAATAGCCAATGCGTCCACGCCGGTATCTTTAACGAAACGTACGGCATCTTCAACGCTGGTCAGCATTTGGTCGTGGGAAAGTTTGCCCACTGCGCCTACGCCGTCTTCTTCGCCGGCTTCGCCGGTTTCGAGGTTGCCCAATACGCCGATTTCGCCTTCAACGGACACGCCGCAAGCGTGGGAGAAGTTAACCACGGTACGGGTGGCGTTGACGTTGTATTCGTAGGTAGACGGAGTTTTGCCGTCTTCGAGCAGCGAGCCGTCCATCATGACGGAGGAGAAACCCAGTTGGATGGAGCGTTGGCATACATCGGGCGATGCGCCGTGGTCTTGGTGCATCACGACGGGGATGTGCGGGAATTCTTCGACTGCGGCTAAAATCAGATGGCGTAGGAATGGGGCACCTGCGTATTTGCGTGCGCCTGCGGATGCTTGAACGATAACGGGGGCGTTGACTTGGTCGGCCGCCTCCATAATGGCGCGCATTTGTTCGAGGTTGTTAACGTTGAATGCGGGCAGACCGTAGCTGTTTTCGGCGGCATGGTCCAACAGTTGGCGCATGGATACGAGTGCCATGAGAAGCTCCTGAAGTAGTGAAGGGTAAATTTATCCGATAAATTATAATGTTTTTTGCCATGAAAAACTACAAGCCGCTACATTGTTTTTATATATTAACGAGCGGGGTCTCGGTTTATAATGGCAGAGTATTGAAAACGGGTGTGCAAAATGGATAGGATTTCGGTGGCCGAATGTGATAAACCTTTGTTTCAGACGGCCTTGACGGTGCAGGTGGGCGATGTGAACTATGGCGGCCATTTGGCGAACGATGCAGTGTTGCGTTTGTGCCATGAAGTGAGGATGCGTTGGCTGGCGACGCTGGGTTGGAGTGAAATGGATGCCGGCGGGGCTGGCCTGATTATGGCGGATGCGGCGGTGCAGTATTTGGCGCAAGGTCATTATGGTGATGAGCTGTCGGTGGAGATGGGTGCGGCCGACGTGGCCGGTGTGGGTTTTTCTTTACTGTACCGTATCCGCAGGATTTCAGATGGCCTTGTGCTGGCGAAAGTGCAGACAGGCATGGTGTGTTTCGACTATGGCAAACAACGTGTCTGCCGTCTGCCTTCGGCCTTGAAAGCAGCATTGGAGGCCGTCTGAAATGGCGGAATCAAATCATTTTGCGCTTCATCTTGAACGCTATCTGAAAACCTTGTCGCAACAAGGCAAGTCGCAGCATACCGTTTCCGCTTATCGGCGCGATTTGAGTGAATTGATGCGTCTGTTGCCCGATAATCTTGAAAACGGCCTGCCGACGCGCCGTGATTTTGTGGCGGCATTGAAAAAGCTGTCGCAAAAGGGTTTAAGCGAAAGCAGCTTGGCGCGGAAATTGTCGGCATGGCGGCAGTATTGCAGCTGGCTGGTGCAGATAGAAGTCATGGAAAGCGACCCGACGTTTAATATGAAAGCGCCGCGCCTGCCTGAACGCCTGCCCAAAGCGCTGCCGCAGGAACCTTTAAACCATATCCTTGACCATGCGCCGGTTGATGACGAGTTGGATGTACGCGATAAGGCCATGTTTGAATTGATGTATGGCAGCGGTTTGCGCCTGAGCGAGATACAAGGGTTGAATCTGAACAGTATCGTCTTGGACGAAGGCTGGGTCAGTGTAAATGGTAAAGGCGGCAAGCAGCGGCAAGTGCCTTTGGTGGCTAAAAGCATTGCGGCATTGCGCGATTATCTGGCGGTGCGTATTGCCAAAGAGGGCGAGCAGGCCTTGTTCACCAATAAAAACGGCGGCAGGCTGGGGCAGCGTCAAATCCAAAAACGCCTGCAGGCGTGGGCAGTGCGCGTGGGCAGTGCCAGCCATATCTCGCCGCACATGATGCGCCATAGCTATGCAACCCATCTTTTGCAGGCATCGGGCGATATCCGCGCTGTGCAGGAATTGTTGGGGCACAGCAATCTTTCCGCTACGCAAGTTTATACCAAGCTAGATTTCGACCATTTGGCGCGCGTTTATGATGAGGCGCACCCAAGGGCGAAACGGAAAAAATGATTTTGTTTGAATCAGGCCGTCTGAAGAACGTTTTCAGACGGCCTGATGTTTTATGGATAAAAAATACAGATGATTTGAAACCATTTGAATTTTTATCGGTCTGATGAGGTTTCGATATTGGCTTAATGTGCGGATAGCATAAACGCTAGAAGAATAGGCTGTTTGTCTTACCGCTTATCTTTCAAAACGACCTTTTGTTTGATAATATTAGTAATGAGAGCTAATATCATATTATGATATGCGACCTTTAAAAAGCAGGTCTATAAACTTTTTATATAAGCATTAATGCTTATTTTGACTGTAAAACGACTTGCAAACGGGAATTGTTGCTATTAACATAACGGAATTATGGATAAAAAACGAATTTTAACTCCAGCCGTCGTGACTTCCGTTGCGTTGATCCACGTCGGCTTGGTTGCACTTTTATGGCACGCGCACAAACCGCCTCCTGTCGAAATGGCGAATATTGAATTTGTCGATTTGGGCGATTTCGGCGGAGGCGACGGCAGTCCTGAGGGCGAAGGCGCACCTGCTGCTCCCGAGCCTACCCCCGAACAACCTAAACCCAAGCCGAAACCCAAACCTAAGCCTGTCGAGCCGCCCAAACCTGTTATCAAACCTGTGGTAACGAAAAAAGAAAAAGCGGATATCGTACAGCAAAAGGAAAAACCGAAACCTATCGAGAAACCTAAGCCCGAGCCTAAGCCGGAACCCAAACCTGAGCCGAAGCCCGAGCCAAAACCTGAACCGAAACCAGAGCCGAAGGCAGAGCCTAAACCGTCTCCCAAAGCATCTGAATACTCAGGCAACAAAACCGGGCCGAATACTGCTGAAAACGGTAAAGGCAGCGGCGAAGGCAAAGCCTTGAACGGAGAAGGTAAAGGTAACGGCGGCGGTACGAAAGGTACTGGCAGCGGACGCGGCGAAGGCAGCGGATCCGGCAGCGGCGGATCGAAAGGCGAACATGGCTCCGGCACCGGTGGTGGCGGAGGTGGCAGTGGTACAGGTGCCGGCAGTAGTAAAGGCAATCCTGCAAAAGGAACGTGCCATATTCCGAGACCCCCATATCCGACAATGTCAACTGAAAATGGCGAAGAGGGCTTGGTCGTGCTGAAAGTCTTGGTTGGTCCCGGCGGTAAAGTGGATTCAATTAGTGTGAATAAATCAAGTGGTTATAGTCGTCTGGATAATGCAGCGCGTAAAGCCGTTAAAGATGGTAGCTGTCATGCAAGTGTTTGGACTGAATTTAAAGTACCTGTCAAATTCACGCTCGAATAAGTATCTAGGCCTAAGCTGATTGATTAGAAAATATATGCTGTTGGGAAATGGTTTTAAATGACCCGATAGAAATTTTAATTTTATTTTTAACTTGGAAAAATTATGGATTTAAGTTTAGTTTTCAAATCAGGTGATGTGGTACTGATTGGTGTATTTGTCCTGATGTTGTTGATGAGCGTGGTAACGTGGAGCGTTATCGTGATCCGTTGCATCAAATACTGCAAAGCGAAAAAAGGCAATACACAGGTAAAAGAGCTGATGTTGAATGCGTTTACGCTGGCCGATGCCGTACAGAAAGCCAAAGCGGTAGAAGCACCGATGAGCCGAGTCGCCGATGAATCTCTGCGCGCATACCAAAACTACCGTCAAACAACAAGCAAATCGCTGATTGACGAATTGCCTTTAAACGAATACTTGGTTGTTCACATCCGTAACAGCATGTCCCAAACCATGCGTCAGTTCGACTACGGCATGACCGCGTTGGCCTCTATCGGCGCAACTGCTCCTTTTATCGGCCTGCTGGGTACTGTTTGGGGTATTTACCATGCCCTGATCGGCATCAGCGAAAGCGGTCAAATGAGCATTGCCGCGGTGGCCGGTCCGATTGGCGAGGCTTTGGTATCGACTGCTGTCGGCTTGTTTGTAGCGATTCCAGCTGTATTGGCGTACAACTTCCTCAATCGCGGTACAAAAACCATCGCGCAAGATATGGACGCGTTTGCACATGACCTGCATGTTCGCCTGCTGAACCAAAAGGATTAAACCATGGCTTTCGGATCAATGAATTCCGGCGATGATGCGCCGATGTCGGATATCAACGTGACACCTTTGGTGGACGTGATGCTGGTGTTGCTGATTGTATTTATGATTACCATGCCGGTGCTGACCCACTCGATTCCTTTGGAGTTGCCGACTGCTTCGGAAAAAGCGGCAAAAGAGGATAAGCAGCAGCCTAAAGATCCTTTGCGTTTGAGCATTGATGCCAGTGGTGCTTATGTTGTTGGCGGCGATTCTGATGCCAAAGTGGATTTGGCAACGGTAACTGCCAAGCTGAAAGAAGCCAAAGCGAAAAACGAAGATGTGATTGTGGCGATTGCGGCGGATAAAGCGGTTGAATACGATTACGTCAACCAAGCCCTGCAAGCGGCGCGCGAAGCCGGTATCAGCAAAATCGGTTTTGTAACGGAAACCAAAGCGCAATAATCTTTTGAACACAGTCAAGGCCGTCTGAAATTTGAGTAAAGTTTCAGACGGCCTTTTGTTGTATTTGGTAACTATATGTCCAGGCTGTATAATTAGCGGATTAAATTGAATAATGACAATACAGGAACCACTATGACAGAAACCATCGAACGCGACAGTATGCAATACGATGTCGTGATTGTCGGGGCAGGCCCGTCGGGTTTGTCTGCCGCCATCAAACTCAAGCAGCTTGCCGAAAAGAATGGACGCGAAATCAGCGTTTGCGTGGTGGAGAAGGGTTCGGAGGCCGGTGCGCACTCGCTTGCAGGTGCCATCATCGATCCGATTTCTTTGAATGAGCTGATTCCTGATTGGAAAGAAAAAGGCGCGCCGCTGACGCGTACAGTGACGAAGGACAGGGTTTTGTTCCTGACCGAGAAAAAAGCGTTCAACCTGCCGGTTACCCCGAATTTCGACAACCATGCGAACTATATTGCCAGCTTGGGCGAAGTCGTGCGCTGGCTGGCGGAGCAGGCGGAAAATTTGGGCGTGGAAATCTATCCGGGCTTTGCCGCTGCCGAGGTGCTGTATCACGAAGACGGTTCGGTCAAAGGCATTGCGACCGGTAATATGGGCGTGGGCAAAGACGGCGAGCCGACCGATTCATTCCAGCCCGGCATGGAGCTTTGGGCGCAGCAAACTCTGTTTGCCGAGGGCTGCCGCGGTTCGCTTTCCAAACAAGTCATTGAACGTTTCCAGCTCGACCAAAACAGCGAGCCGCAAACTTACGGCTTGGGCATCAAAGAAATTTGGGAAGTGCCGTCTGAAAAACATCAACCCGGTTTGGTGATGCATAGCGCAGGCTGGCCGTTGGACAGCAAAACCTACGGCGGCTCGTTTATTTATCATTTTGACGACAACAAAGTCGCTGTCGGCTTTGTGGTTGGTTTGGATTATCAAAACCCTTATCTGTCGCCGTTTGAAGAGTTTCAACGTTTCAAAACCCATCCTGAAATCCGCAAAACCTTCGAAGGCGGCCGCCGTATCGCGTATGGCGCGCGTTCGCTGATTGAAGGTGGTTTGCAAAGCCTGCCGAAACTCTCGTTCAAAGGCGGCGTTTTGGTCGGCGATGCCGCAGGTTTCCTGAATATGCCGCGCATCAAAGGCATCCATACGGCCATGAAATCCGCTATGCTTGCCGCCGAAGCTGTGTTCCCCTTGTTGGAAAACCTCGAAGAAGTGGAAAGCTTCGACAGCGGCAAAGAGGCGGCTGATTATCAGCAACGTTTTGAACAAAGCTGGCTGTATCAAGAGCTTTACGCCGCGCGCAATGTCCGTCCGTCATTTAAATGGGGCGTTTACCTCGGCTCGCTTTATACCGGTATCGACCAAATGATTTTCAGAGGCAAAGCCCCGTGGACTTTGAAACATCACGGCAAAGACAACGAGCAGCTCAAAAAAGCCGCCGAATGCAAGCCGATTGATTATCCGAAGCCCGACGGCGTGTTGACCTTCGACCGCTTGAGCAGCGTTTTCCTTGCCAACCTTGCGCACGAAGAAAACCAGCCCGACCATTTGGTACTGAAAAATCCGCAGGTCATGATAGACGTAAACTACAAAGAATACGCCTCGCCCGAAACCCGCTATTGTCCGGCCGGTGTATATGAAATCGTCGAAGAAAACGGTAGTCCGCGCCTGCAAATCAACGCCGCCAACTGCGTGCACTGCAAAACGTGCGACATCAAAGACCCGACGCAAAACATCACTTGGATTTGCCCCGAAGGCGCAAGCGGGCCGAATTACGGCGGAATGTAATTGACTGTTTGAAGTCAAAAACTAAAGGTCGTCTGAAAAATTTCAGACGGCCTCTATCCTATTATTTCATCAATGGAAGCATTATGAATACACGCATTTGGCAGGCAGGCCGATTTGAAATCGCCTTGGACAAACCGAAAATCATGGGCATCGTCAATCTGACCCCCGATTCATTATCCGATGGCGGCACCTATTCGCAAAATGTCTCAATAGCATTGGCACATGCCGAGCAGCTGCTGAAAGACGGCGCGGATATTCTCGATATCGGCGGCGAATCTACCCGTCCGGGTTCGGATGGTGTTTCTCTCGAAGAAGAATGGGCCAGGGTGCAGCAGGTTTTGGCGGAAGTGGCCAAGTGGAATGTTCCCGTCAGCTTGGATACGCGCCACACGGCAATCATGGAAAAAGCCTTGGCGCAAGGCGGCGTCGATATTATCAACGATGTTGCCGCATTGAGTGATGAAGGCGCAGTCGCATTATTGGCGCAACAGCCGACGACAGGCATGTGTCTCATGCACATGCAGGGTTTGCCCAAAACCATGCAGCTTAATCCGCAATATCAAGATGTCGTCGAAGAAGTCGCGCGTTATTTAAAAGCACGCGCGGCAGAATGCGTTCGAGCAGGCATTGCCCCTGAACGCATCACGCTCGACCCCGGCTTCGGTTTCGGCAAAAACCTGCAGCACAACATTACCCTGATACAACATTTGCCTGAGTTGATGGAAGCAACCGGATTTCCACTCCTGATCGGCATATCGCGCAAAAGTATGATTGGCGAGCTGACAGGCGAACAAGATGCTGCCAAACGCGTACACGGCAGCGTCGCAGCCGCTTTGGCCACTGTCGCCCGAGGCGCGCAAATCATCCGTGTTCACGATGTCAAAGCAACGGCTGATGCTTTGAAAGTTTGGGAAGCAGTGGGTGTATCGGCATAATACCCGAATAGAAAACCGACAGGCCGTCTGAAACATTTGCCCGGCATCTTGAACAAGCAACAAGTTATGCTATAATCCGCTTCTACTCTTGACGGGTCTGTAGCTCAGGGGTTAGAGCAGGGGACTCATAATCCCTTGGTCGTGGGTTCGAAACCCACCGGACCCACCAAATATTAAAAATGCCCGAGGCTTTTGGCTTCGGGCATTTTTGTATTCATTGGTTTGCGAAAGATTGGAATATAATGTCGGCAATAGCAATTGGTTATGTCGTCCAATATGTTTTTTAGGGAAAATTCTTTTTAAAAAAGAAGGAGTAGTTTGGTGGAGTTATTGCCTTATTTTCTGTTTTTTTTAGTATTTGTGTATTTTATTGCAATTATCATTAATCTAGTAATGCTATATAAAATATTAAAATCAGAAGGGATGGATATAGGGTTTTTTGAATATCTATTTACTCATAGAAGTATGGAATTAAAATTTTACAAGATACTGTTTGGAATACAAAAAATCTCCAATAAATTTTATTTGAAAATATTAAGAATAAATTTTACGGTTGCTATGATTATTCTTATTTTATGTTTTTCTGTTGTCTTATATTCGACATATTTAGTATAAAAATTAACCTATCGAATGAAAGTCAGCTATTTAAGCTGTAGAGTGTTTTATAAAAAAATGCCGTCTGAAAATCTCCATTTCAGACGGCATTTTTTATTATTTCAGTAATACCATTTCAGTATGGCTGGATTGTTTTCAGACGACCTGAAGATTTAGTCGGCCGTTCCGCGTATTTCGTTGATCGGGATGCGCGGTGTATAAAGTATGTCGTAAGTCGGCTTGTCCAGCAGATCTTGCAGTGAGTATTGATCTAAATGATTGAAGAAGGCTTTGATGGCGCCGGTGATGATACCGGTCAGTCGGCATGAAGGGGTGATGAGGCATTCGTTGTTATCGCCCATGCATTCGACAACCTGCATCGGCTCAAGATGGCGGACGACTGCGCCGATGTTGATTTTTTCAGGAACATCCGCCAAGCGCAAACCGCCGCCTTTGCCGCGCACGCTGACCAGAAAACCACCTTTGACTAATGAGGTAACCACTTTCATCAAATGGCTTTTGGAAATATTGTAAGTCTCGGCAATGGTGCCGATATTGACGAGGGTGTCGTCGTTGATGGCGGTATAAACCAATACGCGCAATCCGTAATCGGTATGTTGGGTCAGATACATGGCTGGCTCTTTAGATATTTTTATTATATGTCAAAAGCGTAGTGCTTGGAGAGGGGCTGTTTGACTTTATGTGGGATTGGGTTTCATAATATCTGAAACATTTGAATTAATCCAGTTTGACAAACTGTTACCATTATAACGAACTTATGAAGCCCTTGAAACGCCATCCTGCCTTAATAGAACTTTCCCGCGAACATCATGGCTCGCTGTCGTTGTGCGTCCGTCTTCTGCGTACGCCCGATCAAAGCCATCAGGCGGAGCTGGAGCCTCATTTTGTTGAGCTTGAGCCACATTTTTTGGAAGAGGAAACCATGTTTGCGCCGTATTGGGATAAAATTGACCCTGCGTTGCGGCAGCGTTTTGAAGGCGATCATGCCAAATTACGCGCGATGATGGTGCATCCTGAATATATGAATGAATCATGGAATAAGGAGTTTGCGGTAACTTTGCGCGATCATGCGCGTTTTGAGGAACGCGAGCTTTTTCCTGCGATTGAACCTTTTTTGCCTTTGCCTGAAAATGTGTAACAGGGAAAGGAGTCGATGGCCGTCTGAAAAGTTTCAGACGGCCTCTGTTGCTGTTTTATGATGATATAAAAATTGAAGGAACCACCATGACCGATTTGTTCAAACACCCGGTTTGGGCAATGGCCTTCCGCCCGTTTTATTCGTTGGCGGCTTTGTATGGCGCATTGTCTATACTGCTTTGGGGCTTCGGCTTTCAGGGAACGCCTGAGTTGTCGGGTTTTTATTGGCATGCCCATGAAATGATTTGGGGCTATGCCGGATTGGTTGTCATTGCATTTTTATTGACGGCCGTGGCGACTTGGACAGGCCAGCCGCCGACACGCGGTAAGGCGTTGGCCGGTTTGACCGCATTTTGGCTGTTGGCCCGCATTTGTATGTTTATCCCCGGTTGGGGGGTAACGGCAAGCGGCATATTCGGTACGATCTTTTTCTGGTATGGCGCGGTATGCATGGCTTTGCCGGTAATCCGTTCTCAAAACAAGCGCAACTATGTTGCCGTGTTCGCTATTTTTGTTTTGGGCGGCACCCATTTCGCCTTCCATCTGAAAGTGCAGCCGTTTGATGCCATTGCGCTGATGACCGGTTTGCAATCCGGTTTGATTATGGTGGCCGGGTTTATCGGTTTGATCGGTATGCGGATTATCTCGTTCTTTACGTCCAAACGCCTGAACGTGCCGCAAATTCCCAGCCCTCAATGGGTGGCGCACGCTTCACTTTGGCTGCCTATGCTGACCGCCATGCTGATGGCGCATAACATTTTGCCGGGACTGGCCGCGTTGTTTGCTCTGGCTGCCGGTGTGATTTTTACCGTGCAGGTGTACCGCTGGTGGTATAAAGCCGTACTGAAAGAACCTATGCTTTGGATTTTGTTTGCCGGCTATCTGTTTACAGGTTTGGGCTTGATTGCTGTCGGCATTTCTTATTGGGTTCCAAGTTTCCTGAATTTGGGCGTACACCTTATCGGCGTTGGCGGTATCGGCGTGCTGACTTTGGGCATGATGGCGCGAACCGCGCTTGGCCATACCGGCAACTCCATTTATCCGCCGCCTAAAGTGGTTCCTGTCGCCTTTTGGTTGATGATAGCCGCAACGGTTGTCCGTGTTTTGGCAACCTTTGTGAACGGTACGGCATATACGCACAGTATCCGTTGCTCCGCCGCTTTGTTTGCCGCTTCTTTGCTGTTGTACGCATGGAAATATATTCCTTGGCTGATCCGTCCGCGTTCGGATGGTCGTCCGGGTTAACGGTTTGGCGAAATGAGAAGGCCGTCTGAAAAGTTTCAGACGGCCTTTATTATTGATAATAAAAAAGCCTTTCAAAGTATGAAAGGCTTTTATTGAAATTATGGCCTCGCCAACAGGAATCGAACCTGTATTTTACGCTTAGGAGGCATACGTTCTATCCGTTGAACTATGGCGAGGCGTTAAAGGAGGGGATTTTAAACCTTTCCGGCAAAAAAAGACAATAAGCCGGCGGCAATTAAAGGGCCGACCGGAATGCCGCCGACAAAGGCAACGCCGATGACCGTGCCGATTAATAATCCGGTTACCAAAACAGGCTGTTCGCTCATCAATGGAACACCGCGTCCGGCAAGCCAGGCAACCAAAATGCCGATAAAGATGGCGGCAATCATTTTGAAATTGATAAACTCGGAAACCGGCGGAATCTGGATTTTACCGGAAACCAGCGGGCTCAATACGCCGATGGTCAGCAGGATGATGCCCAGATGCAAACCGTGTTTTTCCACCAAGGGAAGATATTGCGACAAGGCCGTCTGCTGCATGAGCAGCAAGACCGCCGCCGAAATCGTAATCGAGTTGTTGTTGCTGACGACGCCCAAAAAAATCAGCGTAACCAGAAACAATGGGACAAAGCTGAAATTCATCGGATTAAGATACTCGGGCCAAAGATTCTTTTGCCAGTTGGATCATGGCTTCTTTGACTTCGCTGTCAGGCAACACGTCCAATGAAGCGATGGCTTTGTCGACGGCTTTTTTCGCTTCGGAAATCGAATACGGTAAAGCGTCGGAGTTGACGACATAGTCGTGGATTTTTTCAAAATAGCTGCGGTCGGCATTTTCCAAAGCGTGGCGCACATCGTTTGCTGCCTGCTCGGAGCCGTTTCGCATCAGGTAAATCAATGGCAGGGTAGGCTTGCCTTCGGCCAAATCGTCGCCGACGTTTTTGCCGATTTCTTCGGTTTCGCCTGAATAGTCCAAAACATCGTCAATGATTTGGAAAGCCGTACCGACGTACATGCCGTAGTCTTTCAAGGCTTGCTCGTGTTCGGGGGAAGCCTTGCCCAAAATTGCACCGACTTGCGCGGCCGCTTCAAACAATTTTGCTGTTTTGTATTGGATAACTTGGACGTATTGCTCTTCGGTAATATCCGTATTGCCGATGTTCATCAGCTGCATGACTTCGCCTTCGGCGATGATGTTGGTCGCATCGGCCATCACTTCCAAGATACGCATGCTGCCCGAACCAACCATCAGTTGGAAGGCGCGTGTATAGAGGAAGTCGCCGACCAAAACGGCCGCCGCGTTGCCGAAGAGGTTGTTTGCGGTTTTACGGCCGCGGCGCAATTCGCTTTCGTCAACGACATCGTCGTGCAGGAGGGTGGAGGTGTGGATGAATTCCACCATCGCTGCCAGCGAGTACAGTTTTTCATCGTCATGCCCGACTGCTTTGCCTGCCAAAATGGTAATAATCGGACGCAGTCGCTTACCGCCTGCGCTGATGATGTATGTGCCGATTTGCGAAATCAGCGCAACATCGGATTGAACAGCTTGGTTGATGACCGCATTAACTTTGGCAAGGTCATCGGGCAGGTGGCGTTGGAAGTAAGGCAGGTTTTCGAGCATAAAACATTCTCTGTTGATAAAACGGAGCGGAGGCTCCAATGAATCTGTTTAAACCCGTACATTCGGTCGGGGTAATAACGTTGCATAAAGATATCAGCAATCCAGCGCGTGATTATATCAGTTAAAAAGCATGCAACATATCTTTCAGACGGCCTTTTCACTTGTAAATAAAATAAATTTTGACAAAACAGGTAAATAGAAATAGAATAACTCGTTTCGCACATGGTGTGCGGAATGTTAACCTAATTCTCATGGAGTTGAGTATGTACGCGGTCGTAAAAACCGGCGGTAAACAATACAAAGTTTCCGTTGGCGAAAAATTGAAAGTAGAACAGATACCAGCCGAACTCGACAGCCAAATCGAACTGACTGAAGTTTTGATGATTGCTGACGGCGAATCTGTAAAAGTAGGCGCACCTTTTATCGAAGGCGCAAAAGTAACAGCTAAAGTCGTTGCTCATGGTCGTGGCGAGAAAGTACGCATTTTCAAAATGCGTCGTCGCAAACACTACCAAAAACGCCAAGGCCATCGCCAAAATTTCACCCAAATCGAAATCGTGGCAATCGCCTAATTTCAAGTAAGTTCAGGAGTATTACAAATGGCAAGTAAAAAAGCAGGCGGTAGCACCCGCAACGGTCGCGATTCAGAAGCCAAACGCTTGGGCGTTAAAGCCTACGGCAACGAGCTGATTCCGGCAGGCTCTATCATCGTTCGTCAACGTGGTACTAAATTCCACGCAGGTGACAACGTAGGTATGGGCAAAGACCACACTTTGTTTGCTAAAGTCGACGGTTACGTTGAATTCAAAACCAAAGGCGCGCTGAACCGTAAAACCGTCAGCATCCGTCCTTACACCGGTTCTGAAGAATAATCGTTTTACGATTGAAACCGCATTCCTTTTCGGAATGCGGTTTTTGTTTGTCAGGCTGTTTTGTCTGTTTGATAAAATTCGTATGTCGTGAAGCTTGATTTATATTAAGGCCAAAGTAAAAACGTGCTTACAATCGATGGACTTTGTTTTATTCTATCGACTCTTTCTATATAATCTATCAAATGCCTTTGATTTACCCTCATGTAGCTAAACACAGTAAACTTAAGGCCGTCTGAAAAAATCCGTATCAGTTGAATACAAGGAATTCCTCCCATGAGCTTACACAGTGATATTCTCGTCGTCGGCGCAGGCCCTGCCGGATTAAGTTTTGCTGCAGAGTTGGCCGGAAGCGGTTTGAACATAACCCTGATTGAAAGAAGTCCTTTAGAAGTGTTGCAAAATCCGCCGTATGACGGCCGTGAAATCGCATTGACGCATCTGTCGCGCGAAATCATGCAGCGATTGGGTATGTGGGATTTGATTCCAAAAGACGAAATTTATCCTTTGCGCGATGCCAAAGTGTTGAACGGCCATTCCGATTACCAGCTCCATTTTCCACAACCGACTCAGGCGCGTGGCGAGCCTGCGGACTGCTTGGGCTATTTGATTTCCAATCACAATATCCGCAAAGCCGCTTATGAAGTTGTGTCCAAATTGGACAACGTCAAAATTCTGACCGGCACCAATGTTAAAGAAGTCAAAACTTCTGACGATGAGGCGCAAGTCATTTTGGAAAGCGGAGAAGTATTGACCGGCCGTCTGTTGTTGGCCGCCGATAGCCGCTTCTCGCAAACGCGCCGTCAATTGGGCATTTCTTCCGATATGCACGATTACAGCCGCACCATGTTTGTGTGCCGCATGAAGCATACTCTGTCCAACCTGCATACCGCATATGAATGTTTCCACTACGGCCGCACTATTGCGTTGCTGCCTTTGGAAGAGCATTTGACCAATACAGTGATTACGGTGGACAGCGATAAAGCCGAAACGATTAAAAATATGTCGCCGGAAGAGTTGGCAGCCAGCGTGAAAGAGCAACTCAAAGGCCGTTTGGGCGATATGGAATTGGTCAGCACCATTCACAATTATCCTTTGGTCGGTATGATTGCCCAACGTTTCTATGGCAAACGCAGTGCGTTGATCGGCGATGCCGCAGTCGGTATGCATCCGGTTACTGCGCACGGTTTCAACTTGGGTCTGGCAAGTGCCGATCTTTTGGCTAAATTGGTTCTCGAAGCCGAGCAACGCGGTCAGGATATTGGTGCGAAGAGCCTGCTGGAAAAATACAGCACCAAGCATATGCTCCATGCCCATCCGATTTACCACGGCACCAATATGCTGCTGAAACTCTTTACCAATGAAACTGCTCCGGCGAAACTGCTGCGCGGTTTGGTATTGCGTGCAAGCAATAACTTTCCGCCACTGAAAAAACTGATTACCAAACAATTGACCGGTTAATTGTTTAAAATATAAAAGGCCGTCTGAACGATTAAAGTTTCAGACGGCCTTGTTTTTTATCTACTGCTTATTTGGCTAAAACCGATTCTGGCATTTCTTGACGGACGTTTAAGGAAGTCAGTTTTTTGGTCAAGATGCTCAATACGATGCCGTAGGCGGGCAGGAAGAAGAGGGTGCAGATGGCGAGTTTGAACAGATAATCGACAAATGCGATGCCCTGCCAGTTTGCCGCCATAAATTCATCGTTGCTCGCATAAAAGGCAACGGCGAAAAACACCAGCGTGTCCAAAGCATTGCCGACAACGGTGGAAGCGGTGGGGGCAATCCACCATGATTTCAGACGGCGCAATCTGTTGAACACGAAAATATCGAGGATTTGCCCGAGCGCATAGGCGGAAAAGCTGGCCAATGCGATACGGCCGACGAAGGTGTTAAATTCGGCCAAAGATGCCCAGCCTGTCCAGTTACCGTCATGAAAGAGGACGGAGAAGACGTAAGAGAGCAGCAGGGCGGGAAACATCACCCAAAAAATAATCCGTCTCGCCAATGGTGCGCCGAAAATGCGCACGGTCAGATCGGTAGCGAGGAAGATAAAGGGGAAGGAAAATGCGCCCCAAGTGGTAAAGATACCGAAAATTTGAAAGGGGAACTGCACCAGATAGT
This sequence comes from Neisseria mucosa, assembly GCF_013267835.1. Lineage (NCBI taxonomy): Bacteria > Pseudomonadati > Pseudomonadota > Betaproteobacteria > Neisseriales > Neisseriaceae > Neisseria > Neisseria mucosa. The sequence continues at coordinate 2,188,887 of NZ_CP053939.1, forward strand.
TGCTGGCAGCAATAATAAAAATATGGAAAAGCACCAGCCAGAAGAGCGCTTTCTTCTGCTGTGCGGCGGTAAATTCGTACATGGAAATCTTTCGGAAGTTTTTCAGACGGCATGAAGCCTTGCGAGACTGTGCAATAAATAAAGTCTTGCAATGAAAAAGGTGTTAGGCCGTCTGAATAGGATTATTGTGCGTCGTGCTCAAACAGGCGTTTGCGTGCCAAAGCTTCAAACTCTGTGCCTGCTTTGCCGTAGTTGGCAAACGGATGAATGGCGATGCCGCCGCGCGGTGTGAATTCGCCGAATACTTCGATGTATTTCGGATCCATCAGGGCGATGAGGTCTTTCATGATGATGTTGACGCAGTCTTCATGGAAGTCGCCGTGGTTGCGGAAGCTGAAGAGATAGAGTTTCAGTGATTTGCTTTCCACCATTTTGATATGGGGGATGTAGCGGATGTAGATGGTGGCAAAGTCGGGCTGGCCGGTCATCGGGCAGAGGCTGGTGAACTCGGGGCAGACGAATTTGACGAAATAGTCGTTGTCGGGGTGTTTGTTGTCGAACGCTTCCAAAATTTCAGGCGCGTATTCGCTCGGGTATTGGGTTTTCTGGTTGCCCAAAAGGGAGATGCCTTGCAGCTCTTCGTTGTTGCGGGACATGAGGTTTCCTTAGTTTTTTAATGTGGGAGGTTTTCGAACCACGGGGTGCGGATTGTAATATAAATTGCATGGCTTGTGCGGATTTTATAACGATGAATCAGCAGGATAGCTTTCAGACGGCCTGTTTTGTATTTTATGAAACCTGTTTTCCGCTTTACAATAGCAGCCAATCAACAGGCCGTCTGAAAGTTTCGTATGTCTTTATCCCAACCCAAACGCATCCTGATCATCAAATTGCGCCATCATGGCGATGTGCTTTTAAGCACGCCGGTGGTCGATGCGCTGAAAACCCGTTTCCCCGATTGCGAAATCGATATGCTGGTGTATGCCGGTACGGAGCAGCTGATTGCCGATAATCCGCAGATTGCGCAGATTTTTACCATTGATCGAAATTGGAAGAAGCTGGGCGTATTCAAGCAGTTGGCGTGTGAGAAAAACCTTTTTTCAAAGCTGAAGGCACGCGATTACGACTGGGCTTTCAATCTGTCCGACCAATGGCGCGCGGCAATAATCGCCAAACTGTGCGCCCGTTGCAGCGTGGGTTTGGACTGCATCAAGCGTGACGGTTTCTGGTGGCGTTTCTGTCATGATTTTATCAACCATGAGCTGGATCCCAGCCATCATATCGTTGAAAACCAGTTGAATATCCTCGCGCCGCTTATCCAGCCGGAAGACGTGGCCGATGCGAAGGTACGCCTTTGGGTGGCACAAGATGCAAGGGAAAGCATGCGGCAGAAATTGCGTGCTCAGGGTTGGAACGGCGAAGATTATGTGTTGATGCACCCGGGTGCGCGTTGGCATTTCAAATGTTGGGAAGACGGCAAAAACGCCGCCATCGTACAGCTTCTGCTCAACAGCGGGCAAAATGTCGTATTGACCGCTTCCCCCGACAATGTCGAGCAATACATGCTTCAGGAAATTATAGGCCGTCTGAATATTCCTGAAGGCGGAAAAATTTGGGTGTTGTCCGGATGCTTGAGCCTGCGTGAATTGGCGGCGGCCATTGAGGGCGCCAAACTGTTTATCGGTGTCGATTCCGCACCGATGCACATCGCCGCCGCTTTGGATAAACCGCAAATCGCTTTGTTTGGGGCGTCATGGGTGGACAAATGGCGTCCGTATTCCGAACAGGCTGAGGTTATTTATGCCGGCGATTATGCCGAATTGCCCAACCCCGACAGCATCGATACCAACGATCCGACCCGTTTGTTGAAAGCGATTCCGTTACAGGATGTGTGGGATAAAATTTCGGCCAAATTGGAGGCATTGGAGGCTTAAAACTGTTTACCACGATCCGTTAAACGTTTTAGCTTTGCGCCAAAATGCCCATTTGGAACGGCGGCCGATTTCCAGCGTGCCGCCGTTTTCGCCGTCTGTGGCAATGCATACGGCTTTCAGACGGCCTGAATCAAGAGCGTCCCATAAAGGCACAAACCAACGGGTTTCCCAGCTTTCCAAAATATCTTTGTATGCCCAAACATCGCCTGTCTGTAAGGTGGAAACCAAGTCGTCCAAAAAGATAAGGCCGTCTGAAACCGTGTTGCCTGTTTCTTGAACCATCTCAAACCAAGCCTTCAAATCATATGGCGCATCGAGTTTGGGCGTATCCGAAAAACGCGCCCATGCGCTGTCTGAAGCGACGATATCCGCAGACTGTGTGCCGCCGCTTGCATCGTTCCACAGCCACAAACCGTTGATTTCCGGCAATCCTTGTTGTTCACGCGCTTGGTTAATTGGATGCGTGTGGAGAAACATTTGGATTTCCGTCTGCATGGCCAACCAAAACACCGCATCTTTGCCGTGTGCCTGACCGTCCATTTCCGGCTGCCCGCACACATCCAAAACACATTCCGCGCCCCAATCTTCTATTGTCGGCATACTGAGCAGCCACATGCTTTCGCAAAGCGGCTCGAATTGCCAATCTTTATCTTGATAAAACGCCGACAAATCCGCACATAACCGTTGCGCCTCTTCTTTTTGGATGCCGATAAACTCGCCGCTGATAATGTTGACATGGTGCATGCCCATCTGTTGCCAAACCGGAGAGGCAAAAGCGGCTGTGCGTTTTTGGCTTGTGTGGCGTAAACGTTGCACTTGGGCAATGAGGCTGCCGCCCCACAAATGGCGTCCGTAAAATTCAGACGGCCTGAGTGTTTCTTTGCGTAATGTGCCGTAACGCAAAAGACGGTTAAAAGTAGGTAAGGCAAGCTCAGGGACGGATTCGTCGGCAAAGCGGTTGAGCGAGGGAAGGGCGAGGGTCAGCTTCATAAGCGCAAATAGATAGAAAAACCGTTATTTTACGCGACAAATGATGCGTTTCGGAACCTTGCCCTCACGTACTCAAAAAGGGCCGTTCAGACGGCCGGTTTGGAAAAAACGGGCTGTCATGCTAAAATGCGTGGCGTAAATTTCAGAAAAACAGGGTGTAAATCAACACAATAGCCCTGATAATAACGTCAATCTCAAACACGACCTCATTCATTCCGAATGAAAACCTGATTTTCAGATCGGAAAAAAGACTCAAAGTCCTTTATCCCCAAAACTGTTTAAACCAGCAGGCGGTCGCAGCAGGCCGGATGTGCCGGCATTCTGCAAACTTTAAAAAACAGACCGCCCCATTAAGGATAACGCGTGATTAAAAACAAATATTCCACTCGATTCAAAGCAACCCTCTTAGCGTTTCTGCTGCCGGCTTCGGGCATCATGACCGCATACGCCATTACCGACCCTCAACCAGCACAGACCGATTTCAAAGTCGAGCGTATTTCCGAAGAGCTGCCTGCCGTTTATGTGGAAACCAATACCTATCAATCCAGCTATTGGGCGCAAGAAGCCGTCCAAGCCGGCGACTCTTTGGCAGACGTTTTGACGCGCATGGGTGTCAACCAAGAAGACATCAAGCAAATCATGGCGAAAAACAATGCCAACCTCGACATGAAAAACCTGCGGACCAACCAATCCGTCAACATCCGCATCGATTCTTCAGGCCAAGTGACCGATGTTCAATTCTTTACCGATGAAGAATTGGAACGCAATTTGGTGGCTTTGGAAAAAGTCAAAGGCAAATGGCGCATCTCCAATGCCGAAATCGACATGAAAACCATGCCGACCCTGCGCTCCGTGCAAATCCGCACTTCCGCCATCGGCGATATGCTCCGTGCCGAAATCCCTTCCGAAGTGTATATCCAGCTCAAAGAAATCTTTGCCGACTCGTTTAATATGAGCGATTTGAAAGAAGGCGATACCGTACGCCTTTTGTACAACAGTATGTATTTCCGCGGCCAACAAATGGCGGTTGGCGATATTTTGGCGGCTGAAGTGGTTAAAGACGGCAAAACTTATCAAGCCTATTATTACAGCCAAGGCAAAGGCGACGAAGAAAGCGGCAGCTACTACGATCAAAACGGTAAGTCCCTGCAACAAAAAGAAGGCTTTAATACCGAGCCTGTTGCATACACGCGCATTTCTTCTCCGTTCGGCTACCGTGTCCATCCGGTCCTGCATACCGTCCGTATGCACACCGGTATCGACTATGCCGCTCCGACCGGTACGCCGATTAAGGCCGCTGCCGACGGCGAAGTGATTTTCAAAGGTTGGAAAGGTGGCTACGGTAATACCGTGATGATTCGCCATGCCAACGGCGTGGAAACCCTGTACGGCCACATGAGTGCGTTCAGCCCTGCCGACGGCAGAGTCCGCGCCGGCGAAGTGATTGGTTTTGTGGGTACAACCGGCCGTTCTACCGGTCCGCACCTGCACTACGAAGCACGCGTCAACGGCCAGCCGGTCAATCCGACTACCGTCGCCCTGCCGACGCCGAAATTGACCCCGACCAATATGGCCGCGTTCCGCAAACAGCAAAAAGATGCCAGCACGATGTTGTCTACCATCCGCTCTTTGCCGGTTTCCGTAGCACAGCTGGATTAATAAGATAAAGGCCGTCTGAATAAGGTTTCTTTCAGACGGCCTTTCCTATTAAAATCGATACCCTCATCACGCCCACGTTTACTCAGAGAAAGCTTATGTCTGCTTATCAGCCCATTATCCAATCCCTGCTTGATACCGACCTGTACAAATTCACCATGCTGCAAGTCGTGTTGCATCAATTCCCGCAAACCCACAGCCTTTACGAATTCCGCTGCCGCAATAAAGAGATGGTGTATCCGCTGGCCGATATTCAAGAAGAATTGGAACGCGAACTCGATGCTCTGTGCCAGCTGCGCTTTACGCATGACGAACTCGACTACTTGCGCAGTCTGCGTTTTATCAAAAGCGACTTTGTCGATTATCTCGAACTTTTCCAACTCCAACGCCGCTTTGTCAAAGTCAGTCCCGACGATCAAGGCCGTCTGAACATCCGCATCGAAGGCCCGATGATACAGGCGATGTTCTTCGAGATTTTCATTCTCGCCATCGTCAACGAACTCTACTTCCGCCGCTTGGAAACGCCAGCCGTCATCGAAGAGGGTGAGCGCCGTCTGCAGGCCAAAGCGCAACAGCTGAAAGAAATCGCGGCCACTCAAAATCCGAATGATCCGCCGTTCCTGATTTCCGATTTCGGTACGCGCCGCCGCTACACCCTTGCATGGCAGGAACACGTTATCCGCACCTTGCTGGAAGCTGCGCCCGATATCGTACGCGGTACCAGCAATGTTTATCTGGCCAAAAAACTCGGCATCACACCCATCGGTACCATGGCGCACGAGTTCCTCCAAGCTTTCCAAGCCTTGGACGTACGTTTGCGCAATTTCCAAAAAGCCGCGCTGGAAAGCTGGGTACATGAATACCGCGGCGACCTCGGCATCGCCCTGACTGATGTGGTCGGCATGGATGCCTTCTTGCGCGATTTCGACCTTTACTTCGCCAAACTCTTCGACGGCTTGCGCCATGACAGCGGCGATCCTTATGTTTGGGGCGACAAAGCCTACGAACATTACAAAAAACTCAAAATCGACAGTCGCACCAAAATGCTGACCTTTTCAGACGGCCTCGATATTGAACGTTCATGGGCGTTGCACCAATACTTCAAAGACCGTTTCAAAACCAGTTTCGGTATCGGTACCAACCTGACCAACGACTTGGGACACACGCCTTTGAACATTGTCTTGAAGCTCGTCGAGTGTAACGGCCAATCCGTCGCCAAGCTCTCCGACTCCCCGGGCAAAACCATGACCACCAACAACACCTTCCTCGCTTACCTGCGCCAAGTGTTTGACGTACCGGAGCCGGAAGAGAAAGCCTAAAAACAAAGGCCGTCTGAAATGTTCAGACGGCCTTTTGAATTAATCCATATCGCTTTCGGGCAATTCTGCCGAACCCATGCGGCGCAGGATGATATTGGTTTTGTTGTGCATCCGTTTGCTCTTAGGGTGGTCTGCGTAAAACAGCGGAGCCGGAACGCGCGCCGTGAGTTTGGCGGCTTGTTGGCGGGTAAGGGCGGAGGCCGGTTTCTTATAGAAATACTGGGACGCCGCTTCCGCGCCGAATACGCCGTAGTGCCATTCGATTGAGTTTAAATACAGCTCAAAAATGCGGTCTTTGTCAGTAACGGCTTCCATCATCGCCGTAATCGCCGCTTCTTCGCCTTTGCGGATATAGCTGCGGCTTTCGTTGAGAAACAGGTTTTTTGCCAGCTGCTGGCTGATGGTCGAACCGCCGGCTTTGACTTCGCCGCTTTGCTTGTTGCGTTTCATGGCGTATTTGATGCCGTTCCAGTCAAAGCCGCTGTGTTCGGCAAAGTTGGCGTCTTCGGAAGCAATCAGGGCTTTTTTGAGGTTGACGGAAATTTGGTCGTACGGCACCCAGCGGTAGTCCAGCTCGACATCGCGCCCTTCGCTTGCAAACTGGCTCATGCGCATGGACATGAAGGCGGTTTTGCTGGGCGCGACGGCGCGGTAGGTAATAATGTTGCCGTACACATAAGCGTTGAAGAAAATGAAGATACCGATGGGCAGGGCAATCAGCCATTTGATGATGCGGAACATGGTTACAGGGCTTTCATGTATTCGATAACAGGGCGGATATCGGGCGTAAATCCGCGCCAAATATGGTAAGAAGCGGCAGCCTGACCGATCAGCATGCCAAGGCCGTCTGAAACTTCGGCCGCGCCGTTGCTTTGGGCAAAGTTCAAAAACGCCTGCGCCGCGTCGCCGTAAACCATATCGTAGGCAAGGCGGCAGCCGCGGAAAATTTCAGGATTGACGGCTGGAAGCTGACCGCTCAAGCCGCCGGACGTGCCGTTGATGATGATATCGAAACCGCCGTTCAAATCCGCCATCGGGACGGCTTCAATGCCGAAAAGCTGCGCCAATTCCTCGGCTTTGGCGTGGGTACGGTTGGCAATGATGATACGGGCAGGGCGGTGTTCTTTCAACACCGGAATCACGCCGCGCACCGCGCCGCCCGCGCCCAAAAGCAAAATGGTTTTGCCTTCGATGGCAATGTTTTTGACCTGCGTGATGTCGTTGGCCAAGCCAATACCGTCGGTGTTGTCGCCGTGTATCCTGCCGTCTTCCAACCACACTAGCGTATTGACTGCACCGGCAGCCAACGCGCGTTCGGAATGCTCGTCCGCCAGCGCAAAAGCTTCCTGCTTGAACGGAACGGTTACATTCGCACCTTGCCCACCCTCGGCACGAAACGCTGCAACAGCTTCGGCAAAACCGCCGATTTTGGCACAAATGCGCTCATATTCGATGGCCGCGCCTTCCTGCAGCGCAAACTGCTGATGGATTTGCGGCGATTTACTGTGTGCAACAGGGTTGCCGAAAACGGCGTAACGCGGGGTATTGTTCATAAAACAGGTTCTGCGGAAACAAAAGAAAAGAGTGCTTATTATAGCGGTCTTTATGTTAAGAAAGCGTAATGTAAAATTGTTGACAATCAAACAGTCTGAAACTATATTTCAGTGCGTAAAAACGGGCGCCCTGATGTATTTCAGACGGCCTTACCGTGATAGAATAACAAATTATACCCAATCCCTCAGGAGCTGAAGATGTCCATCAAAGACGCTGTAAAACTGATTGAAGAAAGCGAAGCCCGCTTCGTAGATTTGCGCTTTACCGATACCAAAGGCAAGCAGCACCACTTTACCGTACCTGCCCGCATCGTCCTCGACGATCCCGAAGAATGGTTTGAAAACGGTCAGGCGTTTGACGGTTCGTCCATCGGCGGCTGGAAAGGCATTCAGGCTTCCGATATGCAGTTGCGTCCCGATGCATCTACAGCCTTCGTCGATCCTTTCTACGACGATACCACCGTTGTCTTTACCTGCGACGTTATCGACCCGGCTGACGGCCAAGGCTACGACCGCGACCCACGCTCCATCGCCCGCCGCGCCGAAGCCTATTTGAAATCTTCCGGCATCGGCGACACCGCCTACTTCGGCCCTGAGCCTGAATTCTTCGTTTTTGACGGCGTAGAATTTGAAACCGACATGCACAAAACCCGTTACGAAATCACTTCCGAAAGCGGCGCATGGTCAAGCGGCCTGCATTTGGACGGTCAAAACACCGGCCACCGCCCGGCCGTCAAAGGCGGTTACGCCCCCGTCGCACCGATTGATTGCGGCCAAGACCTGCGTTCTGCCATGGTGAACATTTTGGAAGAACTTGGCATCGAAGTGGAAGTGCACCACAGTGAAGTCGGTACCGGTAGCCAAATGGAAATCGGCACGCGCTTCGCCACCTTGGTCAAACGCGCCGACCAAACCCAAGACATGAAATACGTGATTCAAAACGTTGCTCACAACTTCGGCAAAACCGCCACTTTCATGCCTAAACCCATCATGGGCGACAACGGCAGCGGTATGCACGTCCACCAATCCATCTGGAAAGACGGTCAAAACCTGTTCGCAGGCGACGGCTATGCCGGTTTGTCTGATACCGCCCTTTATTACATCGGCGGCATCATCAAACACGCCAAAGCCCTGAACGCGATTACCAATCCGTCCACCAACTCCTACAAACGCCTCGTGCCGCACTTTGAAGCGCCGACCAAACTGGCCTACTCCGCCAAAAACCGTTCCGCTTCCATCCGCATTCCGTCTGTGAATAGCAGCAAGGCACGCCGCATTGAAGCGCGTTTCCCTGACCCGACCGCCAACCCATACTTGGCATTTGCCGCTTTATTAATGGCCGGTTTGGACGGCATTCAAAACAAAATCCATCCGGGCGACCCTGCCGATAAAAACCTGTACGACCTGCCTCCGGAAGAAGATGCATTGGTGCCAACCGTTTGCGCCTCTTTGGAAGAAGCACTGGCCGCCCTCAAAGCCGACCACGAATTCCTCCTGCGCGGCGGTGTGTTCAGCAAAGACTGGATCGACAGCTACATCGCCTTCAAAGAAGAAGACGTACGCCGCATCCGCATGGCGCCGCACCCGCTGGAATTTGAAATGTATTACAGCCTGTAAAACAGCTGAAACATTTTAAATAGGAAATTAAAGGCCGTCTGAAACTGAATTTGAAGTTTCAGACGGCCTTTAGGCTTAAAATAGATAGGGCGATCGAATTGGGTATGATAGCGAGAAGCAATGAATCATGCCGTTGGAAAGCCTTTATGGAATCGGTTCTACGTGTTAAATTTCAGCATGACAGGCCTTTTATTAAAGATATCTGCCATTACTTTGTAGTGAATCAGTCTTCAAGCTGAATCCGCAAGGTAAAGGCAGTACTTGGCGAGAGCTGAAAGAGTCTTTCGGTTCGGACAAAAAACAGGAAGATTAAAGCCTCAGGCCGTCTGAAAGGGGATATTTAAGGATATTTTTGTTTTCAGACGGCGTGTTTGATAAGGAAAAACATGTTTGCAAATTTTGATTTAGGCGTATTTCTGCTGGCAGTATTGCCTGTGTTGTTGGCCATTACCGTGCGCGAAGTGGCACGCGGTTATACGGCGCGGTATTGGGGCGACCATACCGGCGAGCAGCTTGGGCGTTTGACGCTCAATCCGCTGCCGCACATCGACCCTGTCGGTACGATTGTCGTGCCGCTGGTGTGTCTGATGATAGGCAGTTTTCTGTTCGGCTGGGCGCGTCCCATGCCCATCGATTCGCGTAATTTCCGCGATCCGCGCCGCGCGTGGCGTTGGGTGTCTATTTCAGGCCCGATTGCCAATCTGATTTTGGCGTTCTTTTGGGGTTTTGTGGTCGTACTTGCCGCGTATGTGCCTGAATCGTATCAAGCACCGTTGGCGCAGATGGCCGGTTACGGCGTGATGGTGAACTCGATTTGGGTTGCATTCAGCCTGATTCCGATTTTGCCTTGGGACGGCGGTATTTTTATTGATACCTTCCTTAACGCCAAGCAGTCCATGCAGTTTCGTAAAATCGAGCCATACGGCACATGGATTATCCTGATCCTGTTGTTTACAGGCCTGCTGGCCAAACTGATTTGGCCGATTATCGACATGATTCAGACCGCAGTGCAGATGGTTGTCATGTTGTTTATTTAAATGTTCTGGCTGAAAAGGCCGTCTGAAACCCAGTTTCAGACGGCCTTTTCATTGTGCAACATGTAAATACGATTGGAAAAATTTGCTTAAAAATTGTACAATTTCAGCCCCTTCAATTCGGCGCACACATCATGCACATCGGCGGCTATTTCATTGACAACCCCATCGCACTCGCCCCCATGGCAGGCATTACGGACAAACCGTTCCGCCGGATTTGCCGCGAGTTTGGCGCAGGGTGGGCGGTGTGCGAAATGCTGACCAGCGACCCGACGCTTAGAAATACCAAAAAGACCCTGCGCCGTAGCGATTTTGAAGGCGAGGGCGGAGTGGTGGCCGTCCAGATTGCCGGCAGCGATCCGCAGCAGATGGCGGAAGCCGCGCAGTATAACGTCGGCTTAGGTGCGCAGGTTATCGACATCAACATGGGCTGCCCGGCCAAAAAAGTCTGCAATGTGCAGGCAGGCAGCGCATTGATGCAAAACGAGCCTTTGGTTGCCGAAATCTTGGCAGCCGTTGTCAACGCGGTGGACGTACCCGTTACCCTCAAAACCCGTTTGGGCTGGCACGACGAACATCAAAACTTGCCGACCATCGCCAAAATCGCTGAAGAATCAGGCATTGCAGCCCTTGCCATCCACGGTCGCACACGCACGCAGATGTACAAAGGCGAAGCGCGTTACGAACTGATTGCCGAAACCAAAGGCCGTCTGAACATCCCCGTTTGGGTCAACGGCGATATTACTTCGCCGCAAAAAGCCGCCGCCGTCCTCAAACAAACCGCCGCCGACGGCATCATGATAGGGCGCGGCGCACAAGGCAGGCCGTGGCTCTTCCGTGATTTAAAACATTATGCCGAACACGGTGTTTTACCGCCGGCCTTGAGCTTGGCAGAATGCAACGCCACCATTTTGAACCACATCCGCGCCATGCACGCGTTTTATGGCGAAGTCGCCGGCGTGCGCATCGCCCGCAAACACATTGGCTGGTACATCGACGAAATGCCCGACGGCGAACACACACGCCGGGACATCAACCGATTGGACAGCGCCGCGGCACAATACGATACCCTTGCCGCCTATCTTGAGACGCTTTCAGAGAAAACCGACCGCTGGGTATGCCACTATCGGGAAGGCTAAAGGGTTTCAGACGGCCTCATCATTTAAAAATAAATCCATTTAAAAACAAATCTAAAGAAAGACAATCACGATGAATCAAACGACGACTGACATTGCGCAATGTATTGAACAAAACTTACGACAATACTTCAAAGACTTAGATGGTACGGAACCTTGCGGCGTGTATGATATGGTGTTGCATCAAGTGGAAAAGCCGATGCTTGCCTGCGTAATGGAGCAATGCGGCGGCAACCAGTCTAAAGCTGCCGTTATTTTGGGTTTGAACCGCAATACCCTGCGTAAAAAATTACAACAGCACGGTATGCTGTAATACGGCAGAGCAACCCGTCCTGACGGTCGAAGGAGAAATAACAATGCAAAATCCGAATAAATTAAATATCCATTTCATCCTGCACGAGGCATTTGAAGTGCCGGGCGCATATTTGAAATGGGCGCAATGGCGCGGACATAACATCAGTGCAACCAAAGTGTACGAATGTGAAACCCTGCCTGACAATGTGGACGATATAGATTTTTTGATTGTGATGGGCGGGCCGCAATCGCCTGATGAAGACAGGCAGACATTCCCGTATTACGACCCCAAATCCGAGCTGCGCCTGATGCGTCAGGCGATGGCGGCGGATAAATATATTGTCGGCGTGTGTTTGGGTGCGCAGCTTTTATCCGTTGCCTACGGCGCGCGCCACACACGCAGCCCTGAGCGTGAAATCGGCATTTATCCGATTGAGCTGACGGCGGAAGGTCTGGCGGATGCCCATGTTTCCCTGTTGTGCAAAACCCTGAATACCGGCCATTGGCACGGCGATATGCCCGGTTTGACGGATGAGGCGGTTGTGTTGGCAACCAGCAAAGGCTGTCCGCGCCAGATTATCCGTTTTGCGTCCAAACATTATGCCTTCCAGGCTCATTTGGAGTTTGACCGCGAAGCCGTCGGGCTGCTGATTGCGGCGGACGGGCGCGACAATGTGGCCGAACAAAGTCAAGCTCAAACTTATGTCCAGCATCCGGATAAAATCGAAGCGGCGGATTTCAGTGAAATGAATGCCAAACTCTTCGACTTTTTGGATTCGCTGACGCAGACAAAATAAAAAAGGCCAAAATCCCGCCAGGCCGTCTGAATAATAAATATAGAGAAGAAACGATTAACCCTTTTTAAAAGGTCGGACCATGTTCTATCAAATACTTGCCCTGCTGATTTGGGGCAGCTCTTTTATCGCTGCTAAGTATTCTTACGAGATGATCGACCCAGCGCTGATGGTCGAGGCGCGTTTGTTGATTGCCGCGTTGATGGTGTTGCCGTCATGCCGCCGTTATTTGGGCAGGATTCCGCGGAGCGAATGGAAGCCCTTGTTGTGGATTTCCTTTGTCAATTACGTTGTCGTTTTGATGCTCCAGTTTATCGGTTTGAAATACACATCTGCCGCCAGCGCGATTACCATGGTCGGGCTGGAGCCTTTGCTGGTCGTCTTTGTCGGCCATTTCTTCTTCAACGACAAAGCCAAACTGTACCACTGGATTTGCTGCGCGGCGGCGTTTGCCGGCGTGGGCATGATGGTATTGGGCGGCGCGGAAGAGGGCGGTTCGATTGACTGGTTCGGCTGTTTGCTGATTTTGCTCGCAGGATTCGGTTTCGCCGGCGTGATACGTCCGAGCCAAAAAATGATTGCCCGTATCGGTGCGCCCGCATTTACCGCGGCTTCCATGGCGGCGGCGGCGCTGTTGTGCCTGCCGTTTTCGCTGGTGTTGGCAGACAGCTATCAAATCAACTGGTCGTGGGGCGGCACGTTGTCGGTGTTGTATATGGGGATTGGCTGCAGCTGGCTCGCCTATCTGTTGTGGAACAAAGGCATGAACAAAGTCCCTGCCAACGTCTCCGGCCTGCTGATTTCGCTCGAGCCCGTCATCGGCGTTATCATGGCGGTGTTGATTTTGGGCGAACATTTAAGCAGCATGGCCGCGCTGGGCATTACCGTCGTCATTTCGTCCACTTTTGTCGCCGGAGTGTTGGCGCGTATCGGCAGCAAACACAAAAAGGCCGTCTGAAAACAGTTTCAGACGGCCTGAAATAGCCGTACTTTTTCAATCAAACATTTTGGGAAAATTTCTATGAAACGCATCATCTCCCTGCTTTTGCTTGCCTGCCCCGTTTTGGCGTCGGCTGCACCCGATAACGACAAAGCCGCCGTACAGGCCGTCATTGCCAAGCATTACAACCGACCGCTTGCCGCGCACAAATGCCAGCTTACCGAGCCGCCGAAAGACGGACAGGCACCATCTAACAACATCATGTATTGCATGAAACCCGTTGCCGACCATACCGTAACGCGCAACGGCAAAGCCGCGCGCTATGTGCTGTACACAGGTTTTGCCTACGATATGGAACAAAAAATAAAACAGGACGCCCATGCTTCTCCCGGCCTTGTAGAATTGTTTGTTTTGGAAAAAACAGACGGCAAGTGGGCAATCAAACAGCACGGAAGAGATGAAATCGGCGCATGGGGGGATGTGCCGGAGAATAAGGCGTGGAAGTTTGTTCAGGTGGGCGCGCAAAACTGGGGCTACACTGTCGAGTCAAGTTATACAGGCCAAGGCGACACGACGACTTCGCAAAACTTCCTGTTTACCGATGATAGCAACCGCATCCGTAAAAGCTTTATTATCAGCGGTAACGATAACGGCGCATATTTTGGCGATTGCGATGAATTGAAAGGGCGTGAAAAACGAGACTGCAAAGACAGATATACCAGCATGGAAGCCAAAATTGCTTTTGACAAAAGCCGTCCTGCCGTATCCGGCGTGTGGGCGTTGACTGCAAAACTCAGCGGCGTATCAGGAAAGAAAAATTATAAAAATCAGAAATATATTTTCCCTTATAACGGTAAAACCCACGTTGCCCCCAAAAACTATCCCTTAGGCGGACAATAGTTCCCTTAAAAAACGCTTTGATCAAACCATTCATACCTCAAGTCAAAACCCGTGAAAGACACTCATAAACTCTGGGCCGCACTCATCATTACCGGCATCATCGGCGGCATGGTCGGCATTGTATTAACCGAAATTATGCATACGATTCAACATCTTGCCTATGGTTACGGTTCAGACGGCCTATACGTTTCATTCCGAGAAGGCGTAGCGCAGGCAAGCCCTGCGCGGCGTGTCGTGGTCGTGGCCTGTTGCGGTGTGGTGGTCGGCTTGGGGTGGTGGTTGCTCAAACGCTACGGCAGGCAGCAACCGGGTATCAAAGCCGTGGTTAAAAATCCGCTTGCCGGTTTTCCGTTTTTTGAAACCGTCAGCCATGCCCTGTTGCAAATCATTACTGTCGGGCTGGGCTCGCCGCTCGGCCGCGAAGTTGCGCCGCGCGAAATGACCGCCGCTTTCGCCTCGGTCGGCATCAACCGTTTCGGGTTGAGCGAAGACGATGCAAGGCTGGTCATCGCGTGTGCCTCGGGTGCAGGTTTGGCGGCCGTGTATAACGTGCCACTCGCCTCCACACTTTTCATCCTCGAAGCCATGCTGGGCGTATGGACGCAGCAAGCCGTCGCCGCCGCATTGCTGACTTCCGTCATCGCCACCGCCGTCTCACGCATCGGCTTGGGCGACGTACAGCAATATCATCCGGCCAACCTTTCCATCAACACCTCATTACTTTGGTTTTCCGCCATCATCGGCCCGATACTGGGCGCAACCGCCGTCTTTTTCCAGCGCACCGCCCAAAAATTCCCCTTCATCAAGCGCGACAACATCAAAATCATTCCCTTGGCCGTCTGCATGTTTGCACTCATCGGCGCGATTGCCGTTTGGTTTCCCGAAATTTTGGGCAACGGCAAAGCAGGCAACCAATTGACCTTTGGCGGTATGACCGACTGGCAACACAGCCTTGAGCTGACCGCCGTCAAATGGCTGGTCGTTTTGATGGCGCTGGCGGCAGGCGCATACGGCGGCCTGATTACCCCGTCCATGATGCTCGGCAGTACCATCGCCTTTTCCGCCGCAGCCGCGTGGAACACCTTTTTCCCCGAAATGTCGTCCGAAAGCGCGGCCGTTGTCGGCGCCGCCGTTTTCCTCGGCGTTTCCCTCAAAATGCCCCTGACGGCCATCGTCTTTGTTTTAGAACTCACCTACGCCCCCGTTGCCTTGCTCATGCCCTTATGCGCAGGCATGGCAGGCGCAGTATGCGTGGCGAAGAAAATGGGATTTAAATAGTCAAAAACATCAGGCCGTCTGAAACCGAGTTTCAGACGGCCTTTTACAATAAAATTGTCAACAATATCTATAAAAACCTACTGCCAAAAAGGCGAAAATAGCGGATAATACCGCCCTGAAAATTCATCCCATATCGATTAAACCTTCAACAAAGGAAATCTCATGTCTTCCATCAAACGCGCCCTGATCAGCCTGTCCGACAAGACAGGCGCAGTCGAATTTGCCCAAACCCTGACCAAGCTCGGTGTTGAAATCCTCTCTACCGGCGGTACAGCAAAGCTCTTGGCTGATGCAGGCGTTCCCGTTATCGAAGTTGCCGACTATACCGGTTTTCCCGAAATGCTCGACGGCCGCGTGAAAACCCTGCATCCGAAAATCCACGGCGGCATCCTCGGCCGTCGCGATTTAGACGAGCACGTCGCCAAGATGGAAGAACACGGCATCGGCAATATCGATTTAGTGTGCGTCAATCTTTATCCCTTCGCCGCCACCATCGCCAAACCAAACTGCACACTGGAAGACGCGATTGAAAACATCGACATCGGCGGCCCGACCATGGTGCGCTCCGCCGCGAAAAACTGGAAACACGTCGCCATCGTTACCGACACAGCCGATTTCCCGGCCATCGCAGCCGAACTCGAAGCCAACAACGGCGCCTTGAGCGACAAAACCCGCTTCAACCTTTCACGCAAAGCATTCAGCCATACCGCCCAATACGACGGCATGATTTCCAACTACCTGACCTCGCTTTCAGACGACGTCTTGAGCGGTCAGCCCCAAATCGGCGAATTTCCAAGCCAGTTCAACCAAAGCTGGATTAAAGTGCAAGACATGCGTTACGGCGAAAACCCGCACCAACGCGCTGCGTTCTACCGCGATATTTACCCTGCCGCAGGTAGCCTTTCTGCCTACAAACAGCTGCAAGGCAAAGAATTGTCTTACAACAACATTGCCGATGCCGATGCTGCCTGGGAAGCCGTCAAATCCTTCGACGCGCCCGCCTGCGTGATCGTGAAACACGCCAACCCGTGCGGTGTCGCCGTTGCCGCCGATACATTGACCGCCTACAAACTCGCCTACGCTACCGACACCACCAGCGCATTCGGCGGCATCATCGCCTTCAACCGCGAAGTGGACGGCGAAACCGTCAAACAAATTACCGACAACCAATTTATGGAAGTCCTCATGGCGCCGAAGTTCACCGCCGAAGCCCTCGAAATTGCCGCTGCCAAGAAAAACGTGCGCGTATTGGAAGTGCCGCTCGAAGCAGGTGCCAACCGCTTTGAACTCAAACGCGTCGGCGGCGGACTGTTGGTACAAACGCCCGACATCCACCGCATCAGCCGCGCCGATTTGAAAGTCGTCTCCAAACGCGAACCGACCGAGCAAGAATGGAACGACCTGATGTTTGTATGGAACGTCGCAAAATACGTCAAATCTAACGCCATCGTCTTCGGCAAAGGCGGTCAAACCTACGGCATCGGCGCAGGCCAAATGAGCCGCGTGGACAGCACCCGCATCGCCGCCCGCAAAGCGCAAGATGCCAATTTCGACCTCAACGGTGCATGTGCCGCTTCCGATGCCTTCTTCCCATTCCGCGACGGCGTAGATGTCATTGCCGAGCAGGGCATCAAAGCCATCATCCACCCCGCAGGCTCCATGCGCGACCAAGAAGTCTTTGACGCAGCGGACGAACACGGCATCGCCATGGTCGTAACCGGCATCCGCCATTTCCGCCACTGATAAGCTGATATAAAATAAAGGCCGTCTGAAAACCGATTTCAGACGGCCTAAGTTTTAATATATGGGATAAGTCATGTCTTTTAGCCAAGCCGAGTTAGTAGATTTTGCTGCCAATCTTTTTGTTAACTATGACGAAGGTTTTGAAGGGGATGCGCCGCTTACGGATGAGATTATTGCGCGCGTGGAAGAGGAGCTGGGCTATTCTCTGCCCATTGACTATATAGCTTTGATGCGCCAGAAAAATGGCGGTAGTTTGAAACGTTGTTTTTTTCGTTATACCGATATGGATGGATATGAATGCGAACTAATGGTTCGTGGTATATATGGAATTGGTTTTACGAATAATAATGCCCTATGCGGTAAAATGGGCAGTCGTTTTTTGGAAGATCCTAAAAATCACGCATTGCCGCATATTGGCGTTTACTTTGCCGAAGAAGATAGTGGGCACGGATTTTTTGCGCTGGATTATCGCAACATAAATGCCGATGGTGAGCCACCGGTTATCAATATTTATTTGGATAATTTTCATGAAGAATGTATTGCCGACAGCTTTGCTGATTTTGTCCGTCGTTTGACTGCAGACAAGTAAGTAGAGCGGATAAGTAGTTAGGATTTCAAATATTCCTGTTACCGATAAGCTGATATAAAATAAAGGCCGTCTGAAAACAAAGTTTCAATATCATGAAACCTGTTTTCAGACGGCCTTCTTCAATCATCAAACAATTTAGCGGTTTAACTGCAAATCAGGACAAAGCAACCAAGCCCCGGCCCGTCCGATTAATACGGCAACACAACGCCACACAAGTCTAAAACCAACCTACTCAGAGAAAAACATGAAACACATTCTCCTCATCCTTACCCTTGCCACACTCACCGCCTGCGCCTCCAGCCATACCGGAGGCTACGGCTATGCCGGCAACAACGGCGCTTCAGCAGGCGTAACCCAAACATTCCGTTGGTAAGGCCGTCTGAAAAAACAACACAGTTTTCTACAATAAAGAACAAACAAATCCCAAACGTAAAGGCAAGTTTTACACTTGCCTTTTTAACGCTGTCCATCGGCTCAATAGCGCATAAATTCGTGTCATTTGCCCGCTGTTTGCTATGTTAGAAAACGTCAAAGGCCGTCTGAAAACAGGCTATATAAACCCATCACACGGTTTAAACCGATCCTTGATACAAATCTCATTAATTCTCTAAATAAAAGCTGACATCTAAATCTATCACTAAAATAACTATCCTGTTAACATATTATTTAACAATCATTATTGTTTAAAAATTTCAACAAAAATCATATAATTATAAAAATCGTTTAAAAAAAGCAACAAGTAAATCTAACGGGCATGACCGTTGAGGCCGAAAAAATAACACTTTATCGGAAGAGTTGATTTGTAAAACCAAACGCATATAAAATTTGGACAAGGATTCCGAATGCATTGATAGAAGCTGACAAAAAGTGACTTGTTAAGAAACAAGCTGACAAAAAACGGCACATCGTTTCCCAAACTTCACAAGCTTCCCAAAATGTATCAGCATAAAATCCCATAAAACAGGCTTTTAGCTGCTATTCGGCCGAGTGGAGACTTTTGGCACGGGAATTGCATACAGGAGATTACGGCATGAAACCGCATAAAGGGGAGACTCTGAAATGCGGCAAATGTGTGGACAGGCGGTTTACAGCCGAGCAACACGTCCCAAAAGAAATCAAACCCCTTACAGGAAAATCGATATGAATAAAGTCTTTAAAGTCATTTGGAACCACGCGACCCAGACATGGACCGCGGTTTCCGAGATCAGCCATGCACACGGCAAAAAATCCGCTTCTGACAAGCGTAAAGCCGTAGCTGCTGCAGTGGTTGCAGCAGGTGCTTTGATGGCATCTAGCGGAGCAGAGGCCGATGTAAGATTGGGAGGTAGCGCAGTAAACATCACTCCTGATGGCACTTACAACGGTTCTAACAGAAACGTTGGTGTCAACTCTGTTGTAGTGGGTTATCAAAATACTGCCAGCAGTCAAGATGGCACTATCGCTTACGGTGCTAACAATACTGCGACTGCAAACGCAGCATTGGCAGTAGGTAATAACAATATCGCAACCGGCGGTGCATCGACTGCAATGGGTGTAAGCTCTGTTGCAAGTGGTGAAGCTTCTGTTGCAATCGGTAATGTAGCCCAAGCAACTCAAATTCGTGCGACTGCAGTAGGTAACCGTGCAACTGCTACTCAAGACTCCGCAAGTGCATTCGGTAACCGTGCAAATGCTGGTGCACAATTTGCAACAGCTATTGGTGATAACTCCAATGCAAATGCTGCTGCAGTTGCTGTAGGTACGCATGCAAACGCCGAAAAACAAGATTCTATCGCTATTGGTAATAACGCTCATGGTGCTTGGACCAATACTATTGCTGTCGGTAAAGATACTGTAGCAAGTAAAGACCATGCGATGGCAATGGGTACCAGCTCAAATGCGTCAGGTGTTCAAGCTGTCGGCGTTGGTTCATATACAAAAGCAGAAGGTAATCTGACAGTTGCAGTTGGTCCATATGCGCAAGCCAATAAAGAAGCTGCAGTTGCTGTAGGTTCTAACGCTACTGCTGCTGAGTCTAACTCTATTGCTGTGGGTCAAACTGCCACTGCGTCTAACAATAACTCCATTGCTGTCGGTACTAAAACAGTTTCTAGAGGCGATAACGCAATTGGTATCGGTGCTTATGCTGAATCAACTGCTAACCGTGGTACCGCTATCGGCGTATTGTCTCAAGCTAATGGCACAGGCTCATTTGCTGGTGGTGCATCCGCTCAAGCAACAGGTGAAAATTCTGTAGCTATTGGCGGTGCGATGGATGGTACTCTGGGTAATAAAGCAGGTACTGCTGCTAAAGCAATCGGTAACAACTCTATCGCTTTGGGTACTCAATCTAAAGCTGCTGGCAATAACTCTATCGCTCAAGGTAACGGTGCAACTGCTAAGCAAGCTGCTGACGTTGCCGTAGGTCATGCTGCTACAGCTGACGGTACTTCTACTGGCGCTGATGGCGACGGCGTAGTAAATAATGCCGGTTCGGCAATGGCAATCGGTACAGAAGCTCAAGCAACCGGTATCGTAGCAACAGCCATCGGTGAGCGCTCTAAAGCTCTGGCAAACGGCGCGGTAGCATTGGGTGGCGACGCTCAAGCCAAACAAGGTTCTGACGTAGCAATCGGTCGTGGTTCCGTAGCTGATGGTACTTCTGCTGCAGCATTCGGTCCTGCTGCTACAGCAACTGGTAAATACTCAGTAGCTTTGGGCGTACAAAGTAACGCTGCTTCTAAACAAGCAATTGCATTGGGCCGTGGTGCTCAAGCCAATGGTGGTGATTATGCAACTGCTCTGGGTAATGGTGCTCAAGCAACAGCCAAAAACACTCTGGCTTTGGGTACAGAAGCTAAATCTACTATCGAAAACAGCGTAGCCCTGGGTAACGGCTCTACAACCAGCGCATTCGTACCTACCTCTTCTGCAACAGTAGGCAGCTATACTTACGGTGGCTTCGCAGGCGCAACCAGCGGCTTGGGTAACGGCGCAGTATTGTCTGTAGGTTCTGCAGGTAACGAACGTCAAATCCAAAACGTTGCCGCAGGCCGTATCAATGCAACTTCTACCGATGCAATCAACGGCTCTCAATTGTTTGCCGTAGCAAACCGCATCGAAAACCTGAATCCATTCGTATTCACAGGCCACAATGGCAGCGGTAGCTCACCAGCTGAAGGTACTTACAAATACGATCCTAAATCAAATGCCAATAACACTCTGAAACTGATCGCTGGTAACGGTTTGACAATGACCTCAAACGGCACTAACGAATACACCCTGAGCGTAATCGGTGGCGGTTCTACTGGTGCAACCGGCGCAACTGGTCCTAAAGGCGACACTGGTGCAACCGGCGCAACTGGTCCTAAAGGCGACACTGGTGCAACCGGCGCAACTGGTCCTAAAGGCGACACTGGTGCAACCGGCGCAACTGGCCCTAAAGGCGACACTGGTGCAACCGGCGCAACTGGCCCTAAAGGCGACACTGGTGCAACCGGTGAAAAAGGTGACACTGGCGCAACCGGCGACAAAGGTGAAAAAGGTGACACCGGCGCAACTGGCGCAACCGGCGACAAAGGTGAAAAAGGTGATACCGGCGCAACTGGCGCAACCGGCGACAAAGGTGAAAAAGGTGACACCGGCGCAACTGGCGCAACCGGCGACAAAGGTGAAAAAGGTGACACCGGCGCAACTGGCGCAACCGGCGACAAAGGTGAAAAAGGTGACACCGGCGCAACTGGCGCAACCGGCGACAAAGGTGAAAAAGGTGACACCGGCGCAACTGGCGCAACCGGCGACAAAGGTGAAAAAGGTGACACCGGCGCAACTGGCGCAACCGGCGACAAAGGTGAAAAAGGTGACACCGGCGCAACTGGCGCAACCGGCGACAAAGGTGAAAAAGGTGACACCGGCGCAACTGGCGCAACCGGCGACAAAGGTGAAAAAGGTGACACCGGCGCAACTGGCGCAACCGGCGACAAAGGTGAAAAAGGTGACACCGGCGCAACTGGCGCAACCGGCGACAAAGGTGAAAAGGTGACACCGGCGCAACTGGCGCAACCGGCGACAAAGGTGAAAAAGGTGACACCGGCGCAACTGGCGCAACCGGCGACAAAGGTGAAAAAGGTGACACCGGCGCAACTGGCGCAACCGGCGACAAAGGTGAAAAAGGTGACACCGGCGCAACTGGCGCAACCGGCGACAAAGGTGAAAAAGGTGACACCGGCGCAACTGGCGCAACCGGCGACAAAGGTGAAAAAGGTGATACCGGCGCAACTGGCGCAACCGGCGACAAAGGTGAAAAAGGTGATACCGGCGCAACTGGCGCAACCGGCGACAAAGGTGAAAAAGGTGATACCGGCGCTACTGGCGCAACCGGCGACAAAGGTGAAAAAGGTGATACCGGCGCAACTGGCGCAACCGGCGACAAAGGTGAAAAAGGTGATACCGGCGCAACTGGCGCAACCGGCGACAAAGGTGAAAAAGGTGACACCGGCGCAACTGGCGCAACCGGCGACAAAGGTGAAAAAGGTGACACCGGCGCAACTGGCGCAACCGGCGACAAAGGTGAAAAAGGTGACACCGGCGCAACTGGCGCAACCGGCGACAAAGGTGAAAAAGGTGACACCGGCGCAACTGGCGCAACCGGCGACAAAGGTGAAAAAGGTGACACCGGCGCAACTGGCGCAACCGGCGACAAAGGTGAAAAAGGTGATACCGGCGCAACTGGCGCAACTGGCGCAACCGGCGACAAAGGTGAAAAAGGTGACACCGGCGCTAAAGGTGATACTGGTGAAAAAGGTGGCAGCATCACAGGTGAAGTTGTAGATAATGGTGACGGTACCCATACAATCACTATTACTGATCTTGAGACCGGTTCAGTCACTACTACTATCGTTAAAGATGGTAAAGACGGTGTAGATGGTAAGAACGCTGAAGCCGACGTTAAAGACAACGGCGACGGTACCCACACTGTAACCATCAAAGACGGTAACGGTAACACCACTACTACCATCATTAAAGACGGTGCAACTGGTGCCAAAGGTGATACCGGCGCAACTGGTGCAACCGGTGCAGATGGTAAGAACGCTGAAGCCGACGTTAAAGACAACGGTAACGGCACTCATACTGTAACCATCAAAGACGGTAACGGTAACACCACTACTACCATCGTTAAAGACGGTGCAACTGGTGCCAAAGGTGATACCGGCGCAACTGGTGCAACCGGTGCCGACGGTAAGAACGCTGAAGCTGACGTTAAAGACAACGGCGACGGTACTCATACTGTAACCATCAAAGACGGTAACGGTAACACCACTACTACCATCATTAAAGATGGTGCAACTGGTGCCAAAGGTGACACTGGTGCAGATGGTAAGAACGCTGAAGCCGACGTTAAAGACAACGGCGACGGTACTCACACTGTAACCATCAAAGACGGTAACGGTAACACCACTACTACCATCGTTAAAGACGGTGCAACTGGTGCTAAAGGTGACACTGGTGCCGACGGTAAGAACGCTGAAGCCGACGTTAAAGACAACGGCGACGGTACTCATACTGTAACCATCAAAGACGGTAACGGTAACACTACTACTACCATCGTTAAAGACGGTGCAACTGGTGCCAAAGGCGATACCGGGCAACGGTAAGAACGTGAACGACGAAAACAACGACGTAACACGAACATCAAAGAACGTAACACATACCATCGTAAGACGTGCAACTGGTGCAAGGACACGGTGCGACGGTAAGAACGCTGAAGCCGACGTTAAAGACAACGGCGACGGTACCCACACTGTAACCATCAAAGACGGTAACGGTAACACCACTACTACCATCGTTAAAGACGGTGCAACTGGTGCCAAAGGTGACACTGGTGCCGACGGTAAGAACGCTGAAGCCGACGTTAAAGACAACGGCGACGGTACCCACACTGTAACCATCAAAGACGGTAACGGTAACACCACTACTACCATCGTTAAAGACGGTGCAACTGGTGCCGATGGTAAGAATGCCAAAGCTGATGTTAAAGACAATGGCGACGGTACTCATACAGTGACCATCGTTGACGGTGATGGTAAAACTACTACCACTATCGTTAAAGACGGTAAGAACGCTGAAGCCGAAGTTAAAGACAACGGCGACGGTACTCATACTGTAACCATCAAAGACGGTAACGGTAACACTACTACTACTGTTGTTAAAGACGGTGCAACTGGTGCCAAAGGCGATACCGGCGCAACTGGCGCAACTGGTGCCGACGGTAAGAACGCTGAAGCCGAAGTTAAAGACAACGGCGACGGTACCCACACTGTAACCATCAAAGACGGTAACGGTAACACCACTACTACCATCGTTAAAGACGGTGCAACTGGTGCCAAAGGTGAAGCCGGTAATACTGGTGCAACTGGTGCCGATGGTAAGAATGCCAAAGCTGATGTGAAAGACAATGGCGACGGTACTCATACAGTGACCATCGTTGACGGTGATGGTAAAACTACTACCACTATCGTTAAAGACGGTAAGAACGCTGAAGCCGAAGTTAAAGACAACGGCGACGGTACTCATACTGTAACCATCAAAGACGGTAACGGTAACACCACTACTACCATCGTTAAAGACGGTGCAACTGGTGCCAAAGGTGAAGCCGGTAATACTGGTGCAACTGGTGCCGATGGTAAGAATGCCAAAGCTGATGTGAAAGACAATGGCGACGGTACTCATACAGTGACCATCGTTGACGGTGACGGTAAAACTACTACCACTATCGTTAAAGACGGTAAGAACGCTGAAGCCGAAGTTAAAGACAACGGCGACGGTACTCACACTGTAACCATCAAAGACGGTAACGGTAACACCACTACTACCATCGTTAAAGACGGTGCAACTGGTGCTAAAGGTGAAGCCGGTAATACGGGTGCAACTGGTGCCGATGGTAAGAATGCCAAAGCTGATGTTAAAGACAATGGTGACGGTACTCATACAGTGACCATCGTTGACGGTGACGGTAAAACTACTACTACTATCGTTAAAGATGGTGCTACTGGTGCCGACGGTAAGAATGCTGAAGCCGACGTTAAAGACAACGGCGACGGTACTCACACTGTAACCATCAAAGACGGTAACGGTAATACCACTACTACCATCGTTAAAGACGGTGCAACTGGTGCCAAAGGTGACACTGGTGCCGACGGTAAGAACGCTGAAGCCGACGTTAAAGACAACGGCGACGGTACTCATACTGTAACCATCAAAGACGGTAACGGTAACACCACTACTACTGTCGTTAAAGACGGTGCAACCGGTCCTAAAGGTGACAAAGGTGACCCAGGCGATAAAGGCGTCCAAGGCGATAAAGGTGACAAAGGTGATACCGGTGCTACTGGCGCTAAAGGTGAAGATGGTAAGAATGCCAAAGCTGCTGTTAAAGACAACAAAGATGGCACTCATACTGTAACCATTACTGATGGTGACGGTGAAACCACCACCACTATCGTTAAAGACGGTAAGAATGCCAAAGCTGTTGTTGAAGACAACAAAGATGGTACTCATACTGTAACCATTACTGATGGCGAAGGTAAAACCACTACCACCATCGTTAAAGACGGTGCAACTGGCGCTACCGGTGCTAAAGGTGAAGACGGTAAGAACGCTGAAGCTAAAGTTGAAACTACAGGCAAAGGCGAACATACTGTAACCATCAAAGACGGTAACGGTAATACCACTACTACCATCATTAGAGATGGTAAAGACGGTAAAGATGCTGATGGCAAGTTCGGTCTGCGTGATGAGGACAGTGCTGAAATCACCAAACCACTGAATAACACTATTCAGATTAAAGGTGATGCGGGTACTAAAGTTCAAGTATTCGACAAAGCAACCGGTAAGACTTCAGAGAAAGAAGTTCAAAACATCTTCGTTAAGAAAGACGGCGATGCGCTGAAAGTCAGCTTGAACCCTGATCTGACCGTTAACAGTGTTACTACTAACGAACTGAAAGCAGGTCCTGTAACCATCAACCAAGGTGGTATCGATGCCGGCAACACTACTATTAAAAATGTTGCTCCAGGTAAAAACGGTACCGATGCGGTTAACGTTGACCAGCTGAACCAAAAATTCGGCGATGTGAACAGCAATGTGAACAAGGTTGACAACAACGCCCGCGCAGGTGTGGCTCAAGCCTTGGCTACTGCCGGTCTGCCACAAGCTTACTTGCCAGGTAAGAGCATGTTGGCTATCGGTGGCGGTCACTACCGCGGTGAAACCGGTTACGCTGTCGGCTTCTCTAGCATCTCCGATGGTGGTAACTGGATCATCAAAGGTACTGCTTCCGGCAACTCACGTGGTCACTTCGGTGCTACTGCAGCAGTTGGTTACCAATGGTAATCTGACTTTCAGACGGCCTGAAAAGGCCGTCTGAAAAGACGAAGCAAAGTAAATGCGGCCTATTTAGGCCGCATTTTTTTATGCTTAGATTATGTTTTGAATTTATTTGATGAATTAATCAGGACAGTAGCCAAAGATAAATGAATATATCTTTAGCAGTCTGTTGCAATTCAAAAGGCCGTCTGAAACATCATTGGATGCTTCAGACGGCCTTTCTTTTATTCGCACTATATGCCATTAATCCCAAATATTTGCGCGTTCGACTTCTTTCCATGCGTCTAGAATCAGGCTGCCGTCGTTGTCTTTCAGCAAAGTAGCATCTGAGAGCATACGGCGCCAAGTGCGGGCATTTTTTAGGCCGTGCATTAAGCCTAGTGCGTGGCGGACGATGTGGCGCAGGATGGTGCCGCGTCCTGAAGCGATTTGTTCGCGACTGTATGCGTATAGCCAAGCCGCTAAATCTGCGTATTGGATTGGTGCGTGTGCGTCGTTGTAAAACAGTGCATCCCAATCACGCATCAGCATTGGATTGTGATAAGCCTCGCGCCCGATCATGACGCCATCGACAAATTTTAAGTGTTCGGCGATTTCTTCGTTGGTGGTGATGCCGCCGTTAATCAAAATTTCCAAGTCGGGAAAATCTTGTTTTAAGCGATATATGTATTCATATTTGAGTGGCGGAACTTCGCGGTTTTCTTTCGGGGATAAACCGTCCAGCCAAGCATTACGTGCATGGACGATAAATGTGCGGCAGGCTGTTTTTTCGCGAAGTGCTCCCACAAAATCTGCCACGACTTGATATTCTGTCTGTCTGTCTACACCAATGCGGTGTTTGACCGTTACCGGAATTTCAACTGCATCCTGCATCGCATTCAAACAATCTGCCACCAAATCTACATCATTCATCAGGCAAGCGCCGAAAGCGCCTTTTTGAACGCGTGGGCTGGGGCAACCGCAATTTAGGTTGACTTCATTATAGCCATACGCCTCAGCTGCTTTAGCGGCGATTGCCAAGTCATGCGGATCTGAACCGCCAAGCTGTAAAGCTACCGGTTGCTCGCCTTCGTTGAAACTTAAAAAACGGTCTTTATCTCCATAAACCACCGCGCCTGAATTGACCATTTCGCTATAAAGCCAGGCATTGCGTGTAATTTGTCGCGCCATAAAGCGATAGTGTCTGTCTGTCCAATCGAGCATGGGGGCAACAGACAAGCGGCGGGAAGGTAGGGAAGAAGCAGACATTGAGATGGCTTTCAAACAAAATAACGCATTATATAGTGTATCAAATTGACTTTCGATATTAGCAGTAAATCAAAATGATATCTAAGGTGTTGTAGCTGAGGCTAAATCTATTCATGGTGGTGGAAATCCAATATTCAGACGGCCAAATAAGTTTTAAAATATCAAACAACAAACCATTAGAATGATAAGGAAAAAAACATGGCACAATTTTTCGCCATCCATCCCGATAACCCCCAAGACCGCCTCATTAAGCAAGCCGCCGATATTGTCCGCAGTGGCGGCGTTATCGTTTACCCTACGGATTCCTGCTATGCGCTGGGTTGCAAACTTGGCGATAAAACCGCGATGGAGCGCATACTCACGATTCGCAAAATCGATCAAAAACACCATTTGACTCTGATGTGTGCCGATTTGAGCGAATTGGGTACTTACGCCAAAGTAGATAATGCCCAATTCCGCCAGCTCAAAGCAGCTACGCCCGGAAGCTACACCTTTATCCTGCAGGCAACCAAAGAAGTACCCAATCGTACGCTTCACCCCAAGCGCAAAACCATCGGCCTGCGTGTTCCTGATAACGCTACTGCCTTGGCACTTTTGCAAGAATTGGGCGAACCTATTTTAAGTTGTACCCTTATGCTGCCCGAAGACGAAGAGCCATTGACCGATCCATACGAAATTCGAGACCGTCTTGAGCATGCTGTTGATTTGGTTATTGATGGCGGCTGGTGCGGTACTGAGCCGACGACGGTTATCGATATGACCGATGGCACCGAGCTGATTCGTCAAGGCAAGGGCGATATTGCCGTATTCGGTTTGTAAAACCATCCGCGTTTGTATAAGTAAGGATATGCGTATTCTTTCTATGATGTATTAAAAGCATATTGCCGATTTTATTGATAGCTTAAAAAACAAATTATTCAATTAAGTAGTTGTTCAATATCATTTCATTAAAGGCCGTCTGAAACATTTCAGACGGCCTTTCTCTTTCGTTTTTTTAATAAATAATTCATTTTAAATAATATTTCAAATAATTGGCATATGGCTTGCATGATTACTGTGTTTACTTGTGACTTGTCAATGGAATACAACATTACGCTTATTAATAGAAACATGACTGGAGAACTTTTGATGATTGGTTTTTCTGGTTGAAAGCCGTGATTTTATTTAGAAATTAAAGATAATCGGTTTATATTTTCGACTAGCGGATATTTGGTAAGTATGAAATACTATTTCACTTCGAGATAGTAAAAGACCTAAATTTCGTCTTAAAGTGACAATAAACGTCAGCTCGAAGCAAGCATTTTGCAAGGAAATCCTCCGCAATAGATTTTTTAAAGTAGCGTCATGCTCACGCCTGCGCTTTTATCCATCATAAAAAGAGAAAGACACACTAATGAATAAGATATTTAAAGTCGTTTGGAACCGTACGATTCAATCTTTCGTCGTAACGTCCGAATTAGCCAAAGGTCGTGTGAAATCGTCCGCAGAACAAAACAGTACAGATGTATCTGCCGAATCCGGTAAAAATGGTATTGCGACAGTTTTTAGATTGACAGTGATTTCGGCAGCTCTTTTGGGTGCAGGTAATTCGTATGCGGCAACTGCAGCACGAGGAAAAATTGAATTTGATGCTGCAACCAGTGCGACTGCGGTTAGTGGTGCAACAGCGACCGGTATTGGTGCTCTGTCAGTAGGAGCATCAGCCAATGCTACGGCTAATGGTGCAGTTGCGGTAGGTACGAGTGCAAATGCAACACATAATAACAGCCTTGCTGTTGGTACAAATGCCAAGGCTACTCAAAATCATGCCGTTGCGATGGGAGCAGATACAAGTGCAAGTAGTTCAAATGCAACAGCGATAGGTAAAAGTGCCAATGCTGTTTCTGCAGATTCAACAGCATTGGGTGCAGATTCCAAAGCAAATGGTACGCAAGCGACAGCGGTAGGTAAGAATGCTCTTGCCAATAATACGAGCACAACAGCATTGGGTAATTCGGCGCAAGCATTTGGTATAGGCTCAATGGCTTTGGGCCAATCCAGCACATCAAGAGGTCAAGACGGCATTGCAATTGGCAGCGGCAGTCAGGCTGCAGCCAATGCGCAAAATGCCATTGCAATCGGTACCAATGCGGTGGGTTATCAAAGTGAGTCTATCGCCATAGGTAATTCAGCCCAAGCTCAAGCTGGAAATACCATTGCCATCGGTAAAAATGCAGTGGCAAATTCTCCAGCTTCGGGTAGTGCGCCATCAAGTGCTATTGCACTTGGTGCAGACGCGAATGCAACCGGATTTGGTACGATTGCTATTGGACGTGCATCTGAGGTTCTCTCCCAAAATAGTATGAATGTGAATGTAACGCACAATAATATTGCTATTGGTAATACGGCTCGAGTAGGCGATTCAAGTAGTTCTAAGATAACTCAGTCTATTGCTATTGGTTCAGGTAACCGTGTTGATCCACAGGGCAGACCTGAGGGTGCGTGGGCAAAGGGAGACCAATCTATTGCGGTTGGCGGCAATGTCTTGGCTAATGGTAATTCATCTGTTGCTATTGGTGGTGATGATTTAGATGCGGTAGGTGGTACTCGATATTCTGGCAATGCAACGGATAAATTCATCAAATATAATGAAAAAGGTGCAAAGACCGGTGAATATACGCTGAGCGGTAAAAGTCTGCGTGATATTTATAAAGAGATGACTGGTGATACGATGAATTACGGTTCTTATGGTAATACTATTGCCGGTCAAGGTTCTGTTGCGCTGGGTGTGCAAGCTAATTCATCTGCCGATTTGTCTTTGGCCATCGGTACCAAGTCTCAGGCTACTGCTTTTGGCGGTGTAGCTTTGGGTACAGGAGCAAAGGCAACTTTGCTGAACTCTGTGGCTTTGGGTACGGCTTCTAAAACTGATAAAGAAGGTAAGGCATACGTTCAACGCGAAATCATGGGCGTGACCTACACTTGGGCAGGCGGTGCAACTACCGATGCCGGTGATGTTGTGTCTGTCGGTTCTAAAGGCTATGAACGCCAAATCATTAATGTATCCCCCGGCGATATTTCTGCTACTTCTACTGATGCCATCAACGGCTCTCAACTTTATGGTGTATTGAGTGCAATTGAGCGTGTCCGTTATTTTTCTGTTAAATCAGAAGAAGGTAAAACTGACGGTACGAAAAACTGGAACAATGACGGCGCAAAAGCAAC
Organism: Neisseria mucosa; assembly: GCF_013267835.1. Classification (NCBI taxonomy): domain Bacteria; kingdom Pseudomonadati; phylum Pseudomonadota; class Betaproteobacteria; order Neisseriales; family Neisseriaceae; genus Neisseria; species Neisseria mucosa. The sequence goes on from NZ_CP053939.1 coordinate 2,219,480, forward strand.
CAATTCAATTGCTATCGGACCAAATGCGGCAACAAGTACAGGTGCGACGGGTAGTGTTTCTTTGGGTCATAATGCCAACGTACTTGGTTCGTCTTCTGTTGCTGTTGGTCCAAATGCAACGGTAACTTCTGGAACTGTTGGCGCTGTTGCCTTAGGCTCTAATGCCAATTCCCGCGGTACAGGTTCTATCGCCATAGGTTTGAATACAGAAAATAATTACAATTACTCTGTAGTCGTCGGTGCTCACAGTAGAGCCAATTACGAAAATGCAACCGTTGTCGGTGCAAGGGCAGCGGCACAAAATAACGGTACGGCAATGGGCTATTTGTCCAATGCAGTCGGTGATGATTCTGTTGCAATCGGTCATCAGGCGCAGACAACGCAAGCTTATTCTATCGCCATTGGTAAGCAGGCAAACAGTTCAGGCCTTTATTCCACCGCTATTGGTTCCTCAGCCCAAGCTGCCGGGCAGAATAGTTTTGCCGGCGGTAATAATGCAAAAGCGACTGGAAGCGATTCAGTTGCTTTGGGTAGTGGCGCGACGACTACGATCGGTAGCTCTGTTGCATTGGGTAATGGTGCTGTTGGCACTGCCAATAATTTTGATGCAACAGCTAAAAATGCAACATTCAAAAACGATAGCGGTGCGGTAACCAACGTCAGCTATGCAGCTTCTTCATCCGCTAAAACAGGCGCAGTTTCTGTAGGCAGCGTAGGCAATGAACGCCAAATTCACAATGTTGCCGCAGGCCGTATTTCCGCCACTTCGACCGATGCGGTCAATGGTAGCCAGCTGTACACCGTTATGAACAATGTTGGACACAATATCCAACAAAACGGTACAGACAAATCTCGTATCAATAACAACGGTACAGTCAACTACGCCGATGGCAACTTGACGACCGTTGCAATCACCGATGGCGAGAATACATCAAAAGTTCAAATCAACGTCACTCAAGGCTCATTGTCTGTCGATAATAATGGCACAGTGTCCGCACCGACTGCCGGTGTAGCGACTGCCGGCGATGTAGCTAATGCCATCAATAATGCCAAAACCACAACCAAGGTGGAGGCAGGCAGTAACGCGCACGTTAATAAAACAACTTCAGGCAAAGAAACCACTTATACCGTCAGCGCAGATAAAGCAACGGTACAAGTTTCCAATGCTTTGAATTTGACCTCCAATGCTACAACCGCAGCCGATGGTGCAGTAACAACTGATTACAGTATCGATCTCGCTCAAAGTACTAAAGATAATATCCAAAAAGGTGTGGATGCCAAAACCACCGTTGACACCAAAGGCCTGACCTTCAACGGCGACAGCGGCAGCACCAATATCGAAAAACTCGGCTCCACCGTGACCGTTGCCGGCGACGACAACATCACCACCGAAGCCCAAGACGATAAAGTGACCGTTAAGCTGAACAAAGACCTGGTGGTGGACAGCGTCAAAGCCGGTGACACCACCGTTAACAACGACGGTGTGAAAGTAGGCGACGATGTTGCATTGACCCAAGACGGCGTTAAAGCAGGCGATGTCAAACTGACCAAAGACGGTTTGAACAACGCCGGCAACAAAGTGACCAACGTAGCCGCCGGTACCGAAGATACCGACGCTGTTAACTACGGTCAGCTGAAAGAAACCAACGCCAATGTGGCCAAAGGTCTGAACATTGCTGCCGACAACGGTAACGACGACAACGTCCAACTGGGCGAAACCGTTGCTTACCGCAGCAGCGACAAAAACATCGTGACCACCGTGTCTGACAACCAGATTGACTTCAAACTGGCCAAAGACATCACCGTCGACAGCGTTACCGCAGGCGACAGCAAACTGAATTCAGACGGCCTCACCATTACCGGTGGCCCAAGTGTGACCAAAGCAGGCATCGATGCCGCCGGCAACAAGATCACCAACGTTGCCCCGGGTACCGATGACACCGACGCCGTCAACTACAGCCAGCTGAAACAGCAAAGCGCCGCCGCCCGTACCGAAGTTGCCGCCGGTACCAACATCAAAGACGTGGTGAAAACTACCGGCGCCAACGGCCAAGACGTTTACACCGTCAATGCCAAAGGCACGATTGCGAGCGCCGGTTCGAGCAAAGTGACCGTTACCGCCGCTGCTGCAGACGCGAACAACGTGACCGACTACAGCATCGACTTGGCACAAGACACCAAAGACGACATCCAAAAAGGTGTGGATGCCAAAACCACCGTTAACACCAAAGGTCTGACCTTCAACGGCGACAGCGGCAGCACCAATGTCGAAAAACTCGGCTCCACCGTGACCGTTGCCGGCGACGACAACATCACCACCGAAGCCCAAGACGATAAAGTGACTGTCAAGCTGAACAAAGACCTGGTAGTAGACAGTGTCAAAGCCGGTGACACCACCGTTAACAACGACGGTGTGAAAGTAGGCGACGATGTTGCATTGACCCAAGACGGCGTTAAAGCAGGCGATGTCAAACTGACCAAAGACGGTTTGAACAACGCCGGCAACAAAGTGACCAACGTAGCCGCCGGTACCGAAGATACCGACGCTGTTAACTACGGTCAGCTGAAAGAAACCAACGCCAATGTGGCCAAAGGTCTGAACATTGCTGCCGACAACGGTAACGACGACAACGTCCAACTGGGCGAAACCGTTGCTTACCGCAGCAGCGACAAAAACATCGTGACCACCGTGTCTGACAACCAGATTGACTTCAAACTGGCCAAAGACATCACCGTCGACAGCGTTACCGCAGGCGACAGCAAACTGAATTCAGACGGCCTCACCATTACCGGTGGCCCAAGTGTGACCAAAGCAGGCATCGATGCCGCCGGCAACAAGATCACCAACGTTGCCCCGGGTACCGATGACACCGACGCCGTCAACTACAGCCAGCTGAAACAGCAAAGCGCCGCCGCCCGTACCGAGGTTGCAGCCGGCACCAACATCAAAGACGTGGTTAAAACGACCGGAGCCAACGGCCAAGACATTACACCGTCAACGCCAAAGGCACGACTGCGAGCGCAGGTTCCGACAAAGTGACCGTCACTGCTCGCAGCAGACGCGAACAACGTGACCGACTACAGCATCGACTTGGCACAAGACACCAAAGACGACATCCAAAAAGGTGTGGATGCCAAAACCACCGTTGACAACAAAGGCCTGACCTTCACGGCGACAGCGGCAGCACCAATATCGAAAACTCGGCTCCACCGTGACCGTTGCCGGCGACGACAACATCACACGAAGCCCAAGACGATAAAGTGACTGTCAAGCTGAACAAAGACCTGGTAGTAGACAGTGTCAAAGCCGGTGACACCACCGTTAACAACGACGGTGTGAAAGGCGACAGTTGCATTACCCAAGACGGCGTTAAGCACATGTCAAACGACAAAGACGGTTTGAACAACGCCGGCAACAAAGTGACCAACGTAGCCGCCGGTACCGAGATACCGACGCTGTTAACTACGGTCAGCTGAAAGAAACCAACGCCAATGTGGCCAAAGGTCTGAACATTGCTGCCGACAACGGTAACGACGACAACGTCCAACTGGGCGAAACCGTTGCTTACCGCAGCAGCGACAAAAACATCGTGACCACCGTGTCTGACAACCAGATTGACTTCAAACTGGCCAAAGACATTACCGTCGACAGCGTTACCGCAGGCGACAGCAAATTGAATTCAGACGGCCTCACCATCACAGGCGGCCCGAGTGTGACCAAGTCCGGCATCAATGCCGCCGGCAACAAGATCACCAACGTAGCCGCCGGTACCGATGACACCGACGCCGTCAACTACAGCCAGCTGAAACAGCAAAGCGCCGCCGCCCGTACCGAGGTTGCAGCCGGTACCAACATCAAAGACGTGGTTAAAACGACCGGCGCCAACGGCCAAGACGTTTACACCGTCAACGCCAAAGGTACCACTGCGAGCGCAGGTTCGAACAAAGTGACCGTCACTGCTTCAGCAGCAGACGCGAACAACGTGACCGACTACAGCATCGACTTGGCACAAGACACCAAAGACGACATCCAAAAAGGTGTGGATGCCAAAACCACCGTTGACACCAAAGGCCTGACCTTCAACGGCGACAGCGGCAGCACCAATGTCGAAAAACTCGGTTCTACCGTGACCGTTGCCGGCGACGACAACATCACGACTGAAGCCAAGACGATAAGTGACCGTTAAGCTGAACAAAGACCTGGTGGTGGACAGCGTCAAAGCCGGCGACACTACCGTTAACAACGACGGTGTGAAAGTCGCAGGCGGTCCTAGCCTGACCAAGTCCGGTATCGATGCGCGGTAAAGCCAAGGGCGCGGTACCAGATACCGACGCCGAACACGGTCGTGAAAGAGACAACGCCAAACGCAAAGCTGAAATGCCGCCGACACTAACGCACAAGTCCACGGCAAACCGTGCTACGCAGCAGCGACAAAACTGTCACCACGTGTCCGACAACCAATGACTCAAACTGGCCAAAGACATACCGTGACAGCGTACCGCAGGCGACAGCAAACTGAATTCAGACGGCCTCACCATCACAGGCGGCCCGAGTGTGACCAAGTCCGGCATCAATGCCGCCGGCAACAAGATCACCAACGTAGCCGCCGGTACGACGACACCGACGCCGTCAACTACAGCCAGCTGAAACAGCAAAGCGCCGCCGCCCGTACCGAGGTTGCCGCCGGCACCAACATCAAAGACGTGGTAAAACGACCGGCGCCAACGGCCAAGACGTTTACACCGTCAACGCCAAAGGTACCACTGCGAGCGCGGTTCGAACAAAGTGACCGTCACTGCTTCAGCAGCAGACGCGAACAACGTGACCGACTACAGCATCGACTTGGCGCAAGACACCAAAGACGACATCCAAAAAGGCGTGGACGCCAAAACCACGTTGACACCAAAGGCCTGACCTTCAACGGCGACAGCGGCAGCACCAATGTCGAAAAACTCGGTTCACCGTGACCGTTGCCGGCGACGACAACATCACACTGAAGCCCAAGCGATACGTACCGTCAAGCTGAACAAAGACCTGTAGTAGACAGCGTCAAAGCCGGCGACACCACCGTTAACAACGACGGTGTGAAAGTCGCAGGCGGTCCTAGCCTGACCAAGTCCGGTATCGATGCCGCCGGTAACAAAGTGACCAACGTGGCCGACGGCGACCTCAATGCAACAGCAAAGACGCCGTCAATGGCAGCCAACTGTTTGCGACAACCAAAACGTCGCCAACAACGCCGCCAACATCGCCAAGGCATCAACTTCGGCGGTACCA